>DASZLQ010000301.1:0-22573 GCA_035552295.1 Mycobacterium sp. | reverse complement strand
GTGGAGCTTCTTGACGAGCAGGGCGCCGAGGCGCTGTCGATGCGATCGCTGGCGCAGCGCCTGGGATCGGGCACGGCGACGCTCTATCGTCACTTTTCCAACCGCTCAGAATTGATCTCCATGGTGATCGACCACATACTGGGGGAAGTCGACCTCGACGCGGACGCGATTGCCGAGCTGCCCTGGCAACAAGCCTGTACCTTGTTCGCGCAGCACATGTTTGATGCGCTGGGCCGACACGGCAATGTCGCAGCCCTGCTGATCGAATACACCCCGATGGGGCCCAATGCACTGGCCAACCGCGAACTATGTCTGACGGTCCTTCTCGGCAACGGCTTTCCGCCGGTGGTCGCCGCCCACGCCTACGCGACGCTTGCCCGTTATGTGCTTGGCTTCGCGATCCAACTCTCCGGGCCGGCGGCCAACGGCCAGCAAGACGCCGAGCTGTCGGCGGCCTTTCATGGGCTTGATCCGTCTCGTTATCCGGCGACGGTTACCGTCGCCGACGATCTCCCCGTTCCGCTGGAGGAGGAGTTCGCGTTCGGGCTACGGCTCGTCGTCGCCGGGCTCGAGCGATTGGGTCACTGAACCCAATCAAGGCGTCAATCGTGTCCTGTAGGAACAATTGCCCTCAACACGCATCGCCGGAAGGATTCTCCTCGATGATCGACCACAGCCCGACCTCTGGCCCAACATCGCACCGCGTGGCGCAGTCGTTCACCAGATGCGGACAGCTGATCGGCCGTTACGGCCTGGTAGTCGTCTTGGCCTGGATCGGGTTCGGGAAGTACGTGAAGATGGAATCCCGGGTGCTCATCGAGCACAGTCCGCTGATGAGCTGGATCTATGACGTGGTCAGCGTCACCACCGTCGCGCGCGGGCTGGGGACGATGGAAATCGTTGCCGCGCTTCTCATTGCGCTGCGGCCGGTATGGCCGCGGGCATCGGCGGCCGGCAGCATGCTGGCGGTGGTGCTGTTCTTGGGGACACTGAGCTTTTTGTTCACCACGCCAGGGGTGGTCGCGAACCACGCGGCCGGCCTTCCCGTGCTGTCGGCGCTACCCGGTCAATTCCTGCTGAAGGATCTTGTGCTGATCGGGGTTGCCGTGTGGACCCTGGGCGACTCGCTCGCGGCCGTCCCCGCTTCGCGTCGCGAGCCTTCACGGATTAGCGATTGAAAAGCGTTTCCCTCGTGGTCAGCGGACTTGTACCACCTCGGGTGACGGCGCTTTCCTAACTGCTACAGCCCGACTTGACCGCCGCGATGACGCCACCGTCGACGAGCAGGTCGGTACCGGTGATGAAGGAGGCGTCAGGGCCAAGCAAGAACGCGGTGGCCGAGGCGATGTCCTCCGGAGTTCCGAGGCGCCCGGTCGCCGACATGGCGATCATCGCTCGCATGCCGTCACCGACCGGGGAGGCAAGCTCCTGCTGTCCCATGGGTGTAGAGATGATGCCGGGACTGATCGAGTTGATGCGGGCACCCCGCCGGCCCCAATGGGCGCTGGCAGCCCGAACTCGAATGTGGTTGGCCTGCTTGGCGATTGGATAGGCGCAGTTCGGGTCCTCGATACCGCTAATGAAGTCCAGCTGCAACAATTCGCCCGGCCGTTTATGGGCCAACGCCCGCTCTTGGTCGGCGGTCAGCGGGGGGAACATGTGGCCGGCCATGCTGGCGATCACCACACCCGCTCCACCCGGCGCGACGACTTCACCGAACTCCTGCAACACCAGCGCGACGGCGAGCAGATCGACGGCCAGGATCGCTTCGGCGGAGGCCTGTGACGGGGAGAGTCCGGCGGTGTGCGCCACCTGTGTCACGCTGCCGAGTGATGCCGCGTACTCGGCGAGCCCGTGCACCGATTCGGGTGACGAGACATCGACGCGACGGCTTTCGACGTGATGGCCATCTGCGGCCAGCGATTGGGCCACCGCCGCTAGCGTCCCCTCGTTGTAGTCGGCCAGCAGCACGATCTTGCCGGCGCCCAGGCGCCGCGCAATCGCTTGACCCATGCCTCCCACGCCGATGACGGTCAACAATTCTCGAGCCACTGCCGCTCCAAATCCGAGTCGCTAGTCAGCTCGCGATGTTATACAAGCCATCGCGCCGCTATGTCGGGAGTCCGGAACCCTCCAACGACTGGTGGGGGTGACCGCTGTGACGGATCGCCCTCCCGACGAACGGCGCCTGGACGGTGGCAGCCAGGTGGCCGTGGTTGATGATCAGCCCCGCGATTGCCACCGCGGTGTAGACACCGCAGAGCAGCAATCGCCCCTGGGTCGAGGCGACCGGGAACTGGACGACGAACAACCCCAGCAGGGCCCAGGCCGCGGCGCGGTTGAAGCGCAGCGCCAGGATCAGGGCAACGCCCATCAGAGTTTGGGTGGCGGTGAGGAGCACCTCTTCGATCTGGCGGGAGTCGAGCACCAGGGAGAATCCGCCGCCTCCCAGCATGTGGGACACCGGCAAGGATCCGATCAACAGCGTCCACTGGTTCACCTTGGACGAGATCAGCGTGGCGATGGCCGCCGTGCCCTTGCCCCGGGCGGCGAAGATTGTCGCGATGATGAACTCGGGGGCTTCGGAGGCCAACGGGGCGAGCCACTGGACCAGCAGGAACCGGTCGATGCCCAACTCGGTGCCCGCCGCGACCAGGTTGTCGGCGAACGGTTTGGCGCACAGCAGGATTATCGCGCCGGACGCCACGAAGAGGCCGACGACGGCGATCCGCCGAGTGCGGTCGGGTAGCTCCCCGAGCGCGGCGGCGGTACCTATCAGGTCGGGCTCCTCCACCTCGCCGTGGCTGACTTTGTAGAGGTAGAAGCCGAACCAGGCCAGCAGCGTCAACCCGAGCGCCAGGTGGATTTGGCCACTCGCCGGTATCGCGAACGCGATCACACCGGCAATGAGCAGGAATCCGAGTTCGACGCGATTGGCTGGCTCCAGCCTCAAACCGGCGGGCTTATCGGCGCCGGCCTTGCGCGCCACGGCAATGCTGACCAACACCACTACCGGCCAGCCCAGGCCCATCAGCAGCCGGTTGGATCCCGTCATGTTGGCCGCGGCGTACTGGGTGTAATCCGGATTGTGGCCAGACACGTACGCGTAGTACAGGTCAACTGCGTATTCGGGCAGCACTGCGATCAGCGCCAATATCGCGATCGCAAGCCCGCCGGAGACATCGATCTGTGCGGCCTCGGCCGCCCACGCCAGTACGAAGCTGGCCGCCACGACCGCAGCCCCAAAGATCAGCAGGGCGGCGACGGGGTCTGGGTGCAGGCCAACGACTCGCACCACCACCGCCGGGACGATGAATATCGCGGTGATAAGCGCCGAACGGGTCAGTGTCCGACGCGGCGAGCGTGACGCCGTCGCGGCCGGGGCGGCGGGCCTGCCTGTTGCGAGCATGTCATCCTTCGGTCCGGGCGTGCCGATCATTGGTTTTGCTTCGGCTCGCGGGCCGGGCGAACTGCCTTACAAAGCTACCCGACGGTGTCCACGCCAGCAACGTCGTGGATAAGCAAAGTTATGCCGTGCGACACCCCGTCTTTGCTGGCCACACCGGCAATCTAAAAAGTTCGGCTACGCTGATCCGAAACTTTGGCAAACCTGCTCTCGGTGTTGTGGTGCGGTTTTGCGCGAGCCCCGCAGCGGCGTGCGCGGCATCCCGGCGGCCGTCACGCGCCGCGCGCGCGTCGGGCACGGATAGCTCAGGTATCAACATCCGCTTCGACGCACTGCCGGCGCCCGAGGTTCCGCCGCGCGCACCCAAGCGCTAGTTATCCAGGTCCCATTGCCGCGGCCGCGGCTTGGGTGAAGAGCGCGACGATCTGATTGCGGGTCAGTGACGCCATCATCTGCAGGGCGGCGCGCATGTCTTCGCCCACCATCCAGGTGGGGCCATTGGTCAGGTTCTCGAAGGCCTCGGCAATGACGTCCTCCACGGCGGCGGCGCCTGGCGGCGGGTCGTCGGGCGAGCTGATCTGGCCGCGGCTGTATTCGAGTTGCCGCAATGCCGGTGTATTGGTCTTGCCCAGGATGAGGCCCAGGACGTCGACGCCTTTGTCGTGTAGTTCGGCCCATAGTGCTTCGGCGAAGACCATGTCGAATGCCTTGGAGGCGCCGTAGGCAACCATGTTCGGTCCGCCGGCCAATCCGGCGCCCGACCCGAAAATGACGATGCCCCCGCTGCCTCGCTCGACCATGGCAGGCGCGAAGTGGTGGCAGAGTTGCATCGGCACCGTGCAGTTGCGTTGCACCATCGCCTCGGCGGCCTCGATCGGATTGGCAAGGAACGGCATGAAGTTTGGGTCGGCACCCGCGCAGTACACGAGGAAGCCGATCTCCAGGTCGCTGGTGGCCGCCGCGATCGCCGATGCCGCGCCGGGTTCCGCAAGATCGACCGCCAGCGTGCGGGTTTGGACGGAAGTCCTCGAATTGATCTCGGCCGCAACCTGATCGAGCACCGCTTGCCGTCGCGCCAGCAGCACAACGTTGACGCCGCGCTCGGCAAGTCCCGCAGCGAACGCGGCTCCCACGCCGTCGGAGGCACCGGCGACGACCGCCCACGGTCCGTACTTGGTTGCGAATGTCACCTAAGGGCTCCCCACCGTAGTCAGCCGTACCTGGGTGTAGCGGCGGCGCGCTATGCGCCATCCATCGGTGGTACGGACGATGTCATCGTCGTAGAAACCGATCGCGTTGACGCCGGATTTGTTGTCGCCGGCCATGATCAGCCCGTCGATGTAGGTGCGGGCCGCAGCCTTGTCACCGTCGACGGTGATGGCCTGATTGCTCAGCCGGTGCATTGTGTGCCCTGCAATCGCGTGAACCCGCTCCATGAAATCCGTGACGGCGTCGACCCCTGTCCACACGCCGATCACGCCGTAGTCGAGTTCACAGTCGTCGGTGAATACGGTGCGAAACAGCGCCCAGTCGCGTCGGTCGATCCCGGTGGCGTAGCGCACCAGCAGATCTGAGATGTCTTGGCGGTCTTCTCGTTCGGTCACTGGATGTCTCCGTTGGGGTGGACCACAATACGCGGCGGGCCGTCGGAGGAGCGGGCGAGGTCGAGCGCGGCCGGCACATCGTCGAGGCCGATGATCTTGCCGACGCTGGGCAGCGGGTCCAGCCGTCCGGACGCGATGGCCTCCAGTGTTCCGTACCAGTCCTGTGGGTGGGGTCCGCCGCCGAATTGTATTGTGACGCCTTGACGAGTGGCGGTGGTGATGTCCAGCGTGTCACCGGTGTACCAGCCGCCCGCGCAGTAGATCCGGGTCGCCATATCAGCGGATTCGACGAGGTTCTGGATAAGCCCGGCGGCGCCGACGCACTCGAACACGACCGCCGGTCCAGGCACACCGCGTTCGGCGCGCACGTCCCGGAACGCATCGAACGGCGACTTCTCGGCGGGATCGACGACGTGCGCGCCGAAGCGATCGCGGGCCAGCTCACGGCGGTCGGACTTGTAGTCGGCGACGATGATCGGCTCGATTCCGCGGCTGGCCAACGCGGCGACGGCCGAGAGTCCGATCGCTCCGGCGCCGATGACGATGGCGACCTCGCCCTCGCGCATCTGCGCAGACCTGACATAGAACTCGCCGACCGCGAATGCATCCGTCAGCGCGACGGCATCGCTGGAGACGTCGCCGGCGACCGGCTTGGCCGCCACTTCCGAAACCACCAGCAGCTCACCGAAACTGCCTTGCGCTTCGGGATGCTGGCCGATGATCCGCATGCCGCCGGCGCCACCGTCCACCAGGCGAACCGGCATGGCCGTCACCCGTGAGCCGACGTCAAACTGGTCCGTGCAGCCGGGTCCATGCCGGACCACCTCGCCGACGAATTCGTGGCCCAGCACGATATCGCGGTGCGTGTCGTACAGCGAGCGGCCAGTCGGGTCGTCGATAGCGAGTTCCGGGTGGTCCATGAAATGGACGTCCGACGCACAGATCGCGGTGCTCAGCGTCCGCAGTAATAGCTCACCCGGACCGGGTTTCGGGTCCGGCGTCTCGCGGACCTGCAACCGGCCGTCTCTCAGCACCACAGCGCGCAATCGTCAGCCTCTCAAATTTCTCGAATAATCGATATATAATCTCGAATGTTCGCAATAACTGTAGGAATCCCCTTGCAAAGGAGTCAAGACATTCGCGGATCGTCGTCGGCGCCCACCGCCCGGGTACTCGACGTTGTCGAGCTCCTGGCACGGTCCGGAAACGCGCGGCTGCGATTCTCCGACGTCGTGCGCGAGCTCGATCTCACCCAGGCGACGGCACACGCGATTCTCAAGACGCTGTGTGATCGTGGGTGGGCCAGCCGCGATCCGGCCACGAAGACCTTCACTCTCGGCCCCGCGCTAGCCGTGGTGGGCGCGCGGATGGACACCGCTCGACCGCTCGCTCACGCCGCTCGTTCCGCGGCGCTCAGACTCTCCGGCGAGGTCGGTTACGCCGGCTCTGTGGTCGAGCGATTTGGCGATTCACTGGTGGTCACGGCCTTCGAGGGGGACCCCGCCACCCAGCCGTCGGGAGTACCCGGTGATCGCATCCCGTATGCCCCGCCGTTCGGCGTCGCGCTCGCGGCCTGGGACACCGACGAGGAACAACGCGCGTGGATCCGTCGAGGGGCGGGCAGCAATGCGGATCGCACGCGGCGGCTGGAACTCGTGTTGGAGCACACCCGCAAGCGTGGTTTTGACGTCGACTGGACAACGCCCGCGCTGGCACAAGCCGTCCAGGTGGTGGGCACGCTGGACAGCAACGAAATGCCGACTCCGGTGCGGCACATCTTGGACCAGTTGCTCGTCGAGTTCACCACCATCGGCTTTCTCTCCGACGACAATCCAGGCCGCCGGAAACAGCCCGTCGTGACGATTGCCGCACCGGTTTTCGACCATCGCCGACAAGTTGCCCTGATGCTGGCCGTGCATCCGCTGTGCCCGCTCAGCGCGCGGCAGATCCGCGTCATCGGGAAAAAGATCACCGACGAAACGACGGCTATCAGCGAATCTCAACCGCAGACGGAAGCGGCAAATCGCGCCGTCTAGGGCACGCCTAAGCTCGCCGTATGCAACCGCGGCAGCTGCGCTGCGCTTCAGTAGGAAGTACCGATGCGTGAAGGCGAAAAGTCATGGCACATAAGTACGTTGTGGATGATCTTGCCGGCTTTGTCGTCGGCGCCGAACAGGCGGACCTGAGCGAACGGCCCCGGGCATTGCTGAAACGCAATGTGCTGGACAGCATCGCCTGCGCCGTCGGGTCATTGGACGGCGAGCTCATCGCGACGATCCGCGAACACACCGACCAATTCAGTGGCGTCCGCACGGCAACGCTTGTCGGTGGCGGACGGGCGTCGGTGGATCAGGCCACATTCTTCAATTCGGTGCTGGTGCGCTACCCCGATCTGCTCGACACCTATCTGACGGCGGGGGGACTGTGCCACCCCGCTGACAACTTCGGTGCGGTGCTGGCCCTAGCCGAACACGTCGACGCCAGCGGAGCGGATTTCCTGCTGGCCCTCGCGGTCGCCTACGAGATCCAGTGCCGCTTCAGTGCACAGGTTCCCGTCATGGCGCGAGGGCTCAATCATGCACTGCAGCTGGCGATCTCGGTTGCAGCCGGATCGGCAAAGCTGCTTGGGCTAGACGCCGAACACACCGCGGACGCCATCGCGAGCTCCGCGGCCGACAACGTGTCCCTTGCGGCCGTGCACGCTGAACCGGTTTCGAACTGGAAGGGCATCTCGCCAGCCATCACCGGCATGCGCGCGGTCTACGCGACGATGTTGGCCGGCCGCGGCATCACCGGGCCCAAGTCGTTGTTCGACGGTCCGCACGGGTTGGTGCAGCTGTTCGATCAGCCGATTGATTTCCACACCAGCGTCCGAGAACTGACCTGTGTCGAGCAGACCTACCTCAAGCAGTACTGCTCACTGATCCACGGACAGGCGATCATCGACGCGGTCTTGGCGATTCGCACCGACAACGATCTGCGCGGCGATGACGTCGCGCGAGTGAGTCTCGAGGTCTTTCAGGGTGCATACGACATCGCCGGTGGCGGCGCCTACGGCGACAAGGACCACCCGCGGACCAAAGAGCAGGCCGACTACAACCTCAAGTACCTGAGCGCGGTCGCCCTGCTCGATGGTGGAGTCGGTCCCGAACAGCTTGAGACCGAACGGGTCCTGCGCAGCGATGTCCAGGACCTGCTGTCACGGGTGGACGTCAAGCCGGCCGCCGACCTGACCGCGGACTACCCGCAACGCACAGCGGCGCGGGTGCACGTGATTACCCACGACGGGCGGGAATTTCGCCGCGAGGAGTCCGATTACGAGGGATCACCCACCAGGCCGATGTCGTGGGAACGTGTCGTGGACAAGTTCCATTGGCTTGCCGAACCCTTCTCTGACAAGGCACTGCGTGCCGACATCATCGCGGTGGTCGAACACCTCGACGAGATCCCCGTCGCCGAGCTCACCGGACTTCTGGGGGCTGTGCGCCCCACGGCCCAGCGTGCGCGCAGTAAGCTCCGCTTCTGACGGTCGTTGTGCGCGCCCTCTTGCGCGGCTCACCGCCCGCATTGAATGATCGGCCATGCGCAAAGATCGCGGCATCAATCGGTGGGAGTTGGTTACCTGCGCGCTCGCAGGACACGTCACGTATGCGCCTGACGAGAAGGCACTCGCTGACCGGCTGAGCGGCACCACCGGACTGGGCGAAGTGTGGCGCTGCCTGCGTTGCGGTGAATTCACCATTGGCGAGCCACATGCACGTGGCCATGCCGAAGATGCGCCGATGATCATGCGCGGCAAGGCCTTACGCCAGGCCATCATCATTCGCACACTCGCGGTGGAACGCTTGTTCCGCGCGGTGGTGATTGCCCTCGCGGCGTACGCGGTGTGGAAGTTTCGCGGTGCGCGGGGCGCCATCCAGGCCACCCTCGATCGCGACCTGCCGATTTTCCGCGCGGCGGGATTCAAGGTCGATCAGATGACGATTGTGCATGAACTGGAAAAGGCGCTGGCCGCCAAGCCATCCACCCTGGCCCTGCTGACCTTGATGCTGGTCGCCTACGCGCTGCTGGAGGTCGTCGAAGGCGTCGGCCTGTGGTTGTTGAAGCGGTGGGGTGAGTACTTCGCGGTGATAGCCACCTCGGTCTTCCTGCCGTTGGAGATGCACGATCTGGCCAAGGGCATCACGATGACTCGCGTGGTGACCTTCACCATCAATGTGGCTGCCGTGATCTACCTGCTGATATCGAAACGGCTGTTCGGTCTGCGGGGCGGGCGCAAAGCCTACGACGAGGAGCGACGCGGTGAGCAGCTCCTCGATGTCGAACGAGCCGCTATGACGACGTGACGCCACGGTAGCGGGCATACTGCGCCACGAGGAGTGGAGATCTGTATGGGCACCTACGCGATCACCGGATCGGGATCGGGGATGGGCCGCGAGACGGCACACCGGCTTCGGGGCGAAGGCCACGCTGTGATCGGTGTGGACATCAAAGATGCCGACGTCACCGCCGACTTGTCCACACCGCATGGACGTCAAGAGGCCGCCGAGGCCGTCCTGGCCGCTTCGGCCGGCAAGCTTGATGGCGCGGTGCTGGCCGCCGGACTTGGCCCGGGACCGAGCCCCGATCGTCCGCGTCAGATCGCCCAAGTCAACTACCTCGGCGTGGTTGAGCTGCTCGCCGCCTGGCGACCGGCGCTGGCCGCAGCGGAATGCGCCAAGGTCGTCGCCGTCGCCAGCAACTCCACGACGACGGTTCCCGCGGTACCCGGCCGAACCGTGCGAGCGTTGCTTGCGCATGACGCCGACAAAGCGGTGCGTTCGGTCAAGCTCTTCGGTAAAGCCGCGCCCACAATGATGTATGCCGCATCGAAAATCGCTGTCAGCCGTTGGGTTCGGCGGCACGCGGTACTGCCCGAGTGGGCGGGCTCGGGCGTGCGTCTGAATGCCCTTGCGCCCGGGGCCATCATGACGCCGCTGCTGGCCGAGCAGCTGTCGAATCCCACCGAGGCCAAAGCGGTTCGGTCCTTCCCGATTCCGGTCGGTGGGTTCGGCGACGTTCGGCATATGGCCGACTGGATGTGCTTCATGTTGTCGGATGCCGCTGACTTCCTTTGCGGCAGCGTTGTTTTCGTCGACGGCGGCTCGGACGCGTATTTCCGGGCCGACGACTGGCCGAAGCCAGTACCGGCGTATCGGCTGCTTGGCTTTCTCCGCCGGTTCAGAAGCGGTCCCGGTGCGCCTAAAGGCAAGCCAGACGTGTGACGAGCCAGCCGTACTGACTCCGGTTGTGCCCGACACCACAACACCGCTTCTCGTGACGTTTACCAACACGCGGCACATTGGTAAAAGAGCCGCGGTGGAATTCGATGAGTCGGCTCACCGGCCGAACAACCGAAGGATCGAGATCGTGGCAGCACTGCAGGCCTGGATCAACCAGAGCCCTACCAACCTCGACGTAGTCGCCCCCATTAAGGCGCGCGCCTGCGATGCGCTACAGGCTGTGCTGAGAAGCAAGTCGCGCCCGGCGGGGACTGACTTGCGGCTGATGCGTAGAGGCGTTGAGCGCTGCTGATCCCTAGTCACGCAGATTCGTGGTCACCGGATGACTACTGGAACCATAACGCCGCCTACCACCCCTGGCTGATCGATATCGCGGCACGGTACTGCGGCAACGTCCTGGATGTGGGTTGTGGTGAAGGCCTATTGGTGCGGTCTCGCGCAGCGTTGTCGGCGTGGATTCTGATCCGGCGTCGATTTGGCGTGCATGCGAGCGGTCACAGTCGAGTGGCAACGCGTCCGTGGAGCTTATGCAGTTCGAAACCTTCGATGCGGACGAGCGGTCCTTCGATGTCATCACGTTCGTGGCCAGCATTCATCACTTGCCGCTGCGCGAATCACTACAAAAGGCGCGCCGAATGCTGCGGCCCGGAGGGGAGCTGGCCGTTGTAGGTATTTCGGCCAACAAGACCATTGCCGACCGGACGTGGGCTGCCCGCCGGCCGCGCGCGTGGGGTCGTGGTTGCATCGCGAGACGCGCAACATAGGCGTGCTTGTCGCCGAACCTCGCGAAAGTCTCGGTGAGATTCGACGAGTGGCCGATGACGTGCTACCGGGGGCGGTGATCCGGCGAGGCCTCTACTACCGATACCGCCTGCTCTGGCGGAACGGTTGACTCGGTATCTGTCGTGCTTGCCGCCATGCGCTCGCGTTCGCGTCGACGGGCTCGGGAAGCTCGCAGATTCGCGGCGTTACCGCAGGTCTTCACGTCGTGCCACACCCCGCTGTTGTTCTTCGAGCGGTCGTAGAACGTCGACCCGCAGTGGTGGTTGTGGCATTGCTTGATCCGTCGCCACGTCCCTTCCTGCTGGCCGAGCAGAATCTCGCCCCAGAGCGCCGAGGCCAGCCAGCGCCAGCCGCTACCGATGGGCTCGAGCCGCACGTTGCCGGCATCTGACAGCGCGAAGGACGCGGAAACAGATCCGGTTCCCCGACCGTCCGCTGGTTCGCCGGCGACCAGCTTCGTGATGGTGCCGCGCAGCGCCCGCAGCCTCGATAGATCTGTCTCGTTCAACGACGGTGGCTGTGCGTCGATGTCGCGCACGGCCGACCACGTTCGCACCGCGTTAACGGCCCAGGCGTCGGCGAGCGTGGTGTTGGCCAGCAGGTCCGGATAGTCGTAGATGGCAATCGTGTTGAGGAAATCCTGGACAAGCCCCAGGCCGCCGGGCGCCAGCGCAAGTCCGTACCGCTGTGACGCAGACCATGCAGAAGACATAGTCAAAGACTACTTGACTATGTCGAACCGGTCAATTACCGTGACAGAGGCAAAGCTATTTTATCTACGTCAAGGAGAACGGATCATGGTCAACATCAAAGGGTCGACCGTCGTGGTCACCGGCGGGCAGCGCGGACTCGGCAAGGCCATCGTGGACGAGTTGCTGCAGCGCGGCGCGGCCAAGGTGTACGCCACGGCGCGGGCGCCGAAGCCCAGTGAAGACCCTCGTGTCGTGAGCGTCGAGCTCGACGTCACCAGGCCCGATTCAGTTGCCGCGTTGGCCGTCACGGCATCGAACGCCGACATCGTCATCAACAACGCCGGCGTCCTCGGTGCGTCCAAGCTGCTCACCAGTGACATCGAGGAAGTTCGGGCGGTGTTCGAGACCAATTACTTCGGTGCACTTCGGGTAGCCAAGGCGTTCGCGCCGGTCTTGGCCGACAACGGTGGCGGAGCCCTGGTGGACATCAGCTCCGTCTTGTCCTGGGTGGGTGGCTTCGGTGGCTACGGGGACTCCAAAGCTGCCATCTGGTCATTGACCAATTCGCTGCGCATCGAGCTCGAGAAGCAGGGCACGGTGGTCACCGGCGTGCACCTGGGCTACACCGACACCGAGATGACCACCGGCTTCGACGTTCCGAAGAACGACCCGCGCGACGTAGCGCGGCAAATCCTCGATGGCATCGAGCGTGGCGACGCGGAGGTGCTGGCCGATGATATGACCCGTCAAATCAAAGCGGCTTTGTCCGGACCGGTCGAGGCGCTGCGCGCGAGCTGACGGGGCTGCGCTACCGGAAGGTTTGACCCGCTCGGGGGTCGGCAAGATGCCGGCCCCCAGCAGCGTGCTCAACATGTTTGGATTGCCATATGGTCGACACCGAACCCGAAACCATTGTCAGAGCCACCCGCGCAATCTCTGCCAGCGCGGAGAGGATTTTCGAACTAATCGCCGAACCGTCCAGCCAGCCGAGCTGGGACGGCAACAACAACCTGGCCTCGTCGGCTCCGGGGCAGCGCGTCCACCAGGCCGGAGACGTGTTCAAAACGACGTTGACCAATGGTGCTGTGCGGGAGAACCACGTCGTGGAATTCATCGAGGGCAGCAAGATCGCCTGGTGTCCAGCAGAACCCGGAAAGCAGCCGTCCGGCCACCTATGGCGCTGGGAGCTCAACGAGATCAATGCCACGCTCACCAACGTCACCCACACTTACGACTGGACCGCGCTCACCGACAGGACCCGGCTGGAGAGGGCTCGTTCGACGACGCCCGAGATGCTGCGCGAATCGATGGACAAGCTCGCTATGCTCGCACAGGCCTCAACGGGGCAGTGAGGGCAAACTGATGGCTCTTCCACCACCGGGACACGACCGCGCTGCCATCGTCACTGGCGCTTCATCAGGAATCGGCGAGCACTTCGCCGAGATACTTTCACGGCGCGGCCACCAAGTTGTGCTGGTAGCCCGCAGCGCCGACCGTCTCGAAGAGCTCGCCGGACGGTTGGGCCCACAAGCGCACCCACTGCCCGCCGACCTGTCCGACCGCTCCGCGCGGGCGGGTCTGGCCGACCGGGTCGCGGCGCTCGGCCTGACTCCGGACGTCCTGATCAACAACGCGGGATTCTCGACACTCGGACTGGTCGCGAAATCCGTTCCAGAGCAGGAAGTTAACCTCATCGAGGTTGATGTTGCCGCTGTTGTCGACCTATGCAGCAGGTTCCTGCCCGGAATGGTCGACCGTCGTCGAGGCGCCGTGCTGAATGTGGCATCGATCGCCGGGTTCGGTCCGTTGCCCGGCCAGGCGGCGTACGGCGCCGCCAAGGCGTTCGTGTTGTCCTACACCCACAGCCTGCGCGGCGAGCTGCGCGGGACCGGCGTCAGCGCGACTGTGTTATGCCCGGGACCGGTGGACACCGGGTTCGGTGAGGCGGCGGGATTCTCCAAAGAAGAAGCCGAAGCCGCCTTACCACGGCTCATGTGGATTCCCGCCGAGAAGGTGGCGCAGGCCGGAATCGACGGTCTGGCGGCAGGCAAGGCCGTCGTCGTCCCCGGTCGTGTCAACCGGGTCGCATCGGCCCTTTTCCGGGTCGCGCCACCTGAGTTGCTGTTGCCGGTGCTGTCACGCGGCCACCCGGCCATGAAGCGCGACTGAGACTCATCACCCGTTTTTGCCGCGCACCCACTGGAACGTGCCGAAGGTATTGACCCGGACGCTGGCGAAGCCGTTGTCTTCCAGGATGTCTCCGATTTCATCATCGCCGAACGCGTGCGCTCCGACGTTGGGCAGCATCCGCCACAAACGAGCTGCGCGCCCGGCGGTGGGGACCATGATGGCCAACCGTCCGCCCGGTCGCAGCACCCGCGCGATCTCGGCGAGGGCGGCCGCCGGTTTCGGAATCAGTTGCAGCACAGCCAGCGAGACCACCGCGTCAACGGTGTTGTCCCGCAGTGGAAGTTGTTGTGCGTCGGCCCGGATGAACCCAACTTGCGGGCCCGCTTCATTGCGGACGGCCCGTGCCAGCATCGGCTCGGAGATGTCGACGCCTAAGGCCAGCCCGTCTGGGCCCGCGGCGCGTGCCAGCGAAGAGGTGACATTGCCCGGACCGGAGCCCACGTCCAGTGCGGTTCCGCCCGACGGGATGTTCAGCCACTCGACCGGGTGTTGCCACGCGCTGATCAGCCGGCGCGAAACGGCCTGGGCGTTGTCGTAGAGCATCGACCCGATCGGTGATGCCCACGCCGCCTGAATCGGACCTGAATTTTTCGCGATAGCCTCGTCCCCGGCGGCGCTCAGCAGATCGAGATAACCCTTGCTGACGTCCGGGTCCGCCGGCGGGTCAGCGAGTAGATCCAGCGCTCGGCGCAACGCGGGAGGCAGCGAAACGTGTACGTCGGTCATGCGTATCCCTTCGTTCAAATACCAAGCTGTAGGCCAAAATCGAACCGGGAGCCACCGGCACCTCAGCTTCCCCGCAGGCCCCCGATGGCAGCCTACGCCGACCCGCCGGGCGCCTCGACCCGCCCAAAATGTGACCTTCGTTAACGGTTGACGACCGCGTGCTCGCGTACCAGGGCGCACAACCGCCATTGGCCCGGCACGCCCTTGAGCGCGTTTTCGCCACGGTCGGCGAACCGGTGCCGCGAGCCGGCGACGATGTCGCGCACTGTCGAGGACACCAATACGTCGCTGGGTCCGGCTAGTGCCGCCACGCGCGCACCGATGTGCACGGCCATGCCGGCGACGTCGGCGCCGCGCACCTCCACCTCACCGGCGTGAATGCCCACCCGAACCTCGATGCCGAGCACCCGCACGGCGTCGACGATTTCGTCCGCGCAGGCAAGCGCGGCGCTCGGGCTGCTGAACGTCGCGACGAATCCGTCTCCTGCCGTGTTGACTTCGCGCCCGCCGAACCGCTGCAGTTCGTGACGCACGATGGTGTCGTGGTTGTCCAGCAGATCGCGCCACCGGTCATCGCCCAGCATCGCGGCGCGCTCGGTGGAGCCGACGATGTCGGTGAACACGATCGTGGTGAGCAGACGCTCGGCGTCCGAGCCGCCGCGCATGCCGGTGATGAACTCCTCGATCTCGTCGAGCATCGGCCCGGTGTTACCCACCCAGTACAGGGTGTCGTCGCCCGGTAGCTCGACTAAGTGCGATCCGGCGATGTGCTCGGCCAGATACTGACCGTGCGCGACTGGGGTGAAATCCGAGTCCCTGCGATGCAGGATCAGCGTCGGGGCGGTGATGCGCGTCAGCGTGTCGCGCACGTCGGCCTGCCGGATGTTCAAGATCATTGCGCGGGCCATGCTGGGCGAGGCGGCGCGGTTGCCGGCCGCGTCCCACCAGGCGCGAAAGGCGTCGTCGCCGGCGATGCTGGGCGCGATGATGCCCAGCATGTCGAAGCCTTGATCGACGGCATCCGGGTCGATCGCGACGGTCGTGTACGGGTCGAGGGTCTCGACCCGGGTGCCCATCGGGTAGTCGGGGGCGTACAACATGCGGGCCGCGCCGTTGATGATTACCAGGCTGCTGACCCGTTCGGGGTAGTCGGCGGCCAGCACCAACCCGGTCATTCCGGTGAACCCTGGCGCCACGACCGTCGCCCGCTCGCATCCCACGGCGTTCATGACCGCGATGACGTCTTTGGCCCAGAATTTCGGCCCGATCACGTCAGTCGAGGGCACGCGCGACGAGAGCCCGATCCCACGCTGGTCGAGCCGGATCACCCGGGCGAATGACGCCAGCCGCCGGTGAAAGCGATACATCGACGGCTCGGCGTCGACCGAGTCGATCGGAATGGACGGCCCGGGCAGCAACAGCAGGTCGATCGGTCCATCGCCGAACACCTGGTAGGCGATGTCCGTGTCGCCGCAACTGGCGTATCGGGTTCGTGGTGTCCCAGAAAAACCAGGCACGACCATCAGGCTAATTCAGGGCACCGACAAGTCGAACCCCGCTAGCGGCCGATGATCGGGACCAGATAGCGAGCGGCGTACTCCCGGACGGCCTCGGGATCCGACGTGTCGAGTCGGTCGGTGGGGAAAACGATGATGCCGAGGGCTACGCGCAGCAGGATGTCGGCGATGTCGGCCAGGTCCGGTTCGGGAATCTCGGCCCCGCAGCGCCGCAAGGTATGGGCCATCCCGTCGGCGAATTGGCGAATCGGAAACACATGCGAACGGGAGAACATCCCGAATAGCTCGGGTTCGCTTTCGACGATCCGCGAATACAGGGGCGAGTCCTGGACCAGGAGCACCCCGAGCGCGAACGCCTCGATCACGGCCTCCTGCGGGTTGCAGCCCGTGGTGGCCTGGTCGAGCGCGCTGAAGAACAGTTCGGCCTCGCGCCGCACCACGCGTTCGAACAAGTCGTCCTTGGTCGGAAATCGTCGGTAAACGGTGCTGCGGCTGACCCCGGCGCGGGCGGCGACGTCTTCGATGTTCGCGCGACGCACGCCGTAGGTCTCGAAGACCGCTCGCGCGGTATCCAGGATGGTGCGCTCGAGGTCGGTATCTTCGCCGAGATTGCGGTCAAGGCTGTGGTTCTGCATGGATTCACCACCCCCACGGCAATCTCGGCGCAGCAATGATATCTTGACACAAAGATACGCATTTGTTTCTCTGATTCACAACTGGGTGTGCGCGCGTGGGGGCAAGGAGGTTGGGATGACAGCGCAACGGGCTGAACACGATTTCGAGACAGGTGTTCGCGAGGCGGTGCCCATGCCGGTTGACGACGAAGTCACCGACGCCGCCGAGCGCCTGGGGCCCGAGTCGTTGATATGGAAGTTCTACGGAGATCACCGCACCCAATTCTTCGGTTTCCAGCGCACGGCCGGCGTCGAGAACTGCATCGAGCAGCTCGCCCAGGGCGTGCTCGATCACTCGGTGGTTTTCAGCGACACTTTTGGCCGGGCCAAGCGGACCGCACCGCCCCTGATGAAAACCGTCTACTCCGACGACTCGCACGAGTGGGGCCGCAAGGTTCGGGACTTCCACAAGCCGATCAAGGGCACCATCAGCGACGGCTCCAGGTATCACGCGCTCAATCCGGAGCTGTTCTATTGGGCGCACGCCACCTTCGTCGACCAAGTCATCTACACGACCGACACCTTTATCCGCCGGTTGTCCCGTGCGGAAAAGGAACAGATCTTCAACGAGGGCAAGGTCTGGTACGGCCTCTATGGCGTCAGCGACCGCGGGCAACCGCAGACCTATGACGAATTCGTCGCCTACTGGGACGAGATGCTCGACCGGTTCGTCCCGCACAAAACCGTCCTGTACGGCACCGGCTACATCAGAAAAGGAATGCCGGGCCCCCGCTGGATTCCCAGGCAGGTCTGGAAAGCCTTGTCCGCGCCGCTCAACGCCTACACCCGCTTGGTCCTGGTCGGGACTCTGCCGCCGCAGATGCGCGAGGTATGCCAACTTGAGTGGGATGCCAAGAAGGAGAAGCGATTCCAGCGGTTCGCGGCCGTCATGCGCGCGCTGAATCCGCTCGTCAGCCTGGTGCCGCTCGCGCTCATTTATCTGCCCTGGGCGGCCAACGCGTGGCGCCGCTCGGGCGTCGACCCGCGCCGGCTCCACAACCGCCCGGGTTAACCGATGCGCAGCAGACGTTCGGCATTGCCGCGAGCATTTTGCCCGGCACCGAGCTGATCCTCACCGTTCCGGCGCGACTGGCCTCGCAGTTTGCTGGCTCGAGTCGAGTGCGTGTCCTCGACGCGCCGCGTGAGCTGGGTGATGTGCAGTTCCACGCGGTGTGGCACCCGCGCCTCGACGAGGATCCGTCCCACCGCTGGCTTCGCCAGATGGTAAGCACCGCTGCCACCCCACCGCCCGCAGATCGACGGCGCGCGAAGATTAGTGGTTAGCCGGCGTCGCATCGGGGCATTCCGCTACGTCGGTCGAGCGAGCGGGCCGCCGTGAAGCCCGAAGAAGGAGAACCGCGATGCAGATGACGGACAATACCGTCCTGGTCACCGGCGGGGGCACCGGAATCGGCCGCGGCTTGGCCGAATCGCTGCACCGGTTAGGTAACCAGGTCATCATTGCGGCCCGACGCCGCGAGCCGCTGGAAGCTGTCGCGGAGGCGAATCCGGGTATGAAGATTTGGTCGCTGGACCAAAGCGACCCTGCTGGCATCCGGCGATTCGCCACCGAGCTGACCGACCGCTATCCCGACCTCAACGTCGTCGTCAACAACGCCGGCATTCAGCGGGTCGAGGACCTCATCAACGGTGATGTGGGCGCCGCCGAGCAGAGCGTCGCAATCAATCTGCTGGGCCCCATCCGGCTGACCTCGGCGTTGATGCCGTCGCTATTGAGGCGGCCGCAGGCCGCGATTGTCAACGTCACCTCGGGCCTGGCCTTTATGCCCAGCGCGCTCACACCGACCTATTGCGCCACCAAAGCGGCGCTGCACTCCTACACCCAGTCGCTGCGTTTTCAGCTGCGCGACACCTCGGTTCAGGTGATCGAAGTTATTCCGCCGCAGGTGCAGACCGCGTTGCAGGGCGAACGCGGATTCGACCCCAACGCGATGCCGCTGGATGAATACGTCACCGAGACGATGTCACTGCTGCAAACCCAGCCACAGGCCGACGAGATCGTCGTAGCGGGTGTCAAGGCGTTCCGGTTCGCCGAACGCGACGGGGTTTACGACGATATCTATCCCGCCTTCAACGAGGCCATCACTGCCGGACCCAAGCACCAAGGCAGTTGACGAGAGGGTGGAGCTGGCTGCACGCTGAAAACCCTGCAGTCGCATAGAATTTGCCGTGGCCTGGGGCAACGTTCAGCCTTTGTATGCCCCAGCGGGTAGAGCAAGCGTGGCGGACCGATCGGCAATGAGACAGGATCGGTGGCATGGCCTCCGTTGAGTCCTCGGTCGACTTTTCGCTATTGGACGTCCCCAGATCGGTGCCCGTTACCGACCTCGAGGCCTACCTAGGAGCCGCCATCGCCTGGCACTTCGGCGAGGACACCGGTTCCCCGTTCTGGTTGCGGACTGCGCAGACGCTGGAGTTCAACCCGTTGACCGACGTCAAGACCTTCGCGGATCTGCGGCTGTTTCCCAACCTCGTCGATCAGCTGCGAAGCGTGCCGGTCGAGGACCTCATTCCGCGCGGCTATGGATCCCAGGGAGTCCGGCTGCCGCTGCCGCAGATATTCGAATCCGGCGGCACCACCGGCGCACCGAAACGGACTGTGCAACTGCCGGATTGGATCGCGCAAGTTGTGCAATGGCAAACCGAGGACTTCGCCACGGGCGGCTTTCTGCCAGGCCGGGGCTTCCTATGCCTGATGCCGAGCGGCCCCCACGGGGTGGGTTACTTCTCCCGATTGGTCTCCGAACGGCTCGGCTCGGTGTTCCACCCGATTGACATCGATCCCCGCTGGGTCAAAAAGATCGCCGCGCGCAATGCGGCCACTGAGGTCGCGGCCTACATCGACCACGTCATCGAGCAGGCCGTCTATATCCTGCAGACGCAGAACGTCGCAAATCTGCACACCACTCCGCCGTTGCTGGAGGCGATCGCCCGCAACGATCAGGTGGTGGACTTGGTCAACGCCAAGATCCGGTACCTGTTGCTCAGCGGCGCGCACGTAGACGCCGACACGCTTGATCTACTGCGCGGGATCTTCCCGGAAACGACGATCACCATGGCCTTCGGCAGCACCATGGTGCTGTCGCAAGCCGTAACCCGAACCGACGGCGACGCATTCGTCTTCGATCCGCGGATGCCCTATGTTGTGTTCTGGGTGGTCGATCCCGACTCCGGAGAACAAGTGCCGTACGGACAGCTCGGCCAAGTGGTGATGAACCACATCAGCAAAGGAATGTTCATACCGAACAACCTGGAACGCGATATGGCGGTTCGAATGCCCGGGCCCGCAGCCCAAATCAGCGATTCGGTCAGCGCGGTGCGGCCGGTCATCACCTTCGAGGGCGAGGCCGTCATCGAAGGCGTGTACTGAGATGCCCGGAGAAACATCTGGTGTTACCGCTGATTTAGTGCCTATCGACGCGCTCGGACCCAGCGGCGAGTACCGGACCCGCAACCGCGAGATTGTCACGAGCACAGCTAGTGTGCCGGTTCTCGAGCTCAGTATTGCGCCGCCGCTTTATGTTTCGCGCACCATTGGAGAACAACGCAAGGTTCGGCCGCTGCCGGCCGCTCAGCGCGAAGCGGCTTTGGCCGATGCGTCCGATGTCTTCGCCACCGCCGTCATCGCCGGATTGGACTTCGACGCCTATGTTGGTCTGGCCAGCCGGATTTCGGGGCTGCCGATCGCGGTTACCCGCGCCGGGGCCCGCAGCGTGGCCGACGCCGTCGCCTCAGCATTCGATGCGGTGCGGCCAAGCCGGCCCATCGGCGCGGCCGTCGACTGGCGCGACGAGCGCACCCGCAACGGTGGTGCGGTATGGGCGCGGCGCGGCGAGGTGTTTGCGGTCCATGCGGCCGGCAACGGCCCGGGTGTGCACGGCCTGTGGCCCCAGGCGCTCGCGCTGGGCTATCGAGTCGCGGTGCGTCCGTCCCGCCGCGAGCCGCTGACGGCGCACCGGCTGGTGAACGCCCTGCGGGAGGCGGGATTTCGCCCGGAAGATGCGGTGTATCTGCCCACCGACCACGGCGGGGCCGACGAGATCATCCGGGCGGCCGACCTCGCGATGGTGTACGGGGGCCCGGAGGTGGCGGACAAATACGCCAACGATCCGACGGTGGTCGTGAATGGACCGGGGCGCGCAAAGATTCTCATCACCGCCGACCGGGACTGGCGTGACCACATCGACCTCATCGTCGACTCGATCGCCAATCTGGGCGGGATGGCGTGCGTCAACACCACCGCGGTGCTCTTCGAGGGCGATCCCGGCCCACTGGCTCGGGCGATCGCCGCGCGGCTGGCCACGATTGAGCCGCTGCCCAGCGACGACGAACGAGCCGTTCTGCCCACCCAACCCATCGACAAGGCGCGTGCCGTAGCGAGCTATCTGGCAGCCAAGGCAGCGGGCACGACGCCGCTGCTCGGTGCCGACCAGGTGGTTGCCGCCGTGGGTGACGGCGATGCCGCATTGCGTCCGGCCGTGCACCTACTGGCTGAGCCCGACGTCGACAAGCTCAATATCGAGCTGCCCTTCCCGTGTGTATGGGTTTCGCCTTGGTCACGTGCGGCCGGCATGGAGCCGCTGCGGCATTCGCTGGTCATCACCGCCATCACTGGCGACGAAGAGCTGATCGACGACCTACTCACCGAACCCACGGTGGCCAACGTGTACTGCGGTCATTACCCGACCTGCTACGTAGCACCCGAAATCCCGCACGACGGGTTTTTGGCGGACGTTCTGATGCGCAACAAGGGCTTCATCAGGGACTAGTCGGACTGGCCTACGGCTAAGACGGCCGCACGAGTCGCGAAAAAGGGCCGCCCGGGCCTTCCGGCTCTGCAGGTGGTCTGGTAGCTGTAGTTTACGAGTCAAGTCGCGTTGGGAACCCCACCAGGACTTGTCATGCCATTTCGGTGAATGCGGTGAAGGTGAACGTATTAGCAGAGGCCATCGACCGATTGGCCAACCCGGCACGGATATCGGATGCCGACAAGTTGCGCAGCGCCGTTTCCGGCAAGACCGTGCTGGTGACCGGCGCATCCTATGGAATCGGCGAGGCGACGGCCCGCAGGCTGGCCGCGGCAGGAGCGACCGTGCTGGTCGTCGCCCGATCCGCGGAACGGCTCGACGACCTCGCGGCATCGATCAACGCCGGCGGCGGCCAAGCGGTCGCCTACCCGACTGATCTCACCGAGGAGGCCGCCGTCAGTGCGCTGACCAAACAGGTCACCGAAGACCATGGCCCGCTCGACATCGTGGTGAGCAATGCCGGCAAGTCATTGCGTCGATCGCTGCATGACCAGTACGACCGGCCACACGACTTCCAGCGCACGATCGACATCAATTACCTGGGGCCGATCTGGCTGCTCCTCGGACTGCTACCGGCGATGCGCGAAAACGGCGGCGGTCACATCGTGAACGTGTCGAGTGTCGCCGTGCGCGTCGTACCCGGTCCGCAATGGGGCGCTTACCAGGCGTCCAAGGGGGCGTTCGATCGCTGGTTGCGCAGCGTGGCGCCCGAACTCCACGCCGACGGTGTGGACGTGACGTCGGTCTACTTCGCGCTGGTCCGCACCCGGATGATCGCACCGACGCCGCTCCTGGGCAGACTTCCCGGTTTGTCTCCGGATGAGGCAGCCGACGCGATCGCCAAAGCGATCATCGAGCGACCCCGCAGCA
>DASZLQ010000300.1:0-13436 GCA_035552295.1 Mycobacterium sp. | reverse complement strand
TGAGCGCGGCATTCCGAGCAGCAGGGCCGCGCTCGGCGTGGCGCGGCGAACCCCTAGCGCTCGCCCGCGCCGTCTCCGGTGGGCAGCTCCTCACCAGTGAAGTATCGGTAGTGGGTAGCAATGGCTGTTCCGGCGGGTGTGCTCGGTGCCCAGGCCGGAGTACCAGCTACGTACGCGGTCGGGTGTGAGCTTGTCGATGGGCAGCGCGCCCAGCTTGGGCTTGATGTGATGGGCCAGCAGCGACTCACCTCCCATTTCGATCGACGCAATCCCCGCCCTTAGCTAACTCACCGTCTACTTGCGTCGACCGCCTATCTCCCGCGGCGGCACCGACGTCGGCCGCCATTTTGACGTCTCACTGATACGGATGCTGTTTAGCGGGCGCGCCGTTTGGCCGCGGGTGGGCGTGCCCGGCGTCTTGGCGAGGCTGTGGCTTCCCACCGGTGCAGCTGTGCGATTGCGCTATCGAGCGCGTCGCGCAGTGGTGTGATGTCCCCGCGCACGCGGGCGAGCAACATGCCGCCCTGCAGCGCGGCGATCACCGCGGTGGCCAGTCGTTCCGGGTCGGCGTCGGCGACTAGCTCGCCTCGATCCTGCATGACGTGCAGCCCGCGCGCCAACGGAGCTTCCCACTGCCGGAACGCAGCGTCAAGAAGTGGTCGAAACGTCTCGTCGTTTTTCAATTCCGCGGCGATGGTGCCCAGTGGGCAGGCAAATGGGCCGCCTGGCGCGGAGTGCGCCTGGAGAATTTCCGCAGCCCACGCCTCGATCCCATCCCAGGAGTCGATCTGCTGCAGCCTGGGCTGCCGAGCCAGGACCAGCTGCAGTTGCCGCTGGATCACCGCGGCGACCAGGTCGGCTTTGTTGTCGAAGTAGTGGTACAGCTGGGACTTACCCGAGTCTGCCGCGGCCAACACGTCGTCAAGGCTGGTCACGCTCACACCGCGCTGATACATCAGCGTCGCGGCGGCGTCGATGATGAGCGCGCGGGTGCGACGCCCCCGCTCGGTGACCGGCAACGGGCGTTCAGCGGCGTCAGCCGATGACCCAGACACGACATCCACTGTATAAGACCTGTCCGCCCTGATCGGAGGACGCGGCGCCCGCGACGACGCGGATGAACGCCGCGTCAGGCCCGCAAGGCAGCAAACTGGAGCAGTTCATCGACCGACCACTGGTCGTAGGCGTGGCTGCCGTACTTGCAGGCAAGTACCGTGCCGCGTTGGTCGATAAGGATATCGGCCGGCAACCCGAGGCGGCCCCCGGTGGGATGCGCCGACGTTCCGGCCGACAGCCGTGGGCCCTCGGCATGCCGCACCATCGCCTTAAGCACCGCCGTAAACGCGCGCGGATCGAGCACTCCGCGCAGTGAGGTCTCCACGCCGAACTTCTTGTAGAGCTGCTTATCCGGGTCGGCCACCACATCGAGCGGCAGATTACCGGCGTAGGTTCGCAATTCTTGTCGTGTGGAATGAAACAGCACTACCTCGTGGATTCCGGCCGTCGCGATTTCGCAGGAGCGGGCCGTCACCGACTGCAGATGCAGACTGCGGATCGGGCAGCCCGCAAAACGCCGGAATTGCAGGTGCGTCAACCGTGTGGGATCGGGAACGGCGATGAAGTGGTCGTTCACGGTAACCAGATCGCGTAATTGAATGACCTCTCCTGGCCGGACCTTCATCATCGGCTCCCATCGTTGGCAGCGCGCTCCGTGGCTTTCTGCAGCCCACCTTCCTCGCGCCAAACTGTACTGTCAAGTACATTGTGGTGTCCTTCGAACGCAACCGGTAGGGGCCCCGAATGGTGGGCAACGGGGTCCATGTGACAGCAGGAACGCCGGCCTTCATCCGTGTGCACCGGCACGGTGGGCATCAGCGCGGTCTTGCCGACACCGGCGGGCACGAGCACGGCGGGCGGCGGGCCGATGACGCTGTCGACGGCGGTGCTGCGCCCAGGTGACTTATTTGTTCGTCGCCGGGAGTCGGTTAGTTGTCGCACCGCCGGTAGCCCGGCTGTGCGACAACCGAATTCACGAAGATGTTGCCGTGAATTGACGAGGACACTGCCGCCCGCCCGTCGCCGACGCTGGGGTTGCGAACCGACTGTACTGATCGGTACGGTCATGCGGTGGCGGCGCGGCCGCCCCGGGTCCAACGACGCAAGGAGTCCCTAGATGACCACCAAAGCACTGCTCGTCCGCCTCGAAGCTAAGCCCGGCAAAGAAGACGCGGTGGCTGAGTTTCTCCGCTCGGCGCTTCCCCTCGTAGAACAGGAACCTGGCACCAGCCCATGGTTCGCCATCCACTTCGGCGCGAGCAGCTTCGGCATATTCGACGCGTTCCCCGACGACGATGCGCGCCGAACCCATCTCAACGGCCCGGTGGCCAAAGCGTTGAGCGAACGCGCCAACGAACTGTTCAGTAGCCCACCGGAGATCATGTCGGTCGACGTTGTGGCGCATAAGCCTTAACCGGCCACGCTGCACCACCGGCGGACGGCGTGTATCCCCGGTGCGCCGGGCAGTGAGGCCTCGCCAGAACCTTCACTGAACCGCCGGCGCGAAGTGGGCCCGCCGACGGACACCACCAGATATCGGACGCGTTAGGCCAGAAGTGTCAGCACTTCCCGGGCTAGGCGTTCCCCGCGGTCTTCTTGAAGGAAGTGGGACGCACCCTCGATCTTGACCTGGGCGCCCGCGGTCGGGATGAGGTCGCAAAAGACCTGCCCGGCTTGCGGGTAGGGGAAAAGCGGGTCCATGTCGGAGAAGGCGATGAGCGCGGGCTTTTTCCAGCGCGACAACTCATTTGCTGATCGCCAGCATCTGCTTCGCCCCGACCGCGTCCTCGCTGGTAGGCACGAGCAGTGGGAACTGCGCGGCACCGGCCTTGGACTCGGCGGTGGGAAATGGGGCCTCGTAAGCGGCGACAACGTCGCCCGGGAGATCCGTCGCGGTGGCGCCCTGAATCACTAATCCGACGGGCAAATCGGGATTCCTCTCGGCGAACTCGCGCCACGCGAGGAACCCTTTGGACACCCGGCCGGTGAACAGCCCGGTATTGAAGATCGCCAGCGCCGCAACGCGATCGGGGTTCTCGACCGCCCAGCGCAGCCCGATCGGGCCACCCCAGTCCTGCACCACGACAGTCGTCTCGCGCACATCAAGCGCACCAAGCACGTCGATCATTAGCGCGCTGTGGCGATCATATGTGTACCAACGGCGGTCGGTCGGCTTGTCCGACCGACCGCAGTCCGCGTAGTCGGGGACGATGACGCGGTGCCCACCCTCCACGAGCGGGCCAATCATCTTGCGGTACAGGTAAGCCCAGCTCGGCTCGCCGTGAAAGCACACCACCGGCGCGCCGTCGCATGGCCCTTAATCCAGGTAGTGCATCCGCAGCCCGTCGACGTCGAGGTAGTTCGGCGCGAAGTCGTATCCGGGTAGATTGTCGAAACGGGCGTCGGCTGTCCGATACACCTCAGGGGTTTGGGCACTCATCAGTCTCCGATCGGAATGGCCGGAAATGCCCGCGCGCAGTGGTGGTGACGGGTACCAGCTCGTCATCCACGCCCCCGTGGTTTTCCGATATGGCTAGCCGATCTGGCGCCGTTGGGCGTACGCCTGAGCGTCATCACTGTACTTGAAAGCACAGTAGGTGGACAAGGCTTCGACCGCCTAGGCGATCGAGGTGTGAGGACCAGATTCGCGTCGTTCAGTGGCGAGGCGGACAGCGGGTGCTGATTGATCGGCCGCTTCATCGGACGTGAGCGTCGAACTCACATCAACTCGTGGGCTGACAGCTCGTGGGCTGACATTGGGCCGGTGAAGCGAAATTTTCGGTCGTCGGATCGGGTACGAATAAGGCTGTGCCACTACGGCATAAGGAATACGGCGTATTTTGCTGGTAACCCGCCGTTCCTGCCGTATTCGTCGGTGCAGCGGCGATAGCGGAGCGGAGCCCTCGGTTCTGCCCGAAATCGAAGCATTTGCACTCATAGACGTCAGCCGTAGGTGAAGGAGTAGGCCTGCAATCCCCGGGACAACCCTACCTCAACATGGCCGGTCGCGCCGGTGTCGTTGGAGACGACCTTGTGCATGTTGGGTGGCCCAGTGACGGAGATGCGGGTGGTCTCACCGCCTCTCGTCACACTTAGTGTGCCGGTACCGCCGACCACTAGGTATACGTTGCGGGCGTGGTAGTTCAGCGCGATGGTGTCGTCGTCGTCTGCCGTCGCGGCATGGGGGTCCAGGGTCCACCGGCCACGAAGGGCGAACGCGTCGGCCGGGAGTTGGGCGGGATAGTCGAACGTGGCGGTGCCCTGCTTGTACGCTCCCCGGCCGGCGTAGTTGACTGCGGTTCGGGTGCCAAGGTAGGTCTCCGGGGTCAGGCTTGACGTCGGTGTTGTGTCGGGAGCATCGACAGCCGGTGGCAGGCTGACATTCTTGTCCGCCTGCGAAAGCAGCTGCCGGATCAGGTGTTCGGTGACGTCGTAGTCGCCTTCGCCAAACTTGATATGACGGACTGTGCCGTTGGCATCGATGAGGTAGTGGGCCGGCCAATACTGGTTGCGGTAGTTGGTCCAGGTCGCATAGTCGTTGTCCAACGCGACGGGATAGGTGATCCCGAGCTCGGCGGCGGCGGTGGCGACGTTGCCTTTGTCGTGCTCGAAGGCGTACTCCGGCGTGTGGACGCCGATAACGTCGAATCCCTTGTCGTGGTACGCGTTGTACCAGCCGACGACGTGGGGGATGCTGCGCTGGCAGTTGATACACGAGTAGGCCCAGAAGTCGATCAGGACCACCTTGCCGTGCAGCGATCTCAGGTCGACCGGCGCTCCGCCCGGCGTATTGAGCCAGTGGGCGATCCCTTTGATGTCGGGTGCGGTGCCACAGTTTTCGAGTTCGGTCGCGCCATCCGTGCAATTGGACAACGTGGCGTTCTGGTCATTGACCGCGCCGCCCAAGTTGAGCTGGCGACGGACCTCGTCCCCGCCGCCAAGTTTTCGCTGAAAGGACATGGTGTAGTCGGGAATTGCCCGTTGCAGGGTCGCGGGCAGGTTGAACACCAGCGCCACGGCTAACAGGATGGTGACGACGCCTGCGGCGATGCGGATCTCGCGTTGGCGGCGGCGGAACGCGCGCACTCGCTCGGCCACCCGCCGGCCGGCGAGTGCGAAGACCAGCAGCGGCACCACCGCGCCGACAGCGAAAGATAATGTCAAAGCGATCGTGGGCAACCCGATTGAGCCGGTTGCACCTGCCAGGACGATGGCGGCCAGCACCGGTCCTGCGCACGGCACATACAGCACACCGAGCGCGAGCCCCAGCCCGAAACCGCTGCTGCCCGAGCCGAACTGTTTCTGTGGCAGCCAGGAGAACGGCTTCTCCAGCAGTGCCTCAAACGGTGGGAAGATCAATCCCACGCCAATCGCGACGAGGGCGACTAATCCCAACCACCGGATGGCGTCCTGCGGCAGGTTCAGCAGCGACAGCAACGCCGATCCGGCCAAGGTGACCGCGCTGAAGCTGACCACCAGACCCGCGATCACTAGATATGGCCGCAGCGACTCGGCGCGTGAGGGTTTGGCCGGCGGCGGGCCCACTGACCCCGCCGCAGCGGGTATTCCGGCTCCGGCCCGGGCGCTCTGCGCGCCCGACATGAGGATCACCGGCAGCACCGGCAAGATGCACGGCGAGATGCCGGTGATCAGCCCGCCGACAAGGCCGATAGCGATGAGTGTCAACATCTCGGTCGGTGAACCCCTCCCCAGCTAGGTCGATCTGAACCACATTGACTGACAGCGTCGTTGACTTGTCGCCGATCCCATACGACTGGGACTTCGCGTGCTGCCGTTGCAACGTTGCAGTGACCGGTGCCCACCTCAGCTGCTACCCACGCCGACAAGGACCGGTTGTTCGCGATACAGATCCGGGTATTGACGCATGAGGTTGTCGAGCTTGGGCATGTCGTTGATGGCGATATACGGATTGGTCGGGTTGGAGTTCAAGAAATCTTGATGATGTGCCTCGGCGGGAACGAATTCGGGTGCATTCTCGATGCGGGTGACGATCGGGGCACCGAAGACTTTGGCATCGTTGAGCTGACCGATGTAGGACTCGGCGACCTTTTTCTGCGTGTCATTCTGCGCGAAGATGGCCGACCGGTATTGGGTTCCTACATCGGGCCCCTGCCTGTCGAGTTGGGTCGGGTCGTGCACGACGGAGAAGTAGATCCGCAATAGTTGTCCGTAGGTGATCTGGGAAGGGTCGTACGTGATCTCCACCGACTCCGCGTGCCCGGTCGTGCCCTTGCTCACTATGTCGTAATGTGCGGTCGTTTCGCTGCCACCCGCGTACCCCGACACCGCCCGTAGGACTCCTTTGACGTGCTCAAAGACGCCCTGCACACCCCAAAAGCACCCACCTGCCAGCACCGCAGTCTCGTGGGTGCCCGGGGTACCCACGGGCTCATCCACCGCGGGCCCGGGAATGTTCACTGCGGGCGCGGCACTGCCCAGATCAGAGAACAGGCCCGTGCAGGCAGTGATTTGGAGGCTGACCGCGCACAGCACCGCGGCCAGCCGTATCAGATTGGTTCTCAGCGATCTACGCATGATGCTCCCCACAATCAGTGTCGATGCCGGCTCTACAACTTTCAGGTTAATCGCGATCGGCGGTCCCAATTCTTACGAATCAATGGCGCCCGAATCCCAGCCCCACGTTCGGAGCTTTCTTACCGAACCATGACGAAACGGCGTTGAGGACGGCCCGGCACCGCGCGTGGCGTTAGGGTGATTGGGCTGGATCTCCCTGTCAGTCAGAGGTGTTGGTGAGATGGATGTGACGAGACGGCGGTTTCTCACCGCTGGAAGTGTGACCGTGCTGTCGATGGTCGCGGTAAGTGCCTGTGCCGCGAGGGCGATGTCGTCACCGCACGACTCACAGTTGGCTGTCACCCACACCGACGCCGAGTGGCGAAGGCTTCTGACCGCAGCCCAATACAGCGTGCTGCGCGAAGCAGGCACCGAAGCTCCGTACAGTAGTCCGCTCAACGACGAACACCGTCACGGCGTGTTCAGTTGTGCCGGCTGTGCGCAACCTCTCTACTCGTCGGATACCAAGTTCGATAGCGGCACCGGCTGGCCGAGCTTCTGGAAAGCCCTGGACAACGCGGTGTTAGAGCGCCCAGACACCGGCCTGGCTATGACACGTACCGAAGTTCTCTGCAACCGGTGCGGAAGTCACCTCGGCCACGTGTTCGACGACGGGCCGCCGCCGACCGGCCTGCGGTACTGCATGAACGGCGTCGCCATGACCTTCGCCGCGCTTTGATCGCACGGCGCCGACAACCGAGTGACAGCGCGGGATGGACCGTCGATGGCGCAGCTGACAGGCAATACCGCGCGTTACGCGCCCTCTTCCACTTACTCCACTAACAGCGTTAACTAGCAATACTTTTGGCGAGCACGCCGCATCAGATGCGGTGAACGGAGGTGCTCGGCGAAGAAGTCGCGCGCAGCGTGCTGAGCTGAGTCGCCGGAATCACCGCAGTAGCCATCGAAAGTCGCTATCCGCCTGTGTTTTGCGACCTCGACCGGTGTTGAACGGCCGGTCCAGGGCATGGCCGGCGAACAATTAATTACCGCCGCGCGTGATCGGACTGGAATCGGACAACGCACACAAGAACTGCTTCTCGGAGTGCCCCAACGCATCCCATGCGGCCCGATTAGCCGGAGCACTGGATCTGATCGATCACTGGGAACCAGCATGGGGGATTGGAGGAACCCACCGGGAAGTCAGCCAACGCAATTATGACCGAGCTGTGACGAAGCCGTCGAACGTCACCAACTTCTCCAATTGCTTTGTAGCGTGTGCACTACCAACCACAGAACCCGCGATCTCGCGCGAAGCGAAAGGTAAACCACATGCGATCCACAGCGCTAAAGGGCGCCGCTCTGCTCACGATTGCTTTGGCCCTCGCGGCCTGTAGCAGCTCAAAGGAGGCGCAACCAGGGCCCGCGATGTCGCAGTCGTCGGCGGCTCCGGCGACGTCGCAGTCGACGCCGGCCCCGGCGATGTCGCAGTCGGCGGGTTCAGGTTCGGCAAGTGCGCGCACGGGGACCTTCGAGGGTCTCAACGGCAAGCATGTCGCGGGAACCGCCGCTGTGAATGATGCCCAGATCGTCTTGTCGGGCTTCTCCTCGGACGCGGGGCCGGACCTGCACATCTACCTCACCGACGGCACAGATGAGAACGCTGTGGCTGCGGGCAAGGAGCTCGGCACTATCGCGTCTGACAAAGCGTCTCAGACGTTTTCGATCACCGGGGTGGATATGTCGAAAGACACCACCGTCGTCATCAACTGCGATAAGGCAAAGGCCGTCTTTGGCGCCGCCAAGCTGACATGAAGCCCCAGGTCAAGCCCACCACCCTCGTCGCATCGATCATTTTCGGTGCGGCGAGGGTCACTCTTGGCATCCTGTGGTTGCACGAGGGCATTTTCAAGTACACCGCACACTTCGGCCGCGCGGACATCTTGCTAGTGGCGGACAGCGCGAAATCCAACAGCCGGGTACCTGAGTACTTCGGCGCGCTCGCCGGACGCATACTCAGCAGCTGGCCGGGCCTGTTCGGTTTCGTGATTCCGCTACTCGAAACTGCGCTGGGCGTCGCACTGATAATCGGGGCACTGAGCCTCCCCGCGGCACTGGCATCCCTACTGACGCTGATGACCTACTGGAGTTCTGACCAGCTCATCGCCCAATACCCGATCATGGGAATTTTGTCCGCGCTCGTGATCGCCTGGTCGGCTTGGGCCGCGCGTCTCTCGGCGACATCGCTCGTCGTGGCGGTTCGGAACCGAAAACGCATTGCCGGACAACTGATCTCGGGGCCAGTTCGACGCTGGCTGTAGCGAGCCGGCCCCGTGGCAGCGTGCGCCGCGCCGCACAGGCGATCCCGGAAAAGCGCTGCAACCGATTGGTGACGCGGCTCTCAGCACGACCACAACGAGGTCATGCAAGGTGCGGAGTGTTCAACGGTACGAGCCAGACACCGGGTGATCAAGTTCCCAGCACCGCACCAAGCGCAACCTGACACTGACACTGACGGTGGGCTCGCCGGCCCTGGCGGCCAAGGGGTCAATCCTGACAAGTCCATGACATCACCGCTGGTGAGATGTCTGGGGTCTACTGTGAGATGGTGTGAGCCGGATCTTAATCGCCGACGACGACCCCATCGTCCGGGATGTGGTGCGAAGGTATCTGGAACGCGACGGGCACGACGTGTCGATCGCGCACGACGGCAACGAGGCGCTGCGGCTGCTGGGAACCGAACGCATCGACGCCGCCGTCCTCGACGTGATGATGCCAGGCCCGGATGGAATGACGTTGTGCCGCAGTATGCGGTGCGGGCACAGATATGCGGTGTCGGTGATCCTGCTGACAGCGCTGGGCGAAGAGGACGACCGCATCGCCGGATTGGAGGCCGGAGCCGACGACTATGTGACGAAGCCGTTCAGTCCGCGTGAACTGGCGCTTCGGGTCCGATCAGTATTGCGCCGCGCCCCGTCGACGGCCGATGAACTGCCGTTGGAACTGAGCGCCGGCTCGCTGCGCGTCTTGACGGCGGCTCGCGCGGTCACCGTCGATGACCGACCCGTTAGTCTGACCAGCCGGGAGTTCGACCTGCTGACCTTCCTACTGACCCACACTGACACCGTGTACTCCCGCCAGGAACTACTGAAACTGGTGTGGCGGTGGGATTTCGGCGATCTGTCGACCGTCACCGTGCACATCAAGCGGCTGCGCTCCAAGCTGGGCGACGCCCACCGGGTGCAGACCGTATGGGGCCGCGGCTACCTGTGGCGAGAAGGGCAGACATCACATGCCGGCGACTGACCTGTGGGAGATCCTCGGTTGGGCGCTGGCCTGCTCAATTCCTGTGGTGTTGGCCGGCGCGCTGACCATCCGGCTCGCCCGGTCATGGTCACTGGCGGTGAGCATGGTGGCACTGGTGTTGATTCCCACCCTGGCCACCTTCACCGGGGTGCTCGGCGCCAGCGGCTTCATGATCACCGAAACGTTCGAGCGCACCGCACTCGTGCTGGTCATCGTTTCGGTCGTGACCATACCCGCCGCGGTGCTGCTGGCGCGTTACCAGGCCCGTAGAACGGTGTGGGAACAGCAGATCCGGGACTCCGAACGGACAGCCGAGCAGTCCCGGCGCCGTCTGGTGGCATTCGTCAGTCACGATCTGCGCACCCCACTGGCCGGTATCCGCGCTGTCGCCGAGGCGATCGCCGACGGCGTGGTGAACGAGGACGAAGCCCGCGAGCAGGCCAAACATATCGAGCAGGAATCAATCCGGCTATCGGCGATGGTGGACGACCTGTTCGAGATGTCGAAGATCAACGCCGGCGCGGTGCAACCCGCACACGACACGGTGGCGCTGGACGAGGTGGTCGACGATGTGGTGGCCGTTCATCGGATCGTCGCCGAACGGGCCGGGGTGGCACTGCACGTCAATCTGCCCGATGAACCCGTGCGGGTGATCGGCAGCGACCGGGCCCTGGTGCGGGTGTTGTCGAATCTGGTGGCCAACGCGATCGCGCATACCCCGCACGGCGGACGAGTCAACCTGGCGCTGGGCCACGACGAGCAGGGGGCGTGGGCGCGAGTGGATGACACCGGCGTCGGCATCGACGAAGACGATCTGCCCAGGGTGTTCGACGTCGCCTACCGCGGCTCCAACGGCCGTGTACCGCGGGCTGATTCGTCGCTGCCCAGTGGGTCCGGTCTGGGTCTTGCTATCGCGGCGGGACTGGTGCAGGCACATCGCGGCACGCTGTCGGCATGCAACCTGGCCACTGGTGCGCGCTTCGAGGTTCGATTGCCATTGGCCGCCGACTCCTGACAGCGTTTCACGAGTTGCGATCGTCGCGGGCCTCACACACGTGGGTCAGGAACCCACGGGCAACAACCTCGGGAGAACTGTCTCCACGGCGCCCAAACGGTACTTGTCGAAACCGCGTGCATCCCGCGGAGCGCGTGAGACACCGCTGTTGACTGACCGGTCTACTTGTCCTGCTGTCGCTTGGGTGCCCACTTCGGATACGCGTGAGCGCGTCGTGTCGGCGGCGGCGCGCCTATTTCTCGAGCGCAGCTATCAGTCCGTCGGAATAGATGAGATCTGTGTCGCCGCCGACGCACGCAAAGGCAGCTTCTACTACCACTTCTCGTCAAAGGGTGAACTCGCTAAAGCCGTTGTCGACCGGCACGCGGTCACATTTGCGGCGCGCCTGACCGAATTCGCCGATGACGACCCAGTTCACCGTCTTCGCGCGATTCCCGACATGATCGGAGCAATCCAATCCGAATTCGAATCGCAGTTCGGTCGGGCTGTGGGCTGTCCGTTCGGCAATCTGGCCGCCGAGCTGTCCACCACCGATGACACTCTGCGGGCTCACATCGCGCAGTTTTTTGCGGTCATGGAAGAGGGCCTGGCGCTGTTGTGCCGCCAGGCCGCTGAGCGGGGGGCTCTTCGGGAAGGCGTCGATCCCGATCATTTGGCCCACCATTTGCTCGCTCAATACCAAGGCGTAACCCTGCTGGCCAAACTCCATAACGTGCATGTTGCTGGCATCTCCGCGGCGCTGCACGACTTCTTCAGTGTGTACCTTACTGAATCCCCAAGTGCCCCATGACCTTTACACCCCCAGGGCTACCTGGGTGATTCGCCGTCGCAGGCGTCTTGAAATTGAAGAGGCGAACGCTCTCTGCAGCAGCGCAGTTTTCGAGGAAAGGTATCGCTGAGTGACAGCCGAGTTCGTCGTGGACCGCGATTTGTATCCATTCGAGTCGCGATGGTTCAACGGCCGCAGCGGCCGCATGCACTATATCGACGAGGGCCAGGGGCCCCCGATCGTCTTCTTTCACGGAAACCCAACGTGGAGCTTCTTGTATCGCAACGTGATTACCAGGCTGCGCGGCCAGTTCCGATGCATCGCGATGGACTACCTGGGTTTCGGCCTTTCGGAGCATCCTGGTGGTTTCGGGTACACCGTCGAGGAGCAGTCCGCCGCAGCCGGGGAGCTCATCGATCACCTCGAGCTGAACGACTTCATCACCGTGGGGCAGGACTGGGGCGGCCCGATCAGCATGGCCGTGGCCACTGTGCGTCATGATCGCATCCGCGGCGTCGTATTGGGCAATACCTGGTTTTGGCCCTCAGATGAGTGGCGATTGAAGCTTTTCAGCATCCTGATGGGTACCTGGCCCATGCAATACCTTGTGCTGCAACGCAACCTGTTCGTCGAATTTTTGCGGTTTGCAAGTTCAGAGAAGCTGACGGCGACCGTCATGCAGCATTACCGCGGTGTCCAACCCACGCCGACGTCACGTCGCGGCATCGCGGAACTACCCAAGCAGATCCGAGCAGCCCGCCCCCTTCTTGAGCGGCTGGCCCGCGAGGTGCCCGGCCAACTCGGTGCCAAACCCGCCCTGTTCGTTTGGGGCATGAAGGATCCGGGATTCCCACTCGGCGCCGCACTGGGCCGACTCAACGATGCCTTGCGCACAAGCGGTGTTTTTCACCTTCGCCTCCGTGAATGAAGCGCCCGGTTGCAGCGGGGGCTTCGCTCGTTACTGAGTCCGGAAATGCGCGATGATCTGTGGTCGGTGCTTGGTCGGTGAATTCGCGACACGCCGTGGTTTCGTTTGCTGCCGGATGGCGTTAAATCGCCAGTTCAGAACACTTTTCGAGACCACGACCTGGAGGCCTTGCAGGCTCTCCTAAAGCCGGTGTCGCAGGTTCGAATCCTGCCGGGGGCACTATGTCCGTCAGTTTTAGAGGGGCACTATCTCGGTGCCGCCGGTTACCGAAGTTTTGCTTGTTCGTAAGCGTTGCTGGCTTTTTTCAGCTTCTCAAAGCTGTCGCGCGTGCGGAACTGGGACAACAACTCAAGAACGGCGTTGGCAATGTCGCGGGCCTTCGATACCAGCGGTTCGCTCCCGTTTACCTCCCGCGAGAAGCGGAACGCGGCGGTTCTCAGCGCCGCCGCCTCCTCATCGGTTAGCGATGGCGGGCCCAACCAGTGCTCGCCGACCAGATAAAAGGCCAGCACTGCCAGGTCGTCGGCGCGTTTTAGCGGATCACCACTCACATTCATATTTCGTAGCTCTGTGCTCTACGGGTGGGGTGATTCAGCATCCCGCTCGGGGATTGCCAGGCGGCTCGCTCGTCCAGCAGGGCGTCTATGAACGCAGTGTTCGGCGCGTAGCCCATCTCGCGAGCTACGCGCCACGCGCGCCATAGCAGCCGAAGTTCGGCGTCGATGGTCTCGATGTTGCACATCCGCGGAGCTTGGGTGCGTATGCCGTCGTTCACACTTCACCCACGTGATCGGACGAGGAAAGGTTCAGATTGAACCTGTCGCCTG
>DASZLQ010000299.1:0-14231 GCA_035552295.1 Mycobacterium sp. | reverse complement strand
TCGGGGTTGATGACGCGCACCTGCTGGACGGATGGTCCGCCCTTGTCGTTCATGAGCTGGCTCAGTCGGGTGGCGCTCGGCTGGTGGTCACGATGCGTACCGGCAGCGAGGAACCCGACGCGGTGACGGCGTTGTGGAAGGACGGGCTGCTGGCTCGCCTTGATCTCGAACCGCTTTCGGCCGCGGCAACACGCGAGGTGATCGAGAGCACGCTGGGCGGTCCTGTCGATGCGCGCACCGCGGCCCGGTTCCGGAAGCTGACCGGTGGAAACGCCCTGTTCCTGCGGCAGCTGCTGGCCGATCAGGTGGCCGCGCGGCGGATGCGGGAATTGGCCGGGGTGTGGATGTGGGACGGCGACATCGCGGTCTCGGCGAGCCTGTCCGGCACGGTGGGTCGCCAGATGGGTCGGCTCAGCCCACGGCTGGCGATGGTGGTCGACACGTTGTCGCAGTGTGAGCCGCTGGCCGTTGATGTGTTGTGCGATCTGGTGCCCCGCCGCGACCTGGTGGCCGCCGAGCGAATGGGCCTGGTGAGCGTCGAACGCACGGGGGGTGGGCTGATGGCCAGGCTGGCGCACCCGCTGTTCGGTGAGCTGCGCCGTACGAGCGCCGGCGAGATGTATTTATCGGCAATCCGGGGCAGGCTCGCGACACGGCTGGCCAAGGACGGTGACCCCGACATGCAGGCCACCGTTCGTCGGGCGCTGCTGAGCCTTGAGTCTGATCTCGACCCCGAGCCCGAGCTGTATCTGGAAGCGGCACGGCATGCAATGACGCTGCTGGATCTGGATCTGGCCGACCGGTTCGCCACCGCCGCCACGCAAGCCGGGGCACCTGGCGCGGCCGGGGTGCGGGCGATGAACCTGGCTCTGCTTGGACGCGGCGAGCCGGCCGAGGCGGCGCTGCGCGACATGGCCGACGGCGACCTACCCGACGGTCATCACTGGGCGACTGTGCGGGCGGCCAACCTGATTTGGAATCTCGGCAAGCCCAAAGACGCGGCGGCGATCCTCGACCGCCTTGCCGCGGCCCCCGAGACCCCGGCGCACGTGGCGGAGCGCTTGGCGGTGCAGGCCTGCCTGGACGCGGTGGCAGCGCGGTGCGAACTCGCGGCCGAAAAGGCCCGGGCCGCCTTGGATTTCCCTGCTCTGCCGGGCTTTCACGCGATGATGGCGTCGCTTGCGTTGATCATGGCTATGGGGGCGCTGGGGGAGGTCGATGAGCTCGCGGGCGTGGCCGAGCAGGCGCTGCGGCGCGCAACGACGTCGTTTCAGGCGTCACATATGCGGTTTTGGTTCGGCGCCGTGTACGGGCGCGCCTGCCGGTTGACCGGGCGTATCGACGAATTTGTCAGCACGGCAAAGCAACTGGCCGATTCGGCTCGCGACATTCCGGGCCTGGCTTATGCGAACCTGGCCTTACTGTTGGGGAACGCCGAGCTGGTTCGTGGCGCTGTCGCCGAGGCGGCCCGGCTGGTGCACGAGGCGCTTGCCGGGGTGGAAAGACACGCCGTCACAACGGGTTTGCGGCCGGCGAGCTACTTCGCGCTGGCCGAGGCACACGCCAAGCTCGGACAGGCAGGCGAAGCCAATGACGCGGTCGCCGGGGCGCGGTCGTGTGTGCCGGCCGACTTTCTGTTCATGCATACCGCCTTGTCGCTGGCCGGCGGGTGGGCGATGGCAGCAAGCGGCCGCCTGGGCGAGGCCGTGTCAAGCGCGCAGGAGGCGGCACGCCTCGCCCGCGATCGCGGCCAGCCTACGTACGAGCTGGCCTGCATACAAGCGGCGGCTCAATGGGGCGATGCCTCGCAAGCGGCGCGGGCACGGGAGCTGGCCGAGGCATTGTCGCTGCCGCTGGCCGATGCCGTCGCGTTGCATGCGCAGGCTCTATCGGCCGGGAACGGCGAGGGCCTGCTCGCGGCCTCGGCGGCGTACCGGGGGATTGGTGATCGGGTCGCGGCCGCCGACGCGGCGGCGCAGGCCTCCGTTGCGTTCGACGAGAGCCAGCACCATCGCCGTGGGCTGTACGCCGCGGCGTTGGCCAGGGAATTGGCCGATGAATGCGGTGGATTGTGCACGCCGGCACTGCGGACGCCGACGGGTCTGAAGTTGTCGGGTCGCCAGCGCGACGTCGTCGAACTGGTAGTGGCCGGTCTGTCCAACCGCGAGATCGCCGAGAAGCTGGTTATGTCGGTGCGCACCGTGGAGGGTCACGTTTACCGGGCCTGCCAACGGGTCGGGGCCCAGTCACGCGAGGAACTGGCGTCGATCGTCCGATCCGGACCCGCGTAATTCGCTCGCGGGAATTTGAAGTAGTCGACTACTCGTGCGTACCGGCAAAAGTCGGCCTTACCGTGCCTGCAACAAAGGAGTGGGCATGGTCAATGTGCTGGAGAACACTGAAGTCCGGGCGCTCAGGCTGGCGCCGAAGAATCCGCTCCCGTTTTGGCGGCAACTCAAGGCGGTGCGGTCGTACATCGATGGTTTTCAGGAACTGCTGGACACCGGGGCCCGATCACCCGGCTCGTGCTCGGACCCAAGTGGCTGTTACCGAACGTGGTCGTGATCGCCACCCCGCAGGGCGCCCGTGATCTGTTGGGCCGCACCGATGAAGTCGCCGACCGTGGCCAAGTCCGGACGATGGTCGAGCTGCGTGCGCTGATGGGCGGCAACCTGCTCAACCTTCCGCACGAGCAGTGGCTGCCGCGGCGACGCACGCTGCAGCCGATGTTCACCAAGCGCCATGTGTCCCGGTATGCCGGACACATGGCCGCGGCGGCGCAAGGGGTCGTCGACGGTTGGCGCGACGGCGCCTTCGTGGACTTGGACACCGAGTGCCGCAGGCTGACACTGCGGGCACTTGGGCGCTCGGTGCTCGGGCTGGACCTCGACGAGCGCGCCGACGAGATTGGCTGGGCCCTGCGTACTTCATTGGCATGGGTTGCCGACCGGGCGGCGCGGCCGGTTAACCTGCCGCGGTGGCTGCCCACCAGAGGACAGCGCGCTGCCCGCCGGGGCAACGACACGCTGCACCGGCTGGCCGCCGAGATCATGCATGCGGTCCGCACTGACCCAGACCGGGAAGCCCCGCTGGTGCGCGCCCTGATCCAGGCGATCGATGAGGAGACCGGTCGGCCACTGGCCGACGACGAGATCTGCCACGAGCTGGTGCTGTTCATGCTCGCGGGACACGACACCACCTCGACCACGCTGACCTACGCGCTGTGGTCGTTGGGGCACGACCGCGACCTCCAGGAGCGGGTGCGCGCGGAGGTCGCCACGCTGGGCAACCGGGCGCTGACCCCGGACGGCGTGCCCGAACTGGGCCTTACCGTGCGGGTGTTGCAAGAGGCGTTACGGCTGTGCCCGCCCGGGGCCGGGACGATGCGCTCACCCACCCGCGACATCGTGGTGGACGGCTACCGGGTCGAGGCCAAAACGATTGCCCTGGCGAGCTTCTATGCGATGCACCGCGACCCCGCCCTGTGGGCGGATCCGCTGCGTTTCGACCCGGACCGGTTCCTGCCGGAACGGTCGGAGGGTCGCAGCCGTTGGCAGTACCTCCCGTTCGGCGGCGGACCACGCTCATGCATCGGCGATCACTTCGCGATGCTGGAGGCCACGCTCGCGCTGGCGACGATCATTCGCTCGGCCGAGATCGAATCGCTCGGCTTTGAGTTCCCGGTGGAAACGCCGTTCACGGTGGTCGCTGCGGCACCGATCCGCGCGCGTGTGCTGGGCGTCGCGGTATCGAAGACGGCATTGCGGGCCGCGGTTCGTTCAGCGCTCGCGGCGATTTTTTAGCACCCACTAGAGGCCCAGCAGCCGCGCCGACCCCCACAGCGCGACGACCGCCACCACCAGGGCCGTCGGAACGGTGCACAGCCCAAGCCGGGTGTACTCGCCGACGCCGGCCTCGACGTCATGCTGTCGTAACACGCGCCGCCACAGCAGGTTTGACAGTGAGCCGACGTAGGTCAGGTTGGGCCCGATGTTGACCCCGATCAGCGCCGCTAGAATCGCCACCGGTCCGCAGGGCGCGACCAGCGGCAGCAAAACCAGCGTCGCGGGCAGATTGTTGACGACGTTGGCCAGGACGGCGGCCACCGCGGCGATCGCGAGCAACGCGGGAAGCCCCGAACCGGAGGGCAGCACCGCCGACATCGCCCGGTCCATCCCGTTCAGCGTGACGGCCTGCACCACGACGCCCAGCGCCAGCACGAACACCAGGAACGACGGCTGCGCGGATCGCACGATCTCCACTAGCGAGGTATGCCCCCGACTCAGGCTGCGCACCGCCAGCACCGAGGCGCCGACCAGCGCCACCCAGGCCGGGGCCACGCCCACGGATTGGCCCACCGCGAACCCGGCAAGCGTCAGCCCGACAACCACCAACACGAACACCGGGGGCCGCGGGGCCGGCCCGCTTTGTTCCTGGTCAGGCTGGACGCGCAGGTCCCCAGCGAAAAACCAGCGAAAGACCGCGTAGAGGATCGCGACCGCGGCCAGCCACGGTAACGCCATCACCAAGGTGAACTTAGTGAATGAGATGTTGGCGGCGTGAAAGGCGAGCAGGTTGGTCAGATTCGACACCGGAAGCAGCAGCGAAGCGCCGTTAGCCAGATGCGCCGTGGCGTACGCGTAGGGACGCACCGGGGTCCGCAGCCGCCGGACAGCGGCCAGCACCACCGGCGTCAGCAACACCACCGCGGCGTCCAGGCTCAGAACCGCGGTGATCGCGGCGGCAATGACGAATACCCGCAGCAGCAGGCCGCCGGACCCGACGCGCCCTCGGGCGATCGCCGCGCCTGCGGCTTCGAAGAGGCCCTCGTCATCGCACATCTTGGCCAGGACCAGCACCGCACCCAGGAATCCGACCACTCCCGACAGCCCGGCAACCTCTTCGGCCGCCTGATGCACCGAGATCGCGCCGATCGCTATCAGGATGAGGGCTGCCGGAACCGCCGCCAGCGCCTCGGACCAGCCGCGCGGGCGCGCGACAGCGAACCCGAGAACGACAGCAAGCAGTAACAGCGCAACGGTCAGGGTCAATGCTTAAACCGCTTCACGCCCATGGGTTTTCGCGCCGCCACACCGTCGGCATGTGCAGCGCGACACCGTCTCTTCCGGCCAGCTCGTCGAGGATGGAGATGGACACGTCTAAGTCGTCGCCCGCATAGGGCAAGGCCCGCAACGGCTTTGACAATGGGCGGAAGAAATCGTCCCAGTGGATGAGGACAACCCGCCGTGCACCGACTGCCCGCACGGTCTCTGTCCAGTAGTCAAGCAGGTAGGACCGCGGCTGCACGCCCAGCTGCCCGACGCTGAGGTAAACGGCATCGGCGCGGTGGCCGGCCAGCGCACCCTTGACGAAACCCGCGCTGCCCTGGATCAGCAGCCGCTGCCCCGAGGGTAGGTGGCGCACCAGCGTCGACCACGCCTCGCCACAGCGGTAGGCCGACACCTTCACCGGCGGTGTCAGCGGCGCGCTGATCACACCGGGAAACCGATCGGGTGGACAGTGATGCGACTCCACCAGCGTTACTTCGTAGGCGCCCAGCCGAATTGGCTCCCCGCTTACCGCGACGACGAGACGCTCTTCGGGCAGCCCGTACCCGCGCCCGACATTGGCCGCCGATTCACCCCCGACCAGCTGCGCGCCGGTGCGGTCGGCGACCAGGGCGGAATCCATCACGTGGTCGATGTGGGTGTGCACCGGGATGACAGCTACCAGCCGCGACACCTTGGCCTGGGCAAGGCAGCCGTCCACGCGCGCCGCTGACGGCGACAGCTTGCCGGCCGCGACCTGCGCCAGGCTGGGACGGGAGAAGTAGCCGTCGGTCACCAACGCGGAGGACCCGTCGTCGAGCAGCAGCGTCGCAACACCCATCCACGTCACCGAAAGCGGCGCGTCGGGTTCGGCCGCGGGCACGTCAAACCGATCCGAATATCGCGCGATATCGGGGCGACCGAGCCGCAGGCGCATCAGCAGAACGACCCGATGTCGATGCCCGTCGCCGTCAGCCGGTCGCGCACCGCGGTCGCGATCTGCACCGCACCTGGCGAATCACCGTGCACGCAAACCGATTCCACGGCGACTGGAACCCGGGTTCCGTCGATCGCGGTGACCTGTCCCGCGGTCACCATGGCCACGACGCGCTCGGCGATCGCCGCCGGGTCGTGCAGCACCGCACCCGGTTCGCGGCGGGAAACCAGCTGGCCGTCCGGGCGGTAGGCGCGATCGGCGAACGCCTCGGCCACCGTGCGTAACCCGAGGCGGGCCGCTTCGTCGAACAACGCCGAACCCGCCATGCCCAACACCGGCAGCGTGGCGTCCACCAGGTGGACCGCCTCGGCGACGGCGGCAGCCTGCTCACGGTTGGTCACGATCGTGTTGTACAGCGCGCCATGGGGTTTCACGTAGGACACCGTCGAGCCGGAAGAATGCGCGATCGCCTGCAATGCGCCGATCTGATACAGGACGTCGGCGACAAGGTCTTCGGCCGCGACGTCGATGAAGCGCCTGCCGAACCCGGCCAGATCCCGGTAGCTGACCTGCGCTCCGATACGAACGCCGCGCTCGGCGGCCAAGCGGCATACCCGCAGCAGGCCGACGGGGTCTCCCGCATGGAATCCGCACGCCACGTTGGCGCTGGTGACGATCCCGAGCATGGCGTCGTCATCACCGAGGCGCCAAACGCCAAAGCCCTCGCCCAAGTCGGCGTTGAGGTCGATACCGGCCACCTGCCTAGCTTATTGCGGAACCTTGGCCACGATCTGGTCGAGGAGGTTGTTGACTACCGGAGCATTGTCCTTGCCGAGCAAGCAGACCCGCGCTTCGGCGACGACGTTGTTGCCGACTGCCATCGCGTGCGAGCACCCCCACCTGGCGTCTTCTTCTTGACGCATCGACAATTCGATGCGGGAGCCGCCGCCGCGCAGGTCGTGGGTGTCGAAGTAACTCTGGTTGCCGTTCGACGAGTGAAAGCCGTATCGCCGGCTCGCGCATGCTTGCCAGTCCTGCCGCGCCCGCTGCAGTAACGCCTCGGCATCGGCGGCGCCGGTAAACGATGTCACGAGCTGGGTGATATCGGCCTGAACGGCGTTGGGGCTGCTGAACTGGTTGCCGCGCATCGCGACATATCCGCTGTTGGAGTAGACGGTCACGTCGCCGACCGAAGCGAGTCCCAGGCAGGTGCGATCGTCGATCATCTTCGATGCGTCCGACGCGCTGACCGCCGTGCCCACCATGGCCATGTTCGTTCCGCCAACCAGCGCGATCAGCTGATCGGCACTCAACAGCAGGCCTTCCAGTACCGCCGCCGGCAGCGCTGGCGGCGGTTGACTGGTCGTCGTGGTCACGGCGGTGTGGTTCGCGATCTCGGCGGCGACCGCCGCTCCCTCTACCCTCCGATCGCACCCCACGACCCCGCCCGCCAAGGCACAGATGATCGGCGCGACGAAAACGGTCCGCCATATGGTTGTCCGTCGCATCGCCTACTGCTTAGCCGCCTTGGCCGCGATCTGGGAAGCGATGTCGACGGCCGGCGAACTCGATTGGCTGAACGTGCACGCCACGACGTCGATGGCGACGTTGTTGCGCACCGTCAGGGCGCGCTGGCAGGTCCATCCGTTACCGGCTTCCTGGATCTGCGTGGCGCTGAGCGTGCCGTTGTCCTTGGTGATGTCGGAAACGGTCCACACGGTGTCGGGCTGGCTCGGGGTGACATCGGAATACCGGCGCTTGGAGCAAGCGGCCCAGCTTTGCGCCGAAGACTCGTAAAAGGCGTTGGCGTCGTGCGCCGATGGGAACGCGACCACGGCCTGAATGGCGTAGTTTTTCCGCCTCTTCGGGTCATCGGCGCTGTCGTCGAGCCGCTGGCCGCGCATCCCGGTCCACCCGGTGTTGGCGTAGACCTTGTCTTGTGCGGGCCCGTCGATTGCCAGGCAATTCTTGTCGTTGACGCTGGAGCTCCAGTCCCACATCGCGTTGGCGTTGAACAACACCCTCATCGACGTCGCGCCCAGCGCTGTATCGATCTGGCCGAGGTCAAGCAGCAGCCCGTCAAGCGCCGACACCGTCAGGGGATTTCGCGTCAGCGGCCCCGAATTGTCGCCTGGCACGGCCTTTCCGGTGACGGTGGTTGTGCAAGCGATAGCGAGCGTGGACATCCCGGCCAGCACAAGCACCGCCACGCGCTGGCGCACTGTTGCCTCCCCCTAGCTCCCCTGGCTCGGTGGCCACTCTGTGCGACAAGCTTAAGCGGAGGTCTGCCGGCGCCGCCCCAGTAGCCAGCAAAAAAGGTAGATCGCATACGAGATGGTCGCGACGAAAACCGACACGGGGACCCCGGGCGCCAGAGAGAGCACGATGCCTGGCGATCCCGCAGCCGGTCAGCGCGGCCGAGGCCACCAAGCAGGCGATGATCGCCGACAGCCACCGCGCCGGATTTATCAGTGCCATTCGTTTCCATGTGTGCCGTTTGCGCGTCCGATGTGATCTCGCCGAGTCCGCAGGCAGCCCTGATACTAATGACAATCGTTTCCATTAGAAAATAGGGTATCGAAGCCGCTTAGGTGCAAACGGGGATCAGCTGTAGCGTCACCAAACGTGAGTCCCACACCCCGCCGGCGTGCGACTCTGGCGTCGTTGGCAGCCGAACTCGAGGTCTCGCGCACCACCATTTCGAACGCCTTCAACCGCCCGGATCAGCTCTCCGCCGACCTACGTGAACGGGTGCTCGCGACGGCCAAGCGGCTCGGCTATGCCGGACCCGACCCGGTGGCGCGATCGTTACGGACCCGCAAAGCCGGTGCGGTCGGTTTGGTGATGGCCGAGCCACTGACCTACTTCTTCAGCGATCCGGCGGCGCGGGATTTCGTTGCGGGAGTGGCGCAATCATGCGAGGAGCTGGGGCAGGGACTGCTGCTGGTAGCCGTCGGAGGAAGCCGAAGTCTCGAGGACGGAACCGCCGCGGTGCTGGGTGCCGGAGTGGACGGCTTCGTGGTCTATTCGGTCTGCGACGACGATCCCTATCTCCAGGTGGTGCTGCAGCGTCGGCTGCCCGTTGTGGTGGTGGACCAGCCCAAAGACCTGTCCGGAGTTTCCCGGGTCGGCATTGACGACCAGGCGGCGATGCGCGAACTCGCCGACCACGTGCTGGGGTTGGGGCATCGTGAGATCGGGTTGCTGACCATGCGACTGGGCCGGGACCGCCGGCGAGGCCTGGTGGACGCCGAGCGGCTGCGGTCACCGGCATTCGACGTGCAGCGCGAACGCATCACGGGCGTGTGGGAGGCGATGAAAGCCGCCGGGTCGGACCCGGATTCGCTGACCGTGGTGGAAAGCTACGAACACCTCCCGGCGTCGGGTGGCGATGCGGCCAAGGCGGCGCTGGAGGCCAATCCGCGGATTACCGCGTTGATGTGCACCGCGGACATCTTGGCGCTGTCGGCCATGGATTACCTTCGGGCACACGGCATTTACGTGCCCGGCCAGATGACCGTCACCGGGTTCGACGGCGTGCCCGAGGCGGTCAGCCGCGGGCTGACCACGGTGGCGCAGCCGAGCTTGCAAAAGGGCCGCCGGGCGGGCGAACTGCTGCTGAACCCGCCGCGGTCGGGCCTGCCAGTCGTCGAGCTGTTGGACACCCAGCTGGTTCGCGGGCGTACCGCCGGGCCGCCCGCTTAGCGGGAAGCTAGGTGCTTGCTAGGTCTGGTCGGTGTCGCCGATCAGCAATCGTACGGCCAGGTCCAGCCGCTTGCTGACGTCGGTTGCAGAGGCCCGCCGGGTGAGCCACGCCAGCAGGTTCGACAGCCATACGTCCGAGATCACCCGGGCGATGTGGTACTGGTCCTCGGTCGGTTCCCCGTCGGCCATCGCACGCGCGAACATGGAATCGATGAGCTTCTCGACATGGTCGACCTCACTCGCCGCGGACGCATCGGCGAAAACGTAGGCGCGCGTCATCGCCTCGGTGAGTAGCGGATTGCGCTGCATCGCGCGGTTGAGCTTGCCCACCATGAAGTTCAGCCGCTGAAACGGAGTGCCGCCCGCAACGGCGGAGCGATCGGTTTTGGCATCGATGCGACCGAACTCCCGGCCCAGGGCCGACACCAGCAGGTGCACCTTCGACGGGAAATAGCGGTACAGCGTGCCAACCGCCACATCGGCCCGGTCCGCCACGGCGCGCATTTGAACTGCCTCGTAGCCGCCTTTCGACGCGATGGCCATGGTGGCATCCAGGATGCGTTTGCGGCGCTCCCGCTGTGCCTCCGACCCAAGCTCGGACTCAGCCAGTACCGCCACGTTTATGACCTCGCGCGGCTGCGAGTCGGAAACGCGGCCCAAGTTCGTGTTCGCTGGCGACATCTGGCGGATTCCCCCTCTTCCGGGCGGTTCGTTCGCAAACGACACGCAAGCCGATTGTGAATTTCCCACCTCCGTCCCGCCGGGACAACGAGCTGTCCAGCTGTAATGGCGTTCGACTTGACGCTCGATCGCTGGCACTATTAGAACACGTTCTAGTGGGCACCGGCCCCTTTTATTACCTCGAATCAAGGACGCGGAGGACGCACACGTGGTAGCGACCGTCACCGACGAACAGTTCGCGGCGCGTGAGTTGGTGCGCGATTGGGCACGCGATTCGTCCTCCGGGCCCAATGGGACCAAGGCGATCCGCGACGTCGAGCAGGGTAACGCCGATGCGTGGCGGCCGGTGTTCGCGGGCCTGGCCGAACTGGGACTGTTCGGCGTGGCAGTTGCGGAGAACTCCGGCGGGGCGGGCGGCAGCATCGAGGACCTCTGCGCGATGGTCGAGGAAGCGGCCAAGGCGCTGGTACCCGGGCCGGTCGCTACTACCGCGCTGGCCACCTTGGTCGTAGACGATCCCGAAATACTGGCCGCGCTGGCCTCCGGTGAGCGCTTCGCCGGGGTGGCGCTCGAAGGCCCAGAAGGCTCCGTGCAGTTCGACGCCGAGACGTCTCGGGCGTCGGGCTCCGTCGATGTGGTGCTGGGCGCCGCCCACGGCGGCCTATTGCTGCTGCCCGCCGCCGGGGCGTGGGTGCTGGTCGACACCGAGAGCGACGGCGTCCAGGTCGAGCCGTTGCGGGCGACCGACTTTTCCCGGCCACTGGCCCGGGTGGTGCTGACGTGGGCGCCGGCCGCCGTGATCGAAGCGTCGCGGGAGCGGGTCGAGGAGCTCGCCGCGACCGTGCTGGCGGCTGAGGCGGCCGGCGTGACCCGATGGTCCCTCGACACCGCGGTCGCTTACGCCAAGGTGCGCGAGCAGTTCGGCAAGCCGATCGGCAGCTTCCAGGCTGTCAAGCACCTGTGCGCCGAGATGCTGTGCCGCGCCGAACAGGCCGAGGTGGCCGCCGCCGATGCGGCCCGGGCCGCAGCGGATTCCGACCCGGCCCAGTTCTCCATTGCCGCGGCGCTGGCCGCGAGCGTCGGCATCGCCGCCGCGAAGGCAAACGTCAAAGACTGCATTCAGGTGCTCGGCGGCATCGGATGCACCTGGGAGCACGACGCGCACCTGTACCTCCGCCGGGCTCACAGCATCGGCCGGTTCCTCGGCGGCGCGGAACCATGGCTGCGCCGCATCACCGCACTGACGCAGTCGGGTGTGCGGCGTCGCCTCGGCATCGACCTCACCGAGGTTGAGGGCCTGCGACCGGAGATCGCCGCGGCCGTCGCCGAGGTCGCCGCGCTGCCGAAGGAGAAACGGCAGGCGGCCCTGGCCGAGGCCGGGCTGCAGGCGCCGCACTGGCCGGCGCCGTATGGGCGCGCCGCGTCACCGGCCGAGCAGCTGCTGATCGATCAGGAGATGGCGGCGGCCGGTGTGGTGCGGCCGGACCTGGTGATCGGTTGGTGGGCGGCGCCGACCATCCTGCAGCACGGGACGCCGGAGCAGATCGAGCGCTTCGTGCCGGCTACTCTGCGGGGCGAATTCCTTTGGTGCCAGCTATTTTCCGAGCCGGGAGCCGGCTCCGACCTGGCGTCCCTGCGCACCAAGGCGGTGCGGGGTGACGGCGGCTGGCGGATGACGGGACAAAAGGTCTGGACATCCGCGGCGCACAAGGCGCGGTGGGGTGTGTGCCTGGGGCGCACCGATCCGGATGCCCCGAAACACAAAGGCATCACCTACTTCCTGCTGGACATGAAATCACCGGGCATCGAAATCCGCCCGCTGCGCGAAATCACCGGCGACTCGCTGTTCAACGAGGTGTTCCTGGACAACGTGTTCGTGCCCGACGAGATGGTGGTCGGCACCGTGAACGACGGCTGGCGGCTGGCCCGCACCACGCTGGCGAACGAGCGGATCGCGATGGCCACCGGGACCGCGCTGGGCAACCCGATGGAAGAGCTGCTCAAGGTGCTGGCGGAAATCGACCTCGATGTATCCCAGCAAGACCGGCTGGGGCGGTTGATCGTCATCGCCCAGAGCGGTGCGCTGCTCGACCAGCGCATAGCCCAGCTCGCGGTGGGCGGCCAGGATCCGGGGGCGCAATCCAGCGTGCGCAAGCTCATCGGCGTCCGCTACCGGCAGGCGCTCGCCGAATTCATGATGGACGTGTCCGAGGGCGGCGGGCTGGTCCACAATCGGGCGGTATTCGACTTCCTCAACACCCGCTGCCTCACGATTGCCGGCGGTACCGAGCAGATCCTGCTCACAGTGGCCGCCGAGCGCCTCCTCGGCCTGCCCCGGTAGCGGCGAATTGCCGCCATCGCCGTGGATTTCGCGCCGTAGCACCGTTAGCGTTTGGCGATGAGCTCCAGCGCCGCGCTGGCGGCGCCAAGATATCGCGGGTCCGGACGCCGGGCGTTCTCCCGAACGGCTGCCTCGCAAATCTTGATTGCGTGCTCATCCCCGATCTCCAAGGCTTCGGCAGCGAGCGAACTGAACGTGGGCTCGTTGCCCGGTCTGACCGATCCGTGATTGCCGGCCGCACGCTGCCCGCCGAACGCAGCGAACAGCTCGCGATTGACCTCCGCGATCGTGCGGAACGAGTCCCCGTGTAGCTCGGGAGGTACGTCGGCTAACAGCAGCCGCATGGCGGCCGGAGCAGTGATGGTGTGGATTAATGGAATTGGGGAAGACGGCATGGTTGCGATGTAGTGACCAGCGTATTCGGCGGTCAGCTCGCTTAGCGCTCGGTCAACGGCGGCCGCATCGAGATTGCTGCCCCCACCGGAGTCGGTTGCCAGCGGTGTGAACGACGTCGCCCAGAACGCTAGGCCACGCGCGAGTTCATCGATTTGAAGGTCGCTCGGCTGAGCAGCTTCGCGCAGGGATCGCACCGCGTGCGCTGTACGGATCAGGCCATGGGTGAGCGATCCGGCGCAGCCCGGTAGCAGCCTCGGCCACCAGGCGCGCAGCACCTCCCGCCACGCGGTGTCGACCAGTTCGTGGCGGAATAGCTCGACCCAATCGCCACCGCGAGCGCGATCGCCCACCGCAGCTTGCCAATCGGAAATTGTTTGCGTAGGTGTCGGTAGCGGTCCGTATTCGCGTTGACGGATGTTGGCGTCCACCCAGCTGTCCACCTCGTCGCAATAGCCGAGCGTGGCCAGCGCCTCAGCGGCCATCGGTCCATGATTGGCGAAGAAGTGATCGAGGTAGAAACCGGTCGTGCGCAACTGGTCCAGGGCACCGTTCACCGCTTCGGTGTAGTCAATCGATCCCATCTCGTACCTCCTGCCGCGAAACCTAGGACGCGCCGACGACCGCAAAAGTTACAACGACCATCTTCGCGCAAAAGCGGTAGTTGGCGGATGACCGCGACGTGACGGTCGGGACTCTCGCTAAGTAGAAAACGCCGGTTCGCCGCGGTAGTAGGCGATTGCGGCCGGCTGAGCGTTGGCAGTAGTCGCAACCATGCGCCAGTCACCGGGTGATCCCAGCACTCGGGTGGTGAGGTACGGCACGCAGGTGGTTCGGCCAGCAAACCAGCTGCGCGAGCACACCATTGCGATCGGTTGCTCAGGAAAACGTCGTCTGCGCGCAGGTGCTGGGCGAGGTGATGTTGACCCCGCTGTAGACCACCTGGATGTGCGTGCAGGTGATGACGTTGATGTCGGTCTTGGGTTGGCCGGTCTGCCAATCGGTCGAGTCGATGCGCCCGGTCGTCTGGTACTTGTCCGGCGGTCCTTCACCGAAGTAGACGGTGGTGATCTCGTCGTTTCCCATCGCCTTGTGAACCCGTTCGTACTGGCCGTTGGCGTGCGCG
>DASZLQ010000298.1:0-15228 GCA_035552295.1 Mycobacterium sp. | reverse complement strand
ATCGCGCTGGGCCACGGCAAAACGAACTGGGTAAAGAACGTGCTGGCCGCCGGCGAAGCGGATGTGCAGTTCAGGCGCAACCGCGTAGTGCACATCACCAACCCACGGATCTTGCCGGCCGGCTCCGACGGCCCCGACGTTGAGGGCCTGCCGCGGCTGGCGCGCATGCAGCTGCGCCGGATCGGGGTTTTCGTCGGCGACATCGCCTGATCCGCGTCGCCTGATCTGCGTCGCCCGGTCGCATCGAGTGTGCGCTGAGGGCTTCCAGTGTGCGTTCAGGGCGCGGGCCGGGCCGATTTTCCCTCCCGGGACGCGCACGCTACGCCAAAGTTGGCGCGGTCGCTACTGCGCCGCTAGATCGCCTTCGAGTGTGCGCTTGATGGCCTGAGAAGCCTCCTCCATGGCGGCAAGCAGCGGCCCGGCCAACTCATCGGGCAGCACGTCGCGGGACCAGACGAACCGGCAGCGTCCTGGGCCGTCGGCCACGATCTCCATCGCCGTGTTGTCATGTGCGGGGCACACCGTGTCGCCGATCAGCGAGTAGACGATTCGACGCGCCGACTCGTCGCGAGCGACCAGCCGCTCCCGTGCAACGTTGCCCTCGGCGAATGTCACCACCCGGACGTCGCCCTCGGTGTGTGACGACGCCACGTAACCGTGGGCCATGCCGGCCGGGCCGTCGACCCAGTCGCCGATCACCTGCCAAACCCGGTCGGCGTCGACTTCGATCTCGAATTCGGTGCGTATCGAGGCCATGAACCCAGCTTCGCGCCCCGAGGCCGCGCGGTCTTGAACATTCTTGCGGGCGGCTGTCATACCGAGGAACTAGCCTGGCGCCGTGCTCTCGATGGCCACGCTGGCTGCCCGGCCACAGTTCAGCCTCCAGGCTTGGACGTGCCGCCCTGACTGTTCGAGCTGGTCGGCGGTCGAGCGCCCGGTCGACGGGCGGCTGGTGTTGGTCAGGTCGGGCCGGTTTCAACGGCGAGCGGCGGACGGTCCGGTCGATCTCGACCCGACGGTCGGATACCTCGGCGCGCCGGGAGACGAAGACCAGTTCGCGCATCCGCACGGCGGCGACACGTGTACCTCGGTGTGCTTGAGCCCCGCGTCGTGGCGGCTGTTGGTCGGCGAACCCGGTCGAATGCATCGCTCGACCTTCTACGTCGACGCCCGGTTGGAACTCGCACACCGGCGGCTACTGGCCGCCACCGACATTGACTATCACCTCGCCGAGAATCTCCTGACGCTCACTGTCGCGGCGTTGCGCAAGGTAACCGACCGAGGCACGCCACTGACCGATCGACCGGTTCCCGCGGACGCGCGACTAGTGCAGCGGGCGCGCGCGGCCATCCACGACGACCACCCGGCGGCACGCGGATTGTTCCCACTGGCCGAGTTCCTGGATGCGTCACCGTACCGATTGAGCCGGGCTTTCCCCAGGGAGCTTGGCGTGACGCTGACCGGCTATCGCAACAGGGTCAGGGTCAGCCGGGCGCTCGAGCGGCTGCAGGCCGACACGTCGACACTGGCCGACATCGCCGCGGCACTCGGGTTCGCCGACCAAGCGCACTTAACTCGCGTGGTGCGTGCACATGTCGGACACACACCGCAGGCATTGCGTCGCGCGCTGCGAACCGCCGCCTACATATCCAGGCCGATATCGAGCGCGCGGACCGAGTGGGTCAGCGCGCCGACGGCCAGGTAATCCACGCCGGTCGCGGCATAAGTCGCCGCGGTCTGAAGGCTGAGTCCGCCCGACGATTCCAGCAGCACGGCGGGTGCGCGGGAGTCCCTGCGCTGCACGGCCGTCTGTGTCTGCCACACCGGGAAGTTGTCCAGCAGGATCAGCTCGGGCTTTTCGGCCAGCACCGCGTCGAACTGCTCGAGTGAGTCCACTTCGACCTCGCAGGGCAGATCGGGGGCAGCCTCGCGGACCGCCCGCAGCGCATCGACCACCGATCCGGCCGCCGCCACATGGTTGTCCTTGATCAATGCCGCGTCGCCCAGCCCTAGCCGGTGGTTGACGCCACCGCCGACCCGCACCGCATACTTCTGCAGCGCGCGCAGGCCCGGCAGCGTTTTGCGGGTATCACGAACCTTGGCGTTGGTGCCGCTCACCGCGTCGACCCAGGCCGCCGTCACGGTGGCGATCCCCGACAGGTGGCAGATGAGGTTGAGCATGGTCCGCTCCGCGGTCAACAGACCCCGGGTCTCGGCCCGCACCGTCAACAGCGGCCGCCCCGGTCGCACCCGGGCACCGTCTTCGACACGGTCCAGCACTTGGTAACCGCCGACACCCAGCACCTCGTCGAGCACCAGCAGTGCAACGTCCACCCCGGCGATCACGCCCGGCTCGCGCGGCACCATCGACGCCGTGGCAACCGCCTCGGCGGACACGGTCGCCAGCGTGGTGACGTCCGGCCCGTAGCGCAGATCCTCGTTGAGACCCCGGCGAATGGTATCTAGGGCGGCGCTGCGCTCACAGTCGGACAGCGTCGTCAACACACGGCCGCCAATGCCTCGGCGCACACCTCGTTTTGGTCATCGGCCAGCCGAACCACGATGCTGCGCGCCTGGTCCGGCGCGACATCCGGGAACTCCGCGCGATGGTGACAACCCCGGCTTTCGTTGCGCGCCAAGGCGGCAGCGGCCACCGCTCGTGCGGTCAGCGTCAATGCCGCATCCTCGAAATCGCGACGGCCCGCGACATTGCGAGTTCCTGCGGCTGCCAACATGTCGGACAATTCCTGCAACCCAACGGCGTTGCGCACCACCGAAGCGTCTCGGCTCATCGCGCGTTGCAGTTTCCGGCGCTGCGCCGCGGTGTGGACGATCGGCTCGGGCGCCGCCGCGCGTGACGGCCCGGCCGTCGCTGCGTGGGCCGCCGCGGCCTGTCCGGCGCGGCCACCGACCACCAGACCTTCCAGCAAGCTGTTGGACGCCAAGCGATTTGCGCCGTGCATCCCGGTGCGGGCCACCTCGCCCGCGGCGAACAGCCCCGGCAACTCGGTTTGACCGTACACATCGGCGACGACGCCGCCACAGCTGTAGTGCGCCCCCGGAACGACCGGAATGGGTTGACGCACCGGGTCGATGCCTGCCGACCGGCATGCGGCAGTGACCGTCGGGAATCGGTTCTCGAAACCTTCGATACCGCGGGCGTCGAGGTAGACGCACGGGTCGCCGGTGGACCTCAGCCGTGCATCGATGGCCCCGGCGACGACATCGCGTGGCGCCAGATCGCCCATCGGATGAACGCCGGCTGTTACCGAATTGCCCTGCCTGTCAAGCAATATCGCGCCCTCGCCGCGAATGGCCTCGGTGACCAGCGGCCGACGGCCGCCGCTTCGGCCGCCGTAGAGCATGGTCGGGTGGAACTGGATGAACTCGAGATCGGTCACCGCGACACCGGCCCACAACGCCAAGGCGATTCCGTCGCCGGTGGAGCCCTCGGGATTGGTGGTCGCGCTGTAAAGGTGCCCGAGCCCGCCGGATGCGAGGATCACCGAGGGCGTGCTGATGATCCCAATCCCATCCGGGTTGCCCACTGACACCCCGGTCACCGCGATGTCGTCATGCAGCAGCCGCAGCGCCACATGGCTGGTGCGGATGTCCAGCATGGCTGCGGCCTGGTCGAGCGCCCGCTGGACCTCGGCGCCGGTGGCGTCGCCACCGGCGTGCACGATGCGTCGCCGTGAGTGCCCGCCTTCACGCGTCACGTCCCAGCGGCCAGGGACCGACTCGTCGAATCGCGCTCCATCGCCGACCAATTCGGACACCGCGCCGTAACCGTCGGCGACGATCGAGCACACCGCGTCCGGATCGCACAGCCCCGCACCCGCGGCAAGGGTGTCGGCGACATGGGCATCCACCGAGTCGTCGTTGTCGGGTAAGACCACTGCGATGCCGCCTTGGGCGTAGTGCGTCGCGGTGACCCCCCGCGACTGGTCGGCCTTACTCAGCACGACGACCCTGCGGCCGGCGCGATGGGCGGCCAGCCCCGCGGCCAAACCCGCAACGCCGGTGCCGATCACGACGACGTCGGCGGTATCCGTCCAGGCGGGACCACCAGTCATTCGCCGCCGCCCGGCTGCCCGATTTCAATCATCCGCTGCACACTGCGCCGGCCCGCCGCTGCGATTTCCGGGTCGACGTGAACTTCGTCGGCGCCCTCGACCAGGCAGCGCAACAGCGCCGCGGGGGTGATCATCTTCATGTACTTACACGACGCGCGGTCGTTGACCGCGCGGAAATCGACTTCTGGTGCCGCTCGGCGTAACTGATACAACATGCCGACCTCGGTGGCGACCAGAACCTTGCGGGCATGGGTGGAGTTGGCGGCCTCGAGCATGCCGCCAGTGGACAAGATCCTTACCCGGTCCTGCGGGAACGCGCCTTCGCCCGCGAGGTATAAAGCCGAAGTGGCACAGCCGCATTCGGGGTGCACGAACAATTCGGCGTCGGGATGGGCGCGGGCCTGGTCGGTGAGTTCGTCGCCGTTGATCCCGGCGTGGACGTGGCATTCACCAGCCCACACATGCAGGTTCGTGCGGCCGGTCACGCGACGGACATGGGCCCCGAGGAATTGGTCAGGGCAGAACAACACCTCGCGATCGGGGTCGATGGACTCGACCACGTCGACCGCGTTGGACGAGGTGCAGCAGATGTCGGTGAGTGCCTTCACGGCCGCCGTGGTGTTGACGTAGGAGACGACGACGGCGCCGGGGTGCTCGTCCTTCCAGGCGCGCAGCTCGTCGGGGGTGATGGAATCGGCCAGCGAGCAGCCGGCCCGCTGATCCGGGATCAGCACGGTCTTGTCCGGGCTCAGGATTTTGGCGGTCTCGGCCATGAAGTGCACGCCGCAGAACACGATGGTGTCCTCGGGGGCGTCGGCGGCAATCCGCGACAACGCCAGCGAGTCGCCCACGTGGTCGGCCACGTCCTGGATGGCGGGCAGCTGGTAGTTGTGCGCCAGCACGGTGGCATTGCGCAGGTCTGCGAGTCGGCGAATCTCGGCTGCCCACTGCGCATCACCATCCACACCCGCGTAGCCGGTGGGCGAATCGGTGATGCCGGCAATCAGGTCGTCCGCGAGCGTGTCCATGCGATTCAAAACCGTCACGGAGAAGCTCCTTTCGCGTCCAGGAGGTTTTCGACTTACAATCGAAAACATGCTCAATGGTAGCACCGCACACGAGGTGCTTGCGGTCGTGTTCCAGGTTCGCCAAGTTACTCGTCAAGTTACAAGGGCCCGCCGAACAGAAAAACCGCAGCTTAACGTGCTGTTATGGCAGCGTGCCCGCGACCCGCAACAGGGGGCGTGGTCGCTGCCGGGCGGACGGCTGCGCAACGACGAGGACATGATCACCTCGGTCCGGCGCCAACTGGCCGAGAAGGTCGATCTGCGAGAGCTGGCACACCTCGAACAGCTCGCCGTGTTCTCCGATCCCGACCGGGTGCCGGGAACCCGGATGATCGCGTCCACCTTTCTGGGCCTGGTGCCCTCCCCCGCCACCCCCGAGCTGCCGCCAGACACCCGCTGGCATGCGGTGAACTCGCTGCCGCCGATGGCGTTCGATCACGGCCCGATGGTGACCCATGCGCACGCCAGGCTGGCCGCCAAGATGTCGTACACCAACATTGGGTTCGCCTTGGCGCCAAAGGAATTCGCGCTTTCAACCCTTCGGGACATCTATGGTGCGGCGCTGGGCTACCAGGTCGACGCGACGAATTTGCAACGCGTACTGGTCCGCCGCGGGGTCATCACCCAGACCGGCACGATCGCGCAGTCCGGCCGCAGCGGCGGACGGCCGGCGGCGCTGTACCACTTCACTGACTCCCAGCTGAGGGTCACCGATGAATTCGCCGCGCTCAAGCCTCCGGGGCCTCCTGCCGAGCTTTGAATCGGCTTGGAGTGCCGCCGACCTGGGATAACGCAAATCCCCTTGGTGAGGCGACGGTAAATTGGGCGGTAACAGTGGCCCCGGCGACCCACCGGCGCCGACGAGAACTGGCTCACAATGCGGCGGTTGCGCTTTAGTTACCGGGCGCTCATGCGCAAGAATGCCGGTTGGCCAAGAAGGGATCTTCAATGGTTGAACTCGGCAATCTCGCAGGGACGCGTGGCGCGGAGTGGATCGGTCGGCCACGACACGAGGAACTGCAGCGCAAGGTACGTCCGCTGCTGCCCTCGGACGACCCGTTCTACGACCCGCCTTCCGGGTTTCAGCACGCCGAGCCCGGCACCGTGCTGCGCTCGCGCGAAGTCGAGCTGGCGCTTTTGGGTCTGATACCGCAACCCATCAAAGCCACGCAGCTGCTGTACCGGACGATGGACCTCAACGGCCAGCCCGAAGCGACCGTCACCACGGTGATCGTCCCGGCGGAGCTGGCTGAAGGGCAGACCTGTCCGCTGCTGTCGTATCAGTGCGCGATCGACGCCGTGTCGTCCCGCTGTTTTCCGTCGTATGCGCTGCGCAGAAAGGCGAAGGCGCTCGGCTCGCTGGCCCAGTTGGAGCTGTTCTTGATCGCCGCCGCCGTCGCCGAGGGTTGGGCGGTCTCGGTGCCGGACCACGAGGGTCTCGGGGGCACGTGGGGCGCGCCGTACGAACCGGGGTACCGCGTCCTCGACGGGATCAGGGCCGTGCTGAATTCCGACCGCATCGGATTGTCCCCGTCGGCGCCGATCGGGCTGTGGGGCTACTCCGGCGGTGGGCTGGCCAGCGCCTGGGCCGCCGAAATGTGTGGCGAGTACGCACCCGAGCTGGACATCGTCGGGGCGGTGCTCGGTTCGCCCGTCGGCGACCTGGGTAACACCTTCCGTCGTCTCAACGGCAAGTTCTTCGCCGGACTGCCCGCGATGGTGGTGGCCTCGCTCGCACACGTCTACCCCGACTTGGACCGGGTGATCAAAGAGCACACCAGCGACGAGGGGCGTGCCCTGCTGGACTCATTGGAGACGATGACGACCGTGGGGGCGGTCATCCGGATGGCCGGCAAGAACATGGGCGACTATCTGGACGAGCCGCTCGAGGACATTTTGTCCACACCGGAGGTCTCGCATGTCTTCCAGACCATCAAACTGGGCGCTGTGGTGCCGACTCCGCCGGTATTGATCGTGCAGGCCGTGCATGACTATCTCATCGACGTCAACGACATCGATGAACTGGCCGACGCGTATTCGGCCGGCGGCGCCGACGTCAGCTATCACCGCGATGCGTTCAACGAGCACATGCTGCTGCATCCGCTGTCTGCCCCGATGACGATGCGGTGGCTCACCGACCGGTTCGCCCGCCGCCCGCTGAGTGACCACCTCATCAGAACCGTGTGGCCGACGGCGTTCAACCCGATGACCTATGCCGGTATGGCACGACTGATCATGATCGCGGCCAAGGTCATCACCGGCCGGAAGGTTCGCCAGCGACCGTTATGAGACGGAGGCCTCCGGCTCCCTCGGCAGCGCGGGTGATGGGTGCTCGGCGACCGGGAGGCCCCCCAGGTCATCGCGAGCGTTCCCGGCTGCAAGTAGCGCATACACCAGGGCGGCGACGGCCGCAGGCCACAACAGAGTAATCACCACCTGCAGCGGCCCCAGGCCGAAAAACACCGGCGGCGCTTCGACGACGTAGGCCACCGCGGGCTTTCCGAACAGCGGTACGGCGTCGAAGTTCGCCGCGCCGCAGCGCAGCAAAACCAAGGGCGCTCCCATCGCCGTCGCAGCTGCCGCGACGATCACCATGCCGACCGACAGCCCGACGACCATCCTCGGACCTCGATGCTCGCGCCATTGCCACGCCAATACCGGCGCTACCACCGCCACCACCGTCAGCAGACCCAACATCAGGCAAGGCGCGTTGAAGAAGTGCTCGGATTCGCTGCCCAGGTAGTCGTGCACCCGCTCACCCGCGCGAGTGATCGCCACCACCACATGGATCGGCGGAGCAATCAACGCCCACAGGCCGCCGATCAACACGCCGGTCGCCGAGAATTCCAGTGCCGCAATGACGATCGCGCGTGCCCGCGAAGCCCGGGGGGTGCTGGCAAGCTCCGGCGCGGAAGGTTCGGTCACCGCTGTGCCTCCATGTCGGCCGAGTCAACCGCCCCGTGCCGCGAGCATTGCGCCCGCCAGCCGTCGGGGCGAACCTGTACAACCATTCGGCGTCCGCATTCGGCACAGAACCGAGGAGGCTCGAGGCCCAACTGGGCCGCCGTCGGAGACACCGTGCCCCCCAATTCCCCGGTGTAGACGTTGTAAACACCGGCGCCGACCGGAGCGCCTAGATCCCGCACCACAAGTCTCAAACCTAGCCGCTACAGGTTGGCTTACAAGCTGGCATTGAGCGCCTTAATGGGCATCTGCAGATCGTCGAGCAGTTCCAGATCGGCCTCGGCCGGGCGGCCGAGTGTGGTCAGGTAGTTGCCGACGATCACGGCGTTGACGCCGCCCAGGATGCCCTTCTTGGCCCCGAGGTCACCCAGGGTGATTTCACGGCCTCCGGCGAAGCGCAACATCGTGCGCGGCAGCGCCAGCCGGAAAGCGGCCACAGACTTCAATGCTTCGCTGACCGGCATCACTTCCAGGTCGCCGAACGGGGTGCCCGGCCGGGGGTTGAGGAAGTTCAACGGCACCTCGTCGGGACCGAGCTCGGCAAGCTCAGCGGCGAATTCTGCGCGCTGTTCCAGGGTCTCTCCCATGCCGAGGATGCCGCCGCAGCACACCTCCATGCCGGCGTCGCGCACCATCGACAAGGTCTGCCAGCGCTCTTCCCACGTGTGGGTGGTGACGACGTTGGTGAAAAACGACCGCGCGGTCTCGAGGTTGTGGTTGTAGCGGTGCACGCCCATCGCCGAGAGCTCTTCCACCTGCTCAGGGGTCAGCATCCCCAGCGAGCAGGCGACGTTGATCTCGATTTCGTCGCGGATAGCCTCGATACCCGCCGCGACCTGGGCCATCAGCCGCTCGTCGGGTCCGCGTACCGCGGCCACGATGCAGAATTCCGTCGCGCCCGATTTAGCGGTCTGTTTGGCTGCCTCGACCAGGCTCGGGATGTCCAGCCGGGCACTGCGTACCGGCGACGCGAAGAGGCCCGACTGGGAGCAGAAATGGCAATCCTCGGGGCAACCGCCGGTCTTCAGGCTGATGATGCCCTCGACCTCGACCTCCGGGCCACACCAGCGCATCCGCACCTCGTGAGCCAGCGCCAGCAGGTCATCGAGCCGGTCGTCGGGTAGCTGCAGCACCTGCAGCACCAGTTCAGAGCTCAGCCCGTCACCGCGCTCCAGCACTTGCTGCCGGGCCACCGCCAGAATGTCTGCGTCGTTCACGCTCTCCTGGTCGACATCGGTGTTGGGTCCAGTAGCCGCCTGAGTCACCAAGTACTCCCCTGAATCTTGCTTATCCGAAGGTCTGCCATGGCCTCATCGCAGGCTGAGTTGACCGGTGTTCAGGCTAGGGTAGCGGTGCGCACGTGCACAAACGCGACGTGGGCAGTCGGGCCGGAGACCATGGGGACCATCCGGGGTATGTGACCAAGATGACTAACCCGCGCGTTGAATATCTGGGCCATCACTGGATTTTGCTGGCCGTGCCGGCGTTCCTGCCGGCGGTGATCGTCGTGGGCGTGGTGTTGTACGTCGCGCTGCGCGACCGCCGCGCCGGCCGCAGCGCCGGCGGCGGGCCACCGGACGATTCCAACCAGCAATCCGACCCGGCCGACAAGAAGCGTGATTGACGAGCCCTGAATCGGGGCATTACACCTTCGATCGCGAACTTACCTCCAAGTAAGGAGCGATCGTCAGATCAATTCTCCCGGGGCGGCCCGGCGCGGTTGGGAGGGCATGAGATGAACACGACGGAGCTGACGATTGTTGCCGAGGCACCGGCGCGCGGTGCCGGGCTGAACCAAGTGATCGGGCTGTCGATCGCCGCCGTGGTGATAACCCTGGTGATGCTGTGGGTGGGCCATGCGCACCGCAGCCATCGCATCGAGTGGTTGACGCGGATCGCCGACAAGCTGGGCGAAAAATTCCACCGGCCCAGCTGGGTGGCCCTGCCGGTTCTGGTGTTCACCACGTCGATCATCTGCGCCCTGTTCGGATTCATCTGGGACGTCAGCTGGCACATCGGCAATGGCCGCGACCCCGGTCCGCTGGCCAATCCCGCGCACTACTTCATCATCATCGGCCTGTTCGGGGTGTTCCTGGGCGGGATGTTGGCGATCGTGCTGCCGTTCGACAAGCCCGGCCCGGCGGCGGTGCGCATCACGCAGGACTGGTATGCGCCGGTCGGCGGTGTACTCATGGCGGGCTGCGGGCTGTACGCGATGATCGGGTTTCCGCTCGACGACATCTGGCACCGGATCTTCGGTCAAGACGTCACCCTCTGGGGCCCAACGCATTTGATGATGATCGGTGGCGCGTGCTTTTCCCTGTTCGCGGTGCTGATGCTGGAGCGCGAAGGCGAGGCGGCGCAGACGGAGGAGATCGCCTCCGGCGTGTTCGTCACATTCGTGCGCTACCTGTCATTCGGCGGAATGTTCATCGGCTTGTCGGTCTATCAGATCGAATACGACTTCGGCGTCGAACAATTCCGCCTGGTGCTACAGCCGATGATGATCGCCGCGGCGGCCGCGCTAGCGGCAGTCGCCGCCCGCATCACGATGGGGCGGGGAGCCGCGATCGTGGCCGCCCTGTTTGCCATCGCACTGCGAGGCGCCGTCGCGTTGCTGGTCGGGCCCGTCTTGGGGGCTCCGATCAACTGGTTCCCGCTGTATCTGGGGCCTGCGGTGGTGGTCGAGTTAGTCGCGCTGACTCCGTTGCTCAAGCGCCCCATGGTCTTTGGTGCCACAGCCGGTTTGGCCGTCGGCACCGTTGGGTTGTGGCTGGAATCGCTGTGGATCGGGGTGGTGTACCACTATCCGTGGCCGATCAGCATGTGGGGCGAGGCGCTGGCGATGGCGGTGCCGGTGGCGATGTTGACCGGCCTGTGCGGGGCCCTGTTCGGCATGGTGCTCACCGGCCAACGCCTCCCGAGCCGGGCTGTCGGCATCAGCGTCGTCGCGGTCACGGTATTGGTGATCGGCGGTGCGGTGGCCAACGGGTTGCACATCGTTGTGCCGCAAAAAGACACCGCCACCATCACGTTGACCGACCAGCCCAGTCCCCCCGGGCAGCGCATGGTATCGGCCGACGTGCAGCTCTCGCGGCCCGATGTGGTTGGCCAACAACCGGATTGGGTGACGATTCTGTCCTGGCAGGGCCGGATGAACAACCAGCGGGGTCTGGTGATCGACCGGCTCGATCGAGTCGGCCCGGGCCATTACCGTTCCACTCAACCCGTTCCGGTTTGGGGATCGTGGAAGACGCTGCTGCGGGTTCAAGACGGTTACACGATGACGGGCGTGCCGATCTACGAACCGGCCGATGACGCCATTCCGGCACCCGAGGTGCCCGCTCTGTCGTCGATCAACCGCCCGTTCGTGCAGGAAATCACCATCCTGCAGCGGGAACGCGACCAGAACGTCCCGGCTTGGTTGTTCACCGCCGGCTCGATCGTGGTGTTGTTCCTGACGCTGATGGTGATCGCCGCTCTCACTTGGGGTGCGGGCCGGATCAACAACTCGCTCACCGAGCCAGAGCCGGTCGAGGAGAAACGTCCGATTCCGAAAGCGGCGTAAGGCGATGGCGGTTCGTGCCACTCTGCTTACGGCGTGGGCGGCGGCGCTGGTTTGCGGCCTGGTTGCCTGTGGCGGTAAATCGCCGAGCCAACCCCCTGCGGCGGGCGTGGACGTCAACGTCACGATCGCGAACGGCCAAGTCACGCCGACCAACGCCACCCTGCGGGCCAAGGTGCACCAGCAGATCACCTTTCACGTGACCAGCGACGCCACCGACGAGTTGCATGTGCACTCGGTGCCCGATCACAAGTTCCAAGTCGCGGCCGCGCCGAATCAGACGTTTCAGTTCAGCGTCGACGTTCCCGGCAACGTCGAAGTCGAGCTGCATCACCTGGACCGCACGATCGCGACCATTCAAGTGCAGCAGTGACCACCGATCCCGTGCTGCTGGCGCACGGGCTGGGTGGGTCGAGCGATCTTCCCGTCCCTTACGCCTACGCGATGGTCGGTGCGGCATGGGCGTTGACGTTCACGTTCGCTGTGGTCGCGTTCGCGTGGCGGCGCCCGCGGTTTGACCCCGACGCTCCCGGCCACCCGCTGCCGACCGCGCTGACCACGCTGGTCGACGCCCGCCTGACGCGCTGGACGGTTGCGGGTGTGGCCCTGGCCTTCGCGGTCTGGGTGGTGCTCGCGGGTTTATGGGGTCCGCAAACGCAGGCCAACGGCCTGCTCGGGGCGTTCTATGTGCTGCTGTGGGTTGGATTGGTCGCGCTTTCCCTGGCGTGCGGACCGGTGTGGCGGCTGATCTCGCCGATTCGCACGGTGTACCTGCTGCTGCGCCGGGCCGCCCCAGAACGACTTGTCCGGCCACGGCTGTCCTACCCGGAAAGCTGGGGATACCGTCCGGCGGCGGTGGGTTTGTTCGCCTTCGTCTGGCTGGAATTGGCGAGCCCGAACTCGGCTTCGCTGCCCTGGGTGAAATCGTGGCTGCTGGTCTATGTCGTGGTGTTGCTGGGCGGGGCGTGCTTGTGTGGCCAGCGCTGGTTGGACCGGGTCGACCCGTTCGGCGTGTACAGCATCGCGGTGTCCCGGCTTTCGCCGTTTCGCCGCTCAAAAGCGACCGGGAACATCGTCATCGGCAACCCTTTCGACCATCTGCCGTCCCTGCCCGTGCGCCCGGGTGTCGTCGCGATGCTCGCGGTGCTGCTTGGGTCGACGGCATTCGACAGTTACTCGTCGTCGCCGACATGGCGCAATTTCGCCGACCGGCTTTCCCGCCTCACCCACGGTGTGCCGGCAACGCTGTCCTCATCGATCTTGCGGACGATCGGCCTGCTGGTGTTCGTTTCGGTTGTCGCACTGACGTTTTCGTTCGCAGCACGGGCAGCCGGCGGTGTGGACCGCGGGCAGCGTCGCGCGTTGCCCGGCCAGATGGCGCATTCGCTGATCCCGATCGTGGTTGGGTACATCTTCGCGCATTACCTGTCATACCTCGTGGAGCGCGGACAACAAGCCGTCATCGCGCTTACCGATCCGTTCGGTCGGGGATGGAATCTATTGGGGCTGGCGCACACTCAGGTCGCCTATGTGTTGTCGACGCACCCGCTGGCGCTGGCCGGCATCAAGGTGGCGTGCGTGGTCACCGGGCACATCGTGGCGGTGATCGCCGCCCATGACAAGGCGCTCCGGCTACTGCCCGCCGGCCATCAGCTCACCGGGCAGCTGACCATGATGCTGGTCATGGTCAGCTACACGTTCACCGGCCTGTACCTGCTCTTCGGCGGATAGCCGCCGGGGGCCTCAGCCGATGAGGTGCTCGGCGCGCTTCGTGCCGTCCCAGCGCCGCAGGCCGGCGAAGCGCCCGTCGATCTGCGACGGTCGGCCCGCAATGCGCAGCGCCCGCCCGAGCTGGCCGCCGCCGACCCGACGGGCCAGTGTGATGTGTGCGGTCCACTGACCGGGCACGCTGTTGGGCATCGGCGCGGGCACCATATGCGGAAGGCACAGCCGGTGCACCTCGGCGTGCAGTGCCAACAGCTCGGTCGTCGGCACCACGAGACGCGCGAAGACGACGTTCGCCCGGCCGAACAGCACCGGGGCACCGATCGCGGCGACCAAAGGGAGCTGTTTGCTCACCGGCCGCAGCAGCTCGTCGACGTCGACGGCGATACGTTCGGCGACGGCCAGCGTCACGTGCGGGCGACTGGCCGGTGCCTGGCTGGGAATTCCGGCGCCGGCCAGGTCGGCCCAGATACGGCGGATCACCGCCTCGGTGTCGTGGTCGAAGACCAGCTCGATCGAATGAACCATCAACTGACCAACGTGGTTACCCAGTCGCGGTCGAACGCCGCCTTGCTCATCGTCGCGAATTCCGCGACGTCCATCGAGCCGGCCCCCGCGGGCAACGCGGCCCGCACCGGGGCCAGCTGGGACAGCGCGGACCGGTTCGAGGTCTCTACCAGTCCGGGTCGCGCCGGCCAACTGCCGATCACCAACCCCGCACACGAAACACCTTGTGCGGCAAGTGCTTCCACGGTCAGCGCGGTGTGGTTGAGGGTGCCCAGCTCCGCGGTGACCGCAACCAGCGCCGCGGCACCCAGGTCGACGGCGAGATCACGCAATGTGACGCCCGCGTCGGCGACTTCGACCAGCAGCCCTCCGGCGCCTTCCACCAGAGTCAGCCACCCCGGACGGTCCAGGCCGCCGATGAGCCGCAGCACCTGGTCGCGGGTGGGCAAGGCCATCCCGTCCTGCTCGGCCGCTGCCGCCGGCGCCAGCGGCTGCGGATATCGCGCCAGCCCGGCGAGCTCGGTCACCCCGGACAGCCGGGCGACGTCGGCGAGGTCATCATCGCCGGAATCGGTGCCGGTCTGGACTGGCTTACACACCGCCACGTCGATGCCGGCCTGACGGGCGTGACACGCCAAGGCCGCGGTGACGACCGTCTTACCGACCCCCGTGCCGGTACCCGTGACGACCAGAACGGTCAACGGGGCGCCACGGCAAGCACATCGGTCAGCACCCGGCGCGCGATCTCGAGTTCGGCGGCATCCAGCGACGCGCGCGCGGTCAGGCGCAGCCGCGACGTCCCGGCGGGCACGGTCGGGGGCCGGAAGCACCCCACCTTCACGCCGGCGTCCAGGCAGGCGGTCGCGGCGGCCAGCGCCGCCTCCGGATCCCCCAGAATCACCGACACCACCGCGGACTGCGGCGCCTCGGGTACCTCACAAATCCCGGCCAAAGTGCGGGCGTGCCGCAGTACCGCGTCCGGCCGCCACGCCTCGGCCTGCAGGATGTGCAGCGCCGCCCGCGCGGCGCCTACCGCCGCGGGGGCCAGGCCGGTGTCGAAGATAAACGGGCGGGCCGCGTCGATCAGGTGAGCTCGCACCTGCGCCGGCCCCAGAACCGCACCACCCTGGCTGCCGAGCGCCTTGGACAACGTCGTAGTCATCACCACGTCGGGCGCGCCCGCCAGCCCGAGCTCGTGCAACAGCCCGCGCCCGGCACCGCGGACGCCCAGGCCGTGTGCCTCGTCGACGATGAGCAGCGCGCGGTGTCGCCGGCACACGTCGTGCAACTCCCGCAGGGGTGCCAGCGCGCCGTCGGCGCTGAA
>DASZLQ010000297.1:0-3846 GCA_035552295.1 Mycobacterium sp. | reverse complement strand
TACCGGTGCTGGAGCAGGTCGCCGCCCAGCTGCGCGACCAACTCGGGTCGATTCCCGGTGTTGTGGTGGAGCACAAGAGGTTTGGTGTGGCCGTGCACTACCGCAATGCCGCCAGGGATCGTGTTGGCGAGGCGGCGGCGGTGGTGCGCGCAGCGGGCCAGCACCACGCGCTGCGCGTGACCACCGGTCGCGAAGTCATCGAGCTGCGCCCGGATATCGACTGGGACAAGGGAAAAACACTTCGCTGGGTGATCGATCACCTACGTCACGCCGGCCCTCAAGCGGGCAGCGTTCACCTGATGCCCATCTATCTCGGCGACGACATCACCGACGAGGACGCATTCGACGCAGTGCGCCACGACGGTGTTCCAATTGTGGTGCGGCACACCGACGATGGTGACCGTGCCACCGCCGCTTTGTTCGCGCTGGACAGTCCCGCGCGGGTGACCGAGTTCACCGACCGGCTGGCCCGTCAGCTAAGCGACGCCCACGTGAGCTAGCCGTCCACGTATTCCACCGCGCCGTCGTCGAGCACTACCCGGGTGTCGGCGCCTTCGGCGCCAGAAGCCTCGGTGCGGAACACCGCCTTGCCCGGCTCAGTCCGCCAGATCAGCGTGGTCAGCGTCTCGCCGGGAAACACCGGCGAGCTGAACCGCGACTCGATCGAGGTGATGTTGGCGGCGACACCCTTACCGAGCTCGGCGACCAGCGCCCGGCCCGACACCCCGTAGGTGCACAGCCCGTGCAGGATCGGCTTGGGGAACCCGGCCAGCTCCCGGGCGAACCACGGGTCGCTATGCAGCGGGTTGCGGTCACCGGACAGCCGATAGATCAGCGTCTGATCCTCGCGCGTCGGCAGCGGAATCCGGGCGTCGGGCTCGCGGTCCGGAAATTCCGGCGCGGTGGGGCGCTGACCCGGCTGCCCCCCGAAACCGCCCGCGCCCCGGACGACAAAGGTGGTCGACGTTTCGGCGATCAGCTGCCCCGAGTCCGGGTCCGTGCCGCGACCGCGCAACATGACGACCGCGTTCTTGCCCTCGCCCTTGTCCTGAATGTCGGCGACCTCGGTGACCACCGACAGCTTTCCCGCCGCCGGCAACGGTGCATGCAACCGGATGCCTTGCGATCCGTGTAAGAGCAGGGCCCAGTTGAACGTTCCGATCTTGCCCGCCGCCCCGAACGCCGGGCAGCAGATCACCGCATAGGTGGGCAGCACCTGTTGGGTGATGTCGTGGCTGTTCTCGGTGGTGAACGACAAGTCGTCGATCCCGCAACCGACGCCGAGGGCATACAGCAACGTGTCCCGGTCGGTCCATTCGGACAGCATCGGTTCGGTCACCGCACCGACTGCACTCGGATCAATCGCCATACGAGTCTCCTCTCGATCCAAAAATCGCGCTTATTCTGCACCCAACCATTGCAAACCCTTCCCATCCATACCGTCGGCAGGGCAGGCTATCGCCATGCGCAATCGCAGCATGATCTGGAAGGCAGCCGCCGTGCTCGCCGCAACGGTAATCGTCGGAGCCTGCGGCGGATCGGCGCAGGCCCGCAGCATCACCCTGACCTTCATCCGCAACGCACAGTCCCAGGCGAATGCGGACGGGGTCATCGACACCGAAATACCCGGTCCCGGCCTCACCGCCCAGGGCAAAGGCGAGGCCCAACAGGTGGTACACCAGGCCGGCCACAACCAGTTCGACGGCATCTACGCCTCCGCGATGGCCGAAGCGCAGCAGACCGCCGGACCGTTAGCCAGCGAACTCGGTAAGCAGGTCGAGGTGCTTAACGGCCTGCAGTCGATCAACGCCGGCTGGTACAACGGCAAACCCGAAACAATGGCAGGTTCGACGTATATGTTGGCGCCGGCGGACTGGATCAACGGCGACATCCAGGACAGCATCCCGGGGTCGGTCAGCGGCAAACAATTCAACGATCAGTTCACCGCCGCGATCCAGAAGATCTACAACAGCGGCCACCACAATCCGGTCGTGTTCTCGCAGGGCACGGCGATCATGGTCTGGACGCTGATTAACGCGAAGAACGGCAAGAACAGCCTGCTGACCACCCATCCCCTGCCGAACATCGGCCACGTGGTGGTCACCGGCAACCCGGCAGACGGCTGGACGCTGGTGGACTGGGACGGTATCCGCAACTTCAGCTGAGCCGCACCGATTGCGGCGCAAATCACTGTTGACGTGCGCGGCCACCAGCGGTCACCATTGCTGCATGCACTATGTCGTTACCGGCGGTACCGGGTTTATTGGTCGCCGCGTCGTATCTCGCTTGTTGGACGCGCGCCCCGATGCCCAGGTGTGGGTGCTGGTCCGCCGTCAGTCGCTGGGACGCTTTGAGCGCCTCGCCGCCGAGTGGGGGGAACGAGCGAAACCACTGGTCGGCGAGCTGCCGGAGCTGGCACTCACCGAGGGGACCTTCGCCGAGCTGGGCGGCCCTGAGGGTCGAGTGGACCATGTCGTGCACTGCGCGGCGATCTACGACATCACCGCCGGCTTGGCCGAGCAGCGGGCCGCCAACGTGCAAGGAACCCGCGCCGTCATCGAGCTGGCGCAACGGCTGAACGCCACGCTTCATCACGTGTCGTCGATCGCGGTGGCGGGCGACTTCGCCGGCGAATACACCGAGGACGACTTCGACGTCGGTCAGCAGCTGCCGACTCCGTATCACCAGACGAAGTTCGAAGCCGAGTTGCTGGTGCGGTCGGCGCCCGGGCTGCGCTACCGCATCTACCGCCCGGCGGTGGTGGTCGGCGATTCACGCACCGGCGAGATGGACAAGGTCGACGGGCCGTACTACTTCTTCGGCGTGCTGGCCAAGTTGGCGGTATTGCCGTCGTTGACCCCGATCCTGCTGCCCGACACCGGGCGCACCAACATCGTCCCGGTCGACTACGTGGTCGACGCGCTGGTCGCACTCATGCACGCCGAACACCGTGACGGCCAGACGTTCCACCTCACCGCGCCGAAAACCATTGGGCTGCGCGGCATCTACCGCGGCGTCGCCAAGGCGGCCGGGCTGCCCCCGCTGCGCGGGTCGCTGCCCCGCTCGGTGGCGACGCCGGTGCTGAAGGTGAGCGGGCGTGCCAAGGTGCTGCGCAATATGGCGGCCACCCAGCTGGGGATTCCCGCCGAGGTCTTGGACGTCGTCGACCTGGCACCTACTTTCGTCAACGACGAGACCCGAAAGGCATTGCACGGCACCAACATCGAAGTACCCGAGTTCGCCAGCTACGCACCCCGGCTGTGGCGGTACTGGGCCGAGCACCTCGATCCCGACCGCGCCCGCCGCGACGACAAGGCGGGGCCGCTGATGGGCCGACATGTCATCATCACCGGCGCATCCAGCGGTATCGGCCGGGCTTCGGCGATCGCCATCGCGGAGCGCGGCGCGACGGTCTTCGCGCTGGCCCGCAACGCCGATGCGCTCGACAAGCTGGTCGGCGAGATCCGCGCCAACGGCGGTCAGGCGTACGCATTCACCTGCGACATCACCGATTCCACGTCGGTGGAGCACACGGTCAAAGACATCCTGGGCCGCTTCGACCACGTCGACTACCTGGTGAACAACGCCGGTCGGTCGATACGGCGCTCGGTGGTCAACGCGACGGACAGAATGCACGACTACGAACGGATGATGGCGGTCAACTACTTCGGCGCCGTGCGGATGGTGCTGGCGCTGCTCCCGCATTGGCGTGAGCGCCGATTCGGTCACGTCGTCAACGTATCCAGTGCCGGCGTGCAGGCCCGCAATCCCAAGTACAGCTCGTACCTGCCCACCAAGGCGGCGCTGGACGCGTTCGCCGACGTGGTCGCCTCAGAGACGCTGTCC
>DASZLQ010000296.1:0-2213 GCA_035552295.1 Mycobacterium sp. | reverse complement strand
AGCGCGGTGATTTCCCGGCGCTTGTATTCGAGCACGCCCAGACGCACCCGCCGGACCTTTTCCTTGCCCTTGACCAGGTGGTGGTTCGTCGAACCGTCCTCGGTGGCCAGGACGAGCGCGGCCTTTTCTTCGTATTCCTTTTGCAGCCGCCGCCGTAGGTCCTCGCTGATGCCGACTTCGTCGGCAACCGTTGGCAGCGCCTCGAGAGCCGCTTGAACACCCCGCCTCCGCGCCAGTTGCAATTCCTCCCCGTGGACGACATCTTCGGGCATTTTGGCCCAGCGGACCACCGCCGGCAGCGTGCTTCCCTGGACCAGGACGGTGACCAGGATGACGAAGACGACGATGAAGATGAGCAGGCTGCGGTCGGGGAATGGCGCGCCGCTGAGCGTGGTCGCCGGGACGGCCAGCGCCGCGGCGAGCGACACGGCTCCGCGGAATCCCGCCCACGCGGTGACGAAACGCTGACGCCAGCCGACGCGACGTTCGCGCTGCACTTGGCGGCGGTCTACGAGGCGAATCAGCGCGGTGGTGATTTCCCCCCACACGATCCGAGACGCGATCACGACACCGGTGATGGCGAGAGCCAGATACACGGCGTGGCGGACTCCGCCGTCGACGTTGGAGATACCGTGCAGCGCGCCCGGGATCTGGATTCCAACGAACACCCACAAGGAGCCGTTGATCAGGAATGTCGCGACGTCCCAAAATCCAAAGGCCAGCAGGCGGGAACGAGCGCGGATCACCACCGGCCCGGCGTAGGCCAGCACCAGAGCCGACACCATGACCGCGACCACACCGCTGCAATCCAGACTTTGGGCCAACAAAAACGCCGCAAACGGCGTCAGCAGGCTCAAGGCGCCTTCCTCTTGCGGCGCGTCGATACGTTTGCGCACCAGGGTCACCAAGCCGCCGACCAGCAGCCCGGCCGCGATACCGCCCGCGTAGGACCCGACAAACCGGACCACCAAATCCGGCGGGCTGACCTGGGCCCCGCCGATCGCGACGTGGACGGTCACGACGAACAGGACCAGCGCCGTGCCGTCGTTGATGAGGCTCTCGGCTTTCAGCACGGTGAGCGATCGGCGGGGCAACTTCTTCGCCAGGCCGGCCACCGCGGCGGCGTCGGTGGGGGAGAGCACGGCACCCAGGACGGCCGCCGCATGGGGTTCCATGCCCAGCGCCCGCGCCGTCCACGACACCGCCACCGCGGTGGCGATCACCAGGGCGACACTGAGGATAACGATGAGGCGCGCGTTCGTTCGAATCTCGCGAAAGCTCGTGTTCAGGCCCTCCCAATAGAGGATCGCGGGCAGGAACAGCAGCAGCACGATCTCGCCATTGATGTGAACATGACCGAACGCAGGGATCAGACCCAGCAGCGCGCCGAGCAAAATGAGCAGCACCGGGGGACCCACGCGATAGCGCCGGCCCAGCACCGTTCCCACGATGACGGTGGACACCAGCGCAACGACGAGGACGAGGCCAAACACCAGCCCATCCTGCCGGATCGGTTCGATTTGCGCGGTGCGGGGTTTGGGTGGTGATCGTGCTGAGGTGTCGTCACCGCGGCACTAGGTGAATCTCAAAAGCGGTAGCGCACGCGATATCAAATGCGCGCCCGACACCACAAGCTACGGATGTGGCGCGGGACAAGTCTTCGGGAAGTTAACTGGCTGACCGATCTGACTCATCCCTTTGCGGTACTGGGCGGAGGCCGGCAGATCCGGAGTCGCGGCCGACCAGATCGTCGACGTGCAAGTGGCCGTGTCGCAGCCGCCGCCGAAGGTCAGGGACTCGCCAGTCTTTACCGTCAGGCATTGGCACTTGGCTACGGCAGGGTTGGTGGGATCGATGTCGCATTCCACGTCAAGGCAGTTCGCCCACGGCACCCCGGACGGGCAGCTCAGCACGCCGAAGTTGGCGTTGACGTTGACCGTGGAGAACGCCGAGCGCACCTTGTTTCCTGACTGTGCCCGGTCGGTACAGGTTTTGAATCCGACCGAGTGGCCGTTGACGACGACGCAGTTGCACACCGAGATGTTGGGGTCGGTCGGCGACGGTACGCAGGGCGCGGTGGTGCACAGCGCGAATGTTTGGTTGCACAGCCATGCGCCGTCGACCTCGAACGCGTCGACGTTGCTTGGCAGGCTTTTCTTGCTACCGGAATCACAGGCGGCGGCGGTCGCCGCGACGACGGGAAGTAAGCCGAC
>DASZLQ010000295.1:0-6512 GCA_035552295.1 Mycobacterium sp. | reverse complement strand
TGTCGGTTGACCCGCACGAGTTACTTCCGATGCTTCCGGTGGCCGTTGCCCTGGCCGCCGTCACCGCGGCGACCAAGGTGGTCACCGGGATATTTGCCGCCCGGCGTGACGGCGTGGCACGCCGTGGGCAGTTGCGTGCCGGCGCGGCGCTCATCGCCCGCGGCGAGTTCTCCCTGATCATCATCGGATTGGCCGGCACGTCGGTTCCCGGCGTGGCCGCGCTGGCGACGTCGTATGTCTTCGTCATGGCGATCGTGGGTCCGGTGTTGGCTCGCTTCACCGGCGGCCCTGTGCCGGAGCGCGCGGGGCATGCGCAATAACGCGGCGATCAACCCTCAACCAATGTGCGGGGTTCAACCGATGTGCAGGGCGACCACCAGCCATCGGTTGTCCGCGACCTGTTCGACGCGGCAGGCAATGGCGTGGATGCGGTCGCCCCGGCTGTAGCAGCCGAAGATCTCGGCCGCGGTCGAAGGGTGTCCGACTGGTTGAAGCCGCATCCGGCGCAGCACCGCGGCGCCTTCTCGTCCGGCCGGTGCGCGGGCGACCGAAAGCACGGAGTCGACGAGGCCGGGTGCCAGCAGCGGCCGCAGCTGGGCCAGCGGCCGGCGCCGGTCGATCACTTCCAGCACTCGACGCAGCGCGGCGTCGGCGAAGATCGCCGCCTGACGCATCGACGGGGACAGCACCGCCGCGGTCGCCGGCTCCGGTTGCCCGGTGGGTCGCCCGCCGTACGGCCGGCGCGGCGCGGGCCCGGCGCGGCGCAACGTTGCGTGCGATGATGGCCGGCACGGGGGGACGTTTCGCGGGACGCTTTGTCTTTCCGGCTCGTACTCGACGACGGGCGTGACGGCGAAGGTGTCGCGGCAGGGTGGGCTCACAGCAGGACTAATGGTCAACGGGCACTCTCCAACTCGGCGATCGGACGAAGGAGCCTGCTGGAGAGTGGCAGACAATTGTTTTTAAGGCTCGGGTCGTCATCGCGCAATTCGGTCTCCCGCGTACCTGTGCAGTGCTGCGCCGGGCTCGGGCGATTACCGTGGGCGGGTACATCGGCGCGCCAACGAATTGGGGGCGAATTGACAAGGTGCACAGGGCCGCAATGGTGACCCGGTTGTCCACATCGGACGCGTCCTTTTATCGGCTGGAAAACACCGCCACCCCGATGTACGTCGGATCGCTGTCCATCCTTCGCCGTCCGCGCGCCGGATTGAGCTACGAGGCGGTACTGGCCACCGTCGAGCAGCGGCTGGCCCAGATACCGCGCTACCGGCAGAAGGTTCGCGAAGTGATCGGCATGGCCCGACCGGTGTGGGTCGACGATCCCGACTTCGACATCACCTATCACGTCAGGCAGTCGGCGCTGCCCTCGCCGGGCAGTGACGAGCAGCTACATGAGCTGATCGCGCGGCTGGCCGCTCGCCCGCTGGACAAATCGCGGCCATTGTGGGAGATGTATCTCGTCGAAGGCCTGGGCAAAAACCGCGTGGCGCTGTACACCAAGTCCCACCAGGCACTTATCAACGGCATGACCGCGCTGGAGATCGGCCACGTCATCGCCGACCGGACTCGGCGTCCGCCGCCCTTCCCCGAAGACATTTGGATACCTGAGCGCGGCCCCGGCAACTCTCGGCTGGCGCTCGGCGCGCTGAGCGACTGGGTCATGGGGCCGGGAGCGCAGCTGCAGGCGGTCGGATCGGCGGCGGCCGGGCTGGCAACGAACTATGGCGAACTGCTCGACGCCGGTCGCCGTGTCATCGATTTCGCGCGCACGGTGGCGCGGGGCACCGCGCCCAGCAGCCCGCTCAACGCCAGGGTCTCACGCAACCGGCGGTTCACGGTTGCCCGTGGCGATCTCGAGGACTACCGGACGATACGGGCGCGCTATGACTGCGATGTCAACGATGTGGTGCTGGCGGTGGTGGCCGGAGCACTGGGCAACTGGTTGTTGTCACGCGGTGAAGCGGTGTCGCCGACCGCGACGATCCGGGCGATGGCGCCGCTGTCGGTGTATGCCGATGTGCAACTCGACTCGACCGGCCCCGGTCAGAGGATCAGCCAGGTCACCCCGTTCCTGGTCGATTTGCCGGTGGGGGAGGGCAACGCCGTGGTCCGGCTGTCGCAGATCGCGCATGCCACCGAATCAAATCTGACGGCCGCCAGCCCGGTCGACGCCAGGGCCATTGTCACGCTTTCGGGTTTCGCGCCACCCACCCTGCACGCCATGGGTATCCGTGTCGCTGCAGGTTTTTCCGCGCGGCAATACAACCTGTTGATCACCAATGCGCCCGGGGCTCAGTCGCAGATATATGTGGCCGGTACCAAGTTGCTGGAGACCTATGCCGTGCCACCGCTGTTGCACAACCAGGCGCTGGCCATCGGCGTGACCTCCTATAACGGCATGTTGTATTTCGGAATCAATGCCGACCGCGATGCAATGAGCGATGTCGACCTGCTGCCCGGGCTGCTGAATCAATCACTCGAAGAGCTTCTGGAAGCTTCTCGGTAGGGGCGTCAAAATCGCTGTGTGGATATAGAATTCGTTGCTGTGAGCACCGCAACGAGCAACGACGCGTCGGCCAAGGCGAAGGCGAAGAAAAAGCAATCGGGCGCGCCTGCCGCACCCAAGATCTCCGATGCCGTCTATGAAGCCGAATTATTCCGGCTGCAAACAGAATTCGTGAAATTGCAGGAGTGGGTACGGCATTCCTGCGCGCGTATCGTGGTCATCTTCGAAGGGCGTGACGCCGCGGGCAAGGGCGGCGCCATCAAACGGATCACCGAATACCTGAGCCCGCGGGTCGCCCATATCGCGGCATTGCCGGCGCCCACCGATCGCGAACGCGGTCAGTGGTACTACCAGCGCTATATCGCCCATCTGCCCACCAAAGGCGAGATCGTGCTCTTCGATCGGTCGTGGTACAACCGCGCTGGCGTCGAGAAAGTGATGGGATTTTGCACCCCGCAGGAGCATGCCCTGTTTTTACGGCAGACGCCGATCTTCGAGCAGATGCTGATCGACGACGGGATTCTGCTGCGCAAGTATTGGTTCTCGGTTTCCGAGGAGGAGCAGCTGCGCCGGTTCAAGTCGCGGCGCAATGACCCTGTCCGGCAATGGAAGCTGAGTCCGATGGATATGGAATCGGTGTACCGGTGGGAGGATTATTCGCGCGCCAAAGACGAGATGATGGTGCACACCGATACCCCGGTAAGCCCGTGGTATGTCGTGGAGTCCGATATCAAGAAGCACGCTCGGCTGAACATGATGCACCATCTGCTGTCCACCATCGAGTACACCGACGTGGAGACGCCCAAAGTCAAGCTGCCACAACGCCCGGTCGTGACCGGCAACTACGAACGTCCGTCGCGTGAGCTGTCCCGGTATGTCGCCGACTACGCGGCCACGTTGATCGAGGGCTAGCCGTGGGCGCTGCCGCTATCCGGGTGTACATCCCAGCCACTTTGGCGATGTTGCAGCAGCTCGTCACCGACGGCTCGTTGTGGCCGGTCAACGGCACCGCATTCGCGGTAACACCAACGTTGCGCGAGGCCTATGCCGAAGGTGACGACGATGAACTCGCCGACGTGGCGCTGCGCGAGGCCGCGCTGGCGTCGCTGCGCCTGCTGGCGGCCCATGAAGCCGAAGGAGCCGACCAAACCGTGCGGCCGCGACGCACGGTGCTGTCCGCCGAGGTCGACTTGGGCGAATCCGGGGTCAAGTTCCGTCCCGATCTTGACGACGCCGTCGTCAGACTCGGCGGGCCCGTCACGATCGACCAGGTGATCGCCGCATATCTCGACAACGCCGGCGCCGAGGACGCTGTCACAAAGGCTATTGAGGTCATCGACGCGGCTGACCTGGGTGATGAGGATGCTGACCTGATTGTCGGCGACGCCCAGGACCATGATCTGGCCTGGTACGCCAATCAGGAGCTGCCATTTTTGCTCGACCTGCTCTGAGCGAAAACTGTGACGCATCCGTGGCCTTCACGCCTGGATACGGTGGCGTAGGTTACGGTACCGTAGCCTTTATGGGTGAGGCGTTGAACCGCCTCCCAACGCAAGCGGAAGCTAAACGCCGCATCGTGAGCAGGAGCAGCTTCCTATGGGCAACAAAATCGCGTCAATTACCGCCAATGTCGTCGAAACCAAACGTCCCAGTGTCGTCGGGGCGGAGCGGCATCCCGGCTGGCACGCGCTGCGCAAGTTAGCCGCGCGCATCACCACGCCGCTACTGCCCGACGACTACCTGCACCTGGCCAATCCGCTGTGGTCCGCACGCGAATTGCGGGGCCGGATCCTCGAAGTCCGCCGCGAGACCGAAGACTCCGCGACGCTAGTGATCAAACCGGGCTGGGGCTTCAGCTTCGACTACCAACCGGGTCAGTACATGGGGATCGGCCTGCTGGTGGACGGGCGCTGGCGCTGGCGGTCGTATTCGCTGACGTCGAGCCCCGCTGAGACTTTTGGGTCCGCGTCGGCGCGCACGGTGACCATCACCGTCAAGGCGATGCCCGAGGGCTTCCTGTCCAGCCACCTGGTGGCCGGCGTCGAACCCGGCACCATCGTCCGACTGGCCGCGCCACAGGGCAATTTCGTGCTGCCCGATCCCGCGCCGCCGTCGATCCTGTTCCTCACCGCCGGGTCGGGGATCACGCCGGTGATGTCGATGCTGCGCACGCTGGCGCGCCGCGACCAAATCACCGACATCACACACCTGCATTCGGTGCCCACCGAATCCGGCGTGATGTTCGGTGGCGAGTTGGCCGCACTGGCGGCCGACCATCCGGGCTATCGCTTGCAGGTACGGGAAACCCGCACCAAGGGTCGGCTCGACCTTGGTTCGCTCGACCAAGAGGTGCCGGACTGGCGGGAACGTCAGACCTGGGCGTGCGGGCCGGAGGGCCTGCTGAGCCGGGCCGAGCGCGTCTGGTCGGCGGCGGGCATCAGCGACCGGTTGCACTTGGAGCGCTTCGCGGTGTCCAAGGCGGCACCCGCCGGCGCCGGCGGAACCGTGACATTCGCCCGAAGCGGGCGCGCCGTCGCCGCCGATGCCGCGACATCGCTGATGGACGCCGGTGAGGGCGCCGGCGTGCAAATGCCCTTCGGCTGCCGTATGGGAATCTGCCAGTCGTGTGTGGTTAGCCTGGTGGAAGGGCACGTCCGCGACCTGCGAACCGGCCGGGAACACGACCCCGGGACCCGCGTTCAGACCTGCGTGTCCGCTGCCTCGGGTGATTGCGTGATCGACATCTAAAGGCTACTCACAGGTAACTTACGGAATCGTAGGTTACGATAGCGTAGGTACGAACCACAGAACGAGCGCATGGAGGTGGAGACAATAGCGATCACAGACGTTGACGTATTCGCACATCTCACGGACGCCGATATCGAAGGCCTGGCCGTTGAGCTGGATGCGATTCGCCAGGACATCGAGGACTCTCGTGGCGAGCGGGACGCCCGCTACATCCGTCGCACCATCGCAGCGCAGCGCGCGCTGGAGGTAGCCGGCCGGCTGCTGCTGGCCGCCAGTTCACGGCGTTCGGCGTGGTGGGCAGGCACCGTCACTTTGGGTGTGGCCAAGATCGTCGAGAACATGGAGATCGGCCACAACGTGATGCACGGCCAGTGGGACTGGATGAACGACCCGGAGATTCACTCCTCGACGTGGGAGTGGGACATGAGCGGGTCGTCCAAACACTGGCGCTACACGCACAACTTCGTGCACCACAAGTACACCAACATCCTCGGGATGGACGACGACGTCGGCTACGGCCTGCTGCGCGTCACCCGAGACCAGCGCTGGAAGCGCTTCAACATCTTCAACCTGTTTTACAACACCCTGCTCGCGCTCCTCTTTGAATGGGGCGTCGGCTTGCAGCACGTGGAGATCGGCAAGATCGTCAAGAAACGGATGGATAACGACGAAGCCCGGCAAAGGGCAGACGAGTTCTTCGCCAAGGCCGGCCGGCAGGTGGTCAAGGACTACGTCGCGTTCCCTGCGCTGACATCGCTGTCGCCCGGCGCGACGTACACGTCCACTTTGAAGGCCAATGCGGTTGCCAACATCATCCGCAACGTGTGGGCCAACGCCGTCATCTTCTGCGGCCATTTCCCCGATGGCGCAGAGAAATTCACCAAGACCGACATGATCGGCGAGACGAAGGGCCAGTGGTACCTGCGCCAGATGCTGGGTAGCGCCAACTTCGAAGCCGGGCCGGTGCTGCGGTTCATGAGCGGCAACCTGTGCCACCAGATCGAGCACCACCTGTACCCCGACCTGCCGAGCAACCGGCTGCACGAGATCTCGGTTCGGGTGCGCGCGGTGTGCGACAAGTACGACTTGCCTTACACCACAGGCTCATTCCTGATGCAGTACGGCAAGACGTGGCGCACCATCGCCAAGCTGTCGCTGCCCAACAAGTACCTGGTGGACAACGCCGACGACGCGCCGGAGACCCGCAGCGAGCGGATGTTCGCGGAGCTGGAGCCCGGTTTCGCCGGCACCGATC
>DASZLQ010000294.1:0-5540 GCA_035552295.1 Mycobacterium sp. | reverse complement strand
CGAATCGAGCAGATGCTGAATGCGCAGACCAGGCTGACCGGTCTCCAGCACCGCCTTGATGGCGTTCTTCTTCGCCCGGTCGACGACGTTTTGGATCATCGCCCCGGAGTTGAAGTCCTTGAAGTACATGACTTCCTTGTCGCCATTGGCGTAGGTGACCTCCAGGAACCGGTTGTCGTCGATCTCGGCGTACATCCGGTCGACGACCTTCTCGATCATCGCCTTGATGCACGCTGTGCGGTCGCCACCGAACTCGGCGAGGTCGTCGGCATGCACTGGCAGTGACTCGACAAGGTACTTCGAGTAGATGTCTTGCGCCGCTTCGGCATCGGGCCGCTCGATCTTGATCTTCACGTCGAGGCGCCCGGGCCGCAGGATCGCCGGATCGATCATGTCCTCGCGGTTGGAGGCGCCGATCACGATGACGTTCTCGAGTCCCTCGACGCCGTCGATCTCGCTCAGCAGCTGCGGCACCACCGTGGTCTCGACATCCGAGGAGACCCCGGTGCCGCGGGTCCGGAAGATCGAGTCCATCTCGTCGAAGAACACGATCACCGGCGTTCCTTCCGACGCCTTCTCCCGAGCCCGCTGGAAGATCAGCCGGATGTGCCGCTCGGTTTCGCCGACGAACTTGTTCAGCAGCTCGGGGCCCTTGATGTTCAGGAAGTACGACTTCGCCTCGCGCGCGTCGTCGCCGCGAACCTCGGCCATCTTCTTGGCCAGCGAGTTGGCCACCGCCTTGGCGATCAGCGTCTTGCCGCAGCCGGGAGGGCCGTAGAGCAGCACACCTTTGGGCGGGCGCAGCGCGTACTCGCGGTACAGCTCCTTGTGCAGGAACGGCAGCTCGACGGCGTCGCGGATCTGCTCGATCTGCCGGATCAGACCACCGATGTCGTTGTAGGTGACGTCCGGCACCTCTTCCAACACGAGGTCTTCCACCTCGGCCTTGGGGATGCGCTCAAAGGCGTAGCCGGCTTTGGTGTCGACGAGCAGCGAGTCGCCCGGACGAAGCTTGCGGGGCTTGGTGTCGTCGTTGAGGGCATCGGGCACGCCGTCCGGCAAATCCTCGGCAACCAGCGGCTCGGCCAGCCAGACGATGCGTTCCTCATCGGCATGGCCGACCACCAGTGCCCGGTGACCATCGCTGAGAACCTCACGCAATGTGGAGATCTCGCCGACCGATTCGAACGTCCCGACCTCGACGACGGTCAAAGCCTCGTTGAGCCGGACCGTCTGGCCCTTCCTCAGAGAGTTGCCGTCAATGTTCGGCGAGCACGTCAGGCGCATCTTGCGGCCCGACGTGAACACGTCAACGGTTTCGTCGTCGTGCGCAGAGAGCAGTACGCCGTAGCCGCTGGGCGGCTGCCCGAGCCGGTCCACTTCCTCGCGTAACGCCAGCAATTGTTGGCGGGCCTCTTTAAGAGTTTCCATTAATTTGGAATTGCGGGCCGCCAGCGAGTCGATGCGGGCTTCGAGCTGATGCACATCTCGGGCAGAACGGGCGATGCTCTGCGATTCCACCGCGTGGTCCAGTTGCTCGCGCAGCATCGCTGCCTCACGGCGTAACTGTTCCAATTCGGCAGCATCGTCGCTGGACATATCGGCTTCACCAGCTGTGCCGAATGCTTCAGAACGCTCTAAGTCACCCATGTTGCGCTCCTTTCCCGCCCGAAATAACGCGGTGGATACCCAACGCTACCGGCGATTGCCGCCAGATGTGCGGAGTCAAATGCCGTCAAAATTCGCGTCATTGCTCCCGCTGGTAACCTCAGCGTCGATTCGGGACCACCGAGAGGACACCTGTGATCGCAAAAGCCCTCGCCACAGGCGTGGCAGCCGTCGCGAACCTTGCCGCGGCGACAGCAGGTGTGATTTGCATTGCATCCGTTGGCCCGACATCAGTTACCACCCCGCTGCAAGAATCAGGCGTGGCCGAATAGCTCGGCCGACCCGACTGGATGCACCGACACCTGTCCGTTGCGCTGAGTGCCGCCACCGCCGTGGCGGCCATCGGGCTCTCGGGATGTTCGCATAAAGAACCGAAGGTTGCGTCGTCGAGCCCTTCGGCACCGGTACCCGCCGCGTCGAGTCCCGTCATCGTGACTCCCCCGACTGCCCCGGTGCCCCCGCCCGAAGCCCTTACCGAGGTGCTGAACCGGCTCGCCGACCCGAACGTTCCGGGCATCAACAAGGTGAGCCTCGTCGAAGGCGCGACCCCCGAAAGTGCGGCCACCCTGGACAAGTTCACCAACGCACTGCGGGACAACGGCTACCTGCCGATGACCTTCGCGGCAAACAACATCGCATGGTCGGACAAGAATCCGTCCAACGTGATGGCGACGGTCAGCGTCAAAACCCCGCGGGGCAACAACGGCAAGTTCACCTTCCCGATGGAGTTCACCCCCTTCCAAGATGGCTGGCAGTTATCCCGGCGAACTGCGGAAATGCTGTTGGCCCTGGGCAACTCACCGTCTGCGACCGCTCCGCCACCGGCACCGGGTCCGCCGCCGAGCCCGGCTCCCGCCCCGCCACCGGCACCCGTCCCACCACCGGCACCGGCTCCCGCGCCGGTTCCCGCCCCAGCGCCAGCTCCGGCACCCGAACCCGCCCCGGCGCCGGCTCCGCCTCCCGAGCCCCCGCCCGCACCCGCCCCACCTCCGGAGCCCCCGCCGCCACCACCGCCACCACCACCACCGCCGCCGCCTCCGGAACCCCCGCCGCCACCGCCTCCACCACCACCTCCACCACCACCGGAGCCGCCGCCTCCGCCACCCCCCGAACAACCTCCTCCGGGCTGACCCGCGGATGTGGATCGGTTGGCTCGAGTTCGACGTGCTGCTGGGCGACGTGCGATCACTCAAACAGAAGCGATCGGTGATCCGTCCCGTCGTCGCCGAGCTGCAGCGCAAGTTCAGCGTGTCGGCCGCCGAGATCGGTTCTCATGATCTGTATCGACGCGCGGGCATCGGTGTGGCCGTCGTGTCCGGTGACCGCGGCCATGCCGTCGATGTCCTGGACGCGGCCGAACGCCTGGTGGCCGCGCACCCCGAATGCGAGCTGCTGGCCGTACGGCGCTCGCTGCTTCGCAGCGACGATTACGCCGGCTGAACCGGTCCGGCTCTAGCCGTCGCGACCCCCGCGCTTGCGGCCCAACGGCGCCGGCGCGACCGCGCCGGGTGCCAGCCGTCGCGTCGCGATCAAGAACGCGGTGTGCCCGCGCATCGAGTGCTGCGGCCGAACGGCCAGGCCGACAACGTTCCAGCCGCGCTGCAGCGTTTCCCACGCCCGTGGTTCGGTCCAGCATTGCTGAGCCCGCAGTGCCTCCACCGCCCGCGACAGCTGGGTGACGGTGGCCACGTAGATGATCAGCACACCGCCGGCGACCACCAGCCTCGATACCGCGTCGAGCACCTCCCACGGCGCGAGCATGTCCAGCACGGCCCGGTCGAAGGATGCCTCGGGCAGCTCGGAGGCGGCGACATCGCTGACGATCAGCTGCCAATTGTCGGGCGCCTTGCCGAAAAAGACCGACACATTGCGACGGGCGTGCTCGGCGTGATCGGCCCGCTGTTCGTAGGAGATCACCCGCCCTTCGGGCCCGACGGCGCGCAGCAGCGAGCAGGTCAACGCACCCGATCCGGCTCCGGCCTCCAGGACACGGGCGCCCGGAAAGATGTCGCCCTCGTGCACGATCTGAGCGGCGTCCTTGGGGTAAATGACCTGCGGCCCGCGTGGCATCGACATCACGTAGTCGACCAACAGCGGACGCAGCACCAAGAATGAGGCACCGTTGCTGGATTTGACCACGCTGCCCTGTTCCAGCCCGATCACGTCATCGTGTGCGATGGCGCCGCGATGAGTGTGGAACTCACTGCCCTCGGTGAGCTCCATCGTGTAATGACGGCCCTTGGCGTCGGTGAGCTGGACGCGCTCGCCAACGGTGAACGGGCCGGTTGCGGACACGGCATCCAGCGTGCCAGCCGACTCGCCGCGACCGGTGCTCGGGGTTGTCACCGCCCAGTCCTACGCTGCGGGCATGACGGAGGCCATGACCGACCAGCCGGATGGGCGCACACGGCCGGCTTCAAAACCGGCTTCAAAACCGGCACTGTCACCGTCGCGGGCGGCGGACTTCAAGCAATGCCCGTTGCTGTACCGGTTCCGGGCCATCGACCGCCTGCCCGAGGCGCCGTCGGCGGCACAGCTACGGGGGTCGGTGGTGCACGCCGCGCTGGAGCAGCTCTACGGCCTGCCCGCCGCGTCGCGCGTCCCAGAGACGGCGAGATCGCTTGTGGAACCCGCATGGGAACGGGTGATTGCCGCCGAGCCCGAGGTGGGCGCCGAGCTGGACTCCGAACAGCGAACCCAACTCCTCGAGGAGGCCCGCGCGTTGCTGTCCGGCTATTACCGGCTGGAAGACCCGACCCGATTCGACCCGCAATGCTGCGAACAGCGCGTAGAGGTCGAGCTCGCCGACGGCACGCTGCTGCGTGGCTTCATCGATCGGATCGACGTCGCCGCCACCGGCGAGCTACGGGTGGTCGACTACAAGACCGGCAAGGCACCACCGGCCGCGCGCGCACTGGCCGAGTTCAAGGCAATGTTCCAAATGAAGTTCTATGCGGTGGCGTTACTGCGTTCACGCGGGGTGCTGCCCACCCGGCTGCGGCTTATCTACCTGGCCGACGGCCAGGTCTTGGACTACTCACCGGATCATGACGAGCTGCTGCGCTTCGAGAAGACACTGATGGCGATCTGGCGTGCCATCCAATCCGCGGCGCCGACGGGCGATTTCCGGCCCAGCCCGTCGCGGTTGTGCGAGTGGTGCCCGCATCAGGCGCACTGTCCGATCTTCGGCGGGACGCCGCCGCCCTACCCCGGGTGGCCGGAAGACACGCAAACGGACGCTGCTGATCCAGCGTCGGTGAAGCCCGCCTAGTCCGATGGTGGCGACCCGCCACTAGTCGAGCGGCGACATCTCCTGCAGCATCGTGGGAATGAGCTCGCTGACTGTGGGATGGATATGCATGGTGCGCGACAGCATGGTGTACGGCGCTTTGGCGGACATGACGTCCAGGATGGCGTGAACCGCCTCGTCGCCGCCGACTCCGAGGATGGCCGCTCCCAGGATCTCGTGGGTGTCCGCATCCACCACGACCTTCATAAACCCTTGTGTTTCACCCTTTTCCACCGCTCTACCGACTCTGGTCATGGGCCGCTTACCGAGCAGCGCCTTGCGGCCCGACGCGCGGACCTGGCTGACGGTCATCCCGGCCCGCCCCAGCGGGGGGTCTATGTAGAGCGCATAGGTGGCGACCCGGTCACTCACCCGGCGCGGGTCATCGTCGAGCAGGTTGGCGGCGACGATCTCGAAATCGTTGTACGAGGTGTGGGTGAAGGCACCCTTGCCGTTGCAGTCCCCCATCGCCCAGATGTGATCGACGTTGGTTTTGAGCTCGTCGTCCACCACGATGTAGCCACGGCCGTCGGTCTGCACACCGGCCGCTTCCAAGCCCAGGTCGTCGGTGTTGGGTCGCCGC
>DASZLQ010000293.1:0-8218 GCA_035552295.1 Mycobacterium sp. | reverse complement strand
TCGATCATGTCCTGCAGTGGCGGCTGCGAGGAGCCGGACTTGAACGTCTCCCGCAGACCCGGCCACAGCCGGGTGCGCTTGCCGTCGACGTATTCGTAGAACCCGGCGCCCTTCAGGCGGCTGGGCCGGCCGATGTCGATCATCTTCTCGACGACGGCCTCGGCCGGGTGCGGCTCGTAGGTACCGCCGGCGTCCTCGACACCCTTTCGGGTGGCGACGGCGATCTTGTGCATCAGCTCCAGGTTGAGCTCGTCGGACAGCTGCAGCGGCGGAGCCGGGTAACCGGCCTGCGAACCGGCCTGCTCGATGCTGGCCGGCTCCACACCCTCGCCGAGCATCGCCAGCGCCTCGTTGACGAAGGTGCCGATGACGCGGGAGGTGAAGAAGCCGCGGCTGTCGTTGACGACGATCGGGGTCTTGCCGATGGCCAGCGTGTAGTCGAAAACCCGGGCCAGCGCCTCGTCAGATGTCTTCTCCCCCTTGATGATTTCGACCAGCGGCATCTTGTCCACCGGCGAGAAGAAGTGGATCCCGACGAAGTCCTCCTGGCGCTTGACGCCGGTCGCCAGACCGGTGATCGGCAGGGTGGAGGTGTTGGATCCCAGCAGCGCGTTGGGCTCGACGACGTCCTCGATCTCCTGGAACACCTTGTGCTTGAGTTCCTGGTTCTCGAAGACCGCCTCGATCACGAAGTCGACGCCCGCGAGGTCGGCGGCCTCACCCGTCGGGGTGATGCGGTCCAGCAGCGCCTTGGACTTCTCCTCGGTGGTGCGGCCCCGCTGCAGCGCCTTGGCTTCCAGCTTCTCGGAGTAGGCCTTGCCTTTAGCGGCGGCTTCCGCACTTACATCTTTGAGTACCACCTCAAACCCGGCCTTGGCCGATACGTAGGCGATTCCGGCGCCCATCATGCCGGCGCCGAGCACGCCGATCTTGGTGATGGGGGTCTTGCCGATACCGTCGGGCCGTGACCCGCCGGAGTTGATGTGCTGCAGGTCGAAGAAGAACGCCTGGATCATGTTCTTGGCGACCTGACCGGTGACCAGCTGTGCGAAATAACGACTTTCGATGCGGGTGGCGGTGTCGAAGTCGACCTGGGCGCCCTCGACCGCGGCCGCGAGGATGGCCCGCGGAGCGGGCATCGGCGCACCCTTGAGTTGCTTGCGCAGATTCGACGGGAACGACGGCAGGATGGCCGCCAGCGCCGGCGACGCCGGAGTGCCGCCGGGCATCTTGTAACCCTTCTTATCCCAAGGCTGTTCGTGCGAGTCCGGATTGGCCTTGATCCATGCCTTGGCAGCGGGGACCAGCTCTTCGACCGTCGGCAGCACCTCGTCGACCAGACCGATCTCCTTGGCCTTGGCCGGCTTGAACCGGGTACCCTGCGCCAACACCGTGACGAAGGCGTTCTGGATGCCCAGCATCCGCACCGTGCGGGTAACCCCACCACCGCCGGGCAACAACCCCAGCGTGACTTCGGGCAGGCCGAGCTGGCTGCCCTTGACATCGGCGGCGATGCGGTGATGACAGGCCAGCGCGATCTCGAGGCCGCCGCCCAGCGCTGCGCCGTTGATGGCGGCGACGACGGGCTTGCCCAGTGTCTCCAGGGTGCGCAGTTGCTTCTTCACGGTCTCTACGGTGTCGAAGGACTGCCCCGCGTCCTCCGGGCCCGCGTTGATCATGGCAGTGAGGTCTCCACCGGCGAAGAATGTCTTCTTCGCGCTGGTGATGACGACACCGGTGATCGAATCCTTCTCGGCGACAAGGCGATCCACCGCCTTGCCCATCGATTCGATGTAGGCCTCGTTCATCACGTTGGCCGACCCGGACGGGTCGTCCAAGGTCAGCGTGACGATCCCGTCGCCGTCTTTATCCCACTGAATGGTGTTGTCTGCCATGCGCTTAAACCCTCTCGATGATCGTCGCGACACCCATGCCGCCGCCGATACATAGCGTGACGAGCGCACGCCGGGCGTTGCGGCGCTCTAGTTCGTCGACCATGGTGCCCAGGATCATCGCGCCGGTGGCGCCCAGCGGGTGCCCCATCGCGATGGCACCGCCGTTGACGTTGAGCTTCTCGTCGGGGATGTTCAGGTCCTTCTGGAACTTCAACACCACCGAGGCGAACGCCTCGTTGAGCTCGAACAGGTCGATGTCGTCAATCGTCAACCCGGCCCGGTCAAGCACCTTGCGGGTGGCGGGGGTCGGTCCGGTCAGCATGATCGTCGGCTCGGCCCCGGTGGTGGCGGTGGCGACGATGCGGGCCCGCGGGGTAAGACCCTGCGACCGGCCGACCGCTTCGGAGCCGATGAGTACCAGCGCGGCGCCGTCGACGATGCCGGAGCTGTTGCCGCCGGTGTGCACGTGCTCGATCTTCTCGACCCAGTGGTACTTCTGCAGCGCCACATCGTCGAAGCCGCCCAACGCCGCGAGGCCCTCGAAGGCGGGCTTCAGCTTGGCCAGGCCCTCCATGGTGGTGTCCGGCCGCATGTGTTCGTCGTGGTCAAGAATCAGCAGGCCGTTCTGGTCGCGGACCGGAACGATGGACTTGGCGAAGTAGCCACCCGACCACGCCTCGGCGGCCTTCTCCTGGCTGCGCAACGCGAAGGCGTCGACGTCCTCACGGGAGAAGCCCTCGATGGTGGCGATCAGGTCGGCGCCGATGCCCTGAGGCACAAACCCGACGTCGTAGTTGGTGGCGGGGTCGAGCGCCATGGCGCCGCCGTCGGAGCCCATCGGCACCCGGCTCATCGACTCCACGCCGCCGGCCAGGACCAGGTCGTCCCAGCCGGACCGCACCTTTTGCGCGGCGGTATTCACCGCCTCCAGGCCCGATGCACAGAACCGGTTGAGCTGCACGCCGCCGACGGTGTCGGGCATCCCGGCGGCCAGCACCGCGGCACGAGCGATGTCGGCGCCCTGGTCACCGACCGGCGAAACCACGCCCAGCACGACATCGCTGATGAGGTTCTCGTCGAGGTCAGGGACCCGCCTGCGCAGCTCATCGATCAGACCGACGACCAGGTTCAGCGGCTTGACCTCGTGCAACGATCCGTTCTTCTGCTTACCGCGAGGAGTGCGGATGGCCTCGTAGACAAAGGCTTCTTCGGACATGTCGACTTCCTGTTCGCAAAATGGGGTTCGGATCCGTACCAGCACCCTAACAGGATGCCCGGCCAACCTGTTGGTTGGGCAAGTCTTCGCTGGTCAACGGCCGAACGTGACTCTGCGGTCACGACGATCGGGGTCGAGCGTGACGCTGCAGTCACGCTGGGCGCTGAAGCTAGGCTCGACCACCATGACGGTGTCGCGACTGCGGCCATACGCGACCACGGTGTTCGCCGAAATGTCGGCGCTGGCCGCGCGGATCGGCGCGGTGAACCTCGGTCAGGGCTTTCCCGACGAAGACGGGCCCCCGGCGTTGCTGAAGGCCGCGCAAGACGCCATCGCCGATGGCGCCAATCAGTACCCACCAGGGATCGGCATCGCGCCGCTGCGCCAAGCCATCGCCGCCCAGCGAAAGCGGCATTTCGGCGTCGAGTACGACGCCGACACCGAGGTGCTGGTGACCGTCGGGGCCACCGAGGCCATCGCGGCAGCGGTGCTCGGCCTGGTCGAGCCGGGCTCGGAAGTGGTGCTGATCGAGCCCTTCTATGACTCCTACTCGCCGGTGGTCGCGATGGCCGGCGCGCATCGGCTGGCCGTACCGCTGGTCGCCGACGGGCGCGGCTTCGCTCTGGACACCGAGGCCTTGCGGCGGGTGCTGACACCTCGGACGCGCGCGCTGATCATCAACTCGCCGCACAACCCAACCGGTGCGGTGCTGAGCGAGGCCGAGCTGGCGGCGGTCGCCGAGATCGCGGTGGCGGCAGATCTTTTGGTGATCACCGATGAGGTCTACGAGCACCTGGTCTTTGACGGCCATCGCCACCTGCCGCTGGCCGGGTTCGACGGCATGGCCGAGCGCACCATCACCATCTCCAGTGCCGCCAAGATGTTCAACTGCACCGGCTGGAAGATCGGATGGGCCTGCGGCCCAGCCGAACTCATCGCCGGGGTGCGTGCGGCGAAACAGTATCTGAGCTACGTCGGCGGTGCGCCGTTCCAGCCCGCGGTGGCCCTTGCGCTGGACACCGAAGACGCATGGGTGGCCGAACTTCGTAGCTCGCTGCAGGCCAGACGCGATCGGCTGGCGTCGGGGCTGAACGAGATCGGCTTCTCAGTACACGACAGCTGCGGCAGTTACTTCCTGTGCGCCGATCCGCGCCCGCTCGGCTACGACGACAGCACGGCGTTCTGCGCGGCATTACCGGAAAAGGTCGGAGTGGCCGCCATTCCGATGTCGGCATTCTGCGATCCGGCGGCACCGCATGCCTCAGAGCAAGCCAAGATGTGGAATCACCTGGTGCGCTTCACCTTCTGCAAACGCGACGACACCCTCGACGAGGCGATAAGGCGACTGGCCGCGGTCCGGGACTGAGGTGCTATTTGGCCGGACCACTCATAACTCGCCATCGGAGTCCCTCGAGCGCGGAATGCAGGATCTTCTTGCGGGCCCGATTGATCAAGAACTCAGGCAGCGGCGCTGACGGTTCGACAGTGATGCCGAACCGCACGCGGGTCTTGTTGTCGCCCTCACGGGTCAGGTTGTACTCGCCGTGCTGGCCGTGTTGGTGGATGGTCTTTTTGGCATCCCACACCATCCAGTCCGGCCCCCAGTGGTACTCGAGAAACTGCGTGTCGATGATGCCCATCACTCTGATCGTGACCTTCACGTGGTGCGGTCGCCCATCGGCGTAGGTGTCGACGACCTCGGCCTTCTTGTGCACCGCAGACCACGACGGCACATTGTCCATGTCGGCGAGCGCGTCGATGATGGCATCTGCAGGCGCGTCGATAACGATTTCGGACGATGCTTGTACCGCCACTGCTAATCACCCGCATCCCCGCCGCCCGTGACGAGATCGCTCAGCCCCTTCACCGCGGCATTGAGGACATTTTCGGTTGCCCGCTTGACGACGAAACCGGGAATGGGCCCCGCGGGTTCGACGGTGATGTCGAAACGCACTCGTGTCTTGTCGAGACCGTCGGGTTTGAGGCTGTATTCGACGTGCTGGCCATGCTGCTGGGCGGTCCCCTTGGCGTCGTAGACAACCCAGTCGGGGCCCCAGTGATATTCCAGGATCTCTTTGTCGACGAGGCCCAGAATCTTGATCGTGGCCTTGACATGGTGGGGAAGACCGTCGGGATAATGGTCGATCACTTCGATGTGTTTGTGTAGCGGCGACCACGATGAAAGGACGCCGACATCTGTCAGCGCCTCCATGACCACTTCTGGCGGCGCGTCAACGACAAATTCCCGTGATGCTTTTACGGCCACTAAGAACAACCCTAGCCCCAGCGACCCATGCACGGATGGCGTTCGGCGTAAATACTTAGCTACCAGCCGATTTCGTCAATCGGTGTGGTGGTCGCGGGCGGCGGCCCGACCGGCCCGGCCGGCGTTCGGGAAAACCGCGGCGCGGGTGCGGCCTGCTCGACGCCGTGAGCGGTGATCACCGTCGACCGTGCGTTCAAGTGGTCGTTCGTCGCGGCTTCACTCCACGTCACTACCGGGGTGACGCACGCATCGGTGCCGGCGAAAACCCGCGTCCACTCGTCGCGGGTCCGGCTGGCGAACCGTTGCGCGAAGACGTCGCACATCCGCGGGTATGAACCGATGTCGAGCTGGCCGGGCACCTCGTCTTGTGTCAGGCCAAGCCCGGTCAGCAAGGCTGCGAAGAATTGCGGCTCGATCGCGCCGACGGCCATGTACTTGCCGTCGGAAGTCTCATAGCAGCGGTAGAACGGGGCGCCGCCGTCGAGCAGGAACGATTCGCGCTGGTCGCGCAGCGCACCGGTCGACTTCATCGTCCACATCATCTGGGCGAGCACGCTGACCCCGTCGACCATCGCGGCATCGACGACCTGACCCTTGCCCGAGCGTTCCCGCTCATACAGCGCAACCGCGATGCCCAGCAGCACCAGCATCGAGCCGCCGCCGAAGTCGGCAACCAGGTTCAGCGGCGGCATCGGCGGCCGGTCGGCGTAGCCGAGCGCCGAAAGCGCACCGGTCTGCGACAGATAGTTGATGTCGTGGCCGGCGGTCGCGGCCAGCGGCCCGTCCTGTCCCCAGCCGGTGATCCGCGCGAAGATGAGTCGCGGATTGACCGCCGCGCAGTCGTCGGGTCCGATGCCTAATCGTTCGCAGGTGCCCGGCCGAAAACAGTCCAGCAGCACGTCGGCTTTGGCGGCCAGCTGCAGCAGCGTCCCGGGCTGCGTCTTGACGTCGAGATCGACGATCCGCTTCCCGCGGTGCAGTAAGTCGCGGTCCTCGGCCGGCATCGTGAGTCCGCCAGGACGGCGGACCCGCACCACGTCGGCGCCCAGATCGGCGAGCACCATCCCTGCATGCGGCCCCGGTCCGATGCCGCCGAGTTCGATGACTTTCACCCCGGCCAACGGCCCCGGACGGGTCATGGTGACTATTTGCCCTTCTTGACCGTGAGCACCCGCTTGCGTAAGCCCTCGGTCCCGGTGTCGATCGTCCCTTTGATGGCGCGTTTCAACACGAAGCCCGGCAGTGGCACCACCGGGTCGACGCTGATCTGGAACTTGACTTTGGTCTGGTCGCCGCCGGGTATCAACGTGTAGGACGCGTCCTGCGAACGCTGTTGGCCGGAGCTGACCAGAGTCCAGCTCACCTTGTTATCGCTCCAGGTGTAGGCCACCACCTGCTCATCGGTAATGCCCGCGGCTTTGACTTTCATCTTGGCTTTGGTGGGCCGCCCGTCCTTGCCTCTCTCGAGGACTTCGGAGCTCTGATGGGGCTCCGACCATTCGGGCAGCGATTCGAGATCGGCGATGACGTCGAGAATCTCTTCCGGGCTGGCTTCGATAACAATTTCGCGAGTTTCGTTGATCGCCATGGCCCGCACGATAGCGAAACGGCGTCGGGGCGGAGGTGATTTCGACCGAGCGTACCGTCGTCCTCGTGAGTGCTGGCACGACTGATCCCGCTTCTGGCGCCGCCGATCGCATCTACACCGTCGGTGACTACCTTCTCGACCGCCTCGCCGAGCTCGGCGTCTCCGAGATCTTCGGCGTTCCCGGCGACTACAACCTGGAATTCCTTGACCACATCGTCGCCCATCCGGCCATTCGATGGGTGGGCAGTGCCAACGAGCTGAACGCCGGCTACGCCGCCGATGGATACGGACGGTTGCGCGGAATGTCAGCTCTGGTAACGACATTCGGCGTTGGTGAACTCTCGGCGGCCAATGCGATCGCAGGCAGCTACGCCGAGCACGTACCCGTGGTGCATATCGTCGGCGGCCCCTCCAAAGACGCCCAGGGCACCAGGCGGGCGCTGCATCATTCGCTCGGCGACGGGGATTTCGAGCACTTCTTCCGGATTAGCCGGGAAATCACCTGCGCCCAAGCCAATCTCATGCCGGCCACGGCATGCAGAGAGGTCGACCGAGTGCTGTCCGAGGTGCGTGAACACAAGCGGCCCGGGTACATCCTGCTGTCCACCGACGTGGCCCGCTTCCCCACCGAGCCACCCGAGACTCCGTTGCCCCGTTACTCCGGTGGCACCAGCCCCCGCGCGCTGGCGATGTTCGTCGAGGCCGCGACCGAACTCATCGCCGACCACCGGCTCACCGTGCTCGCCGACTTGCTGGTTCACCGGCTGCAAGCGGTCAAAGAGCTGGAGGCGTTGCTGGCGGCGGACGTGGTGCCGCATGCCACGTTGATGTGGGGAAAGAGTCTGCTCGACGAGAGCGCGCCCAACTTCCTGGGAATCTACGCGGGTTCGGCCAGCGCCGAATGGGTGCGCACGGCGATCGAGCAGGCGCCGGTGCTGGTGACGGCCGGGGTGGTGTTCACCGACATGGTCAGCGGCTTCTTCAGCCAGCGGATCGACCCGGCCCGGACCATCGACATCGGGCAGTACCAAAGCAGTGTGGCCGGCGAAGTGTTCGCGCCGTTGGAAATGGGCGCCGCGCTGGAGGCGCTGGCGACGATCCTGGTCCGGCGCGGGATCACTTCACCGCCCGTGGCGGCGCCGCCCGCCGAACCCCTGCCGCCGCCCCCGCCGCCCGATCAACCGCTTACCCAAAAGATGCTGTGGGATCGCCTTTGCGTAGCGCTCACCCCGGGAAATGTCGTCCTCGCCGAC
>DASZLQ010000292.1:0-4344 GCA_035552295.1 Mycobacterium sp. | reverse complement strand
GCTGCGCACCTGGCTGTACCGGATCGCCACCAACCGCTGCCTCAACGCCCGCCGCTCAGCGAGCCGACGCGCGGCCAAGGAGTGGGACGTGCCCAATGTTGAACCGCCCGAGCCCACCCGGCTCGGTGAAGTCGTCTGGCTCGAGCCGTTTCCCGACGCCCTCATGCCGGAAGCTCGCTACGAGCAGACCGAATCCATCTCGCTGGCTTTCATTGCCGCCCTTCAAGTCCTGCCACCTCGTCAGATCGCGGTGCTCGTGCTGCGCGACGTCCTCGGATTCCGCGCCAACGAGGTGGCCGACATGCTCGACTCGACTGTCGAATCGGTCAAGAGCGCCCTCAAACGGGCGCGCGCCGGCCTACAGCGCCGCCGGCCCACGACCGACGACGGTCAACCGCCACCCGCCCGCGGCTCACCCGCCGAGGATGCGATCGTCGCGAAGTTCGTCCGCGCGTGGGAGGCGGCGGATCTGGATGCGCTGGTGGCACTTTTGACCGACGACATCTTCATGTCGATGCCACCGATGCCCTTCGAATACGAGGGCCGAGACGTCGTGGCCCGCTTCTGCGCGTCTCTCTTTCATGCGGGCCGCAGGTTCGACCTCGTGCCGACGCGAGCCAACGGTCAGCCGGCGTTCGGCGCCTACCTGCGCACCCCGACCGGTATCAGCCACGGGGTTGGTTTGTATGTCCTTGGCCTCACCGGCGACCGCATTTGCGCCATGACCCGCTTCGACAACAGCGTGCTCGCCGGGTTCGGGCTACCGCGATCACTGGCGCCCACGTGATTGCCGGAACCACACCGGCCACTCAAGTACCCGCGAGGAGGGCGCCCGGCGGTGCCGGTGTGACGAGTGTGACTGCGCCGCCTGCGAACCTTAGACCGGAATCAGTCCGTGCTTGCGCGCGACGCGGAACCACAGTTCCTTGTCCCGCAACAGATGTAGCGACCTGCGGATCAGTAGCCGGGTCTGATGCGGGTCGATGACCGAGTCGATGAACCCGCGTTCGGCGGCGGTCCATGGGATCGCCATGTTCAGGTTGTAGCCGTCGATGAAGTCTTTCTTGATCTGTTGCGCCTCGGGCGTGGTCGGGTCGGGGAACCGCTTCATCAGCAGCTGTGCCGCACCCTCGGCACCGATGACCGCGATGCGTGCGGTCGGCCAGGCGAAGTTGAAGTCGGCGGTCAGCTGCTTGGATCCCATCACCGCGTAGGCGCCGCCGTAGGACTTGCGGATCGTGATCGTCACCTTGGGCACATCGGCTTCGACGACGGAGTAGAGGAACCGGCCGCCGCGCTTGATGATGCCGTTCTTCTCCTGCTCGGCCCCGGGCAGGAATCCGGGTGTATCCACCACGAACACCAGCGGGATCTCGAACGCGTCGCAGAACCGGATGAACCGCGCCGCCTTGTCGGAGGCTTCGTTGTCGATCGACCCGGCCAGGTGCATGGGCTGGTTGGCCACCACGCCGACCGGACGCCCGTCGACCCGGGCGTACCCGGTGATGATGGCCGGCCCGTGCTGCGCGGCGACGTCGAGGAAGTCGCCGTCGTCGAAGATCCGCAGCAGGATTTCGTGCATGTCGTAGGCCGCATTGTCCGTGTCCGGCACGATCGAGTCGAGTTCGAGATCGGTCGGCGTGATCTCCGGCTCTAGCCCGGGGTTGACGATCGGCGGCTTGTCGAAGCAGTTGGACGGCAGGAACGACAGGAAGTCCCGCACGTACTGGAACGCCTCGGCCTCGGAGTCCACCACCTGATGGATGTTGCCGTAGCGGGCCTGGGCATCCGAGCCCCCGAGCTCGTCGAGGCTGACGTCTTCGCCGGTGACCTCACGGATCACGTCCGGCCCGGTGACGAAAAAGTAGCCCTGGTCGCGCACCGATACGAGCAGGTCGTCCTGGATCGGCGAATACACCGCTCCCCCAGCACATTTGCCGAAGATGAGCGAGATCTGCGGCACTAGCCCGGACAGCGCCTCGTGACGGCGGCCCAGCTCGGCATACCACGCCAGCGAGGTCACCGCGTCCTGAATCCGGGCGCCACCCGAGTCCTGGATGCCGATGATCGGGCACCCAACCATCGCGCACCACTCCATCAACCGGGCCACCTTGCGGCCGAACATCTCGCCGACGGTGCCCTGAAACACCGTCTGGTCGTGAGAGAACACCCCGACCGGCCGGCCGTTGATCATGCCGTGCCCGGTGACGCACCCGTCACCGTAGAGCGCGTTCGGGTCGTTCGGGGTTTTGGCCAGCGCACCGACTTCCAAGAACGTGCCCGGATCGACCAGGGCGTGGACGCGGGCGCGGGCACTGGGGAGGCCTTTCTTGTCGCGCTTGGCGATGGCCTTCTCGCCGCCGGGCTCCTTGGCCAACTCGAGGCGAGCGTGCAGCTCGGCCAGCTTCTCCGCGGTGCTGTGCTGGATGGGAGCTGGCGCCATCTCCGTCACTACTTGCTTACCTCACTTGTCCGGCTGTGCTCTGCCTCGATCCCGTTCAGGGCCTGGGTCATGTGCGCGCCGACCTTGGCGATGATCGGCTCGTCGATGGCCTGGATGTGCTCCCCACCGATCGGCACGACCTCGAGGTCCGATACGTACTCGCCCCAACCGCCATCGGGTTTGCGGACGGCGTAGCGCGGCTCGAACATGATCGCGTCGTCATGGTAGCGATCGGCCAGGTAGAGGGTGACATGCCCGTCGTATGGCTGGATCTGGGCGGTGTCGATGGCCCGATTGTCCAGATACGAGGTGCGCTGGTGCTCGATGATCCCGGCCGGGATCTGCACGCCGCTCTGGCCGACCGCGTCGAGCACGAACCGGATCTGGCCCTCGTCGTCGAGCTCTTCGAGCTGTTCGTACGGGATCTCCGGGATGGTGACGTTGAACGTCTTCTCGGCGAAGCGGGCGTAGCGGTCCCAGCGCTTCCGGATCTCCTCCTTGGTCTGCGGGATTTCCTCGCCCGCGCGGACCGCGTCGATCAGGCCGACCCACTGGACGTCTTTACCCAGCCGTTTGAGGCCGATCGCGCACGCATAAGCCAGCACCCCGCCCAGCGACCAGCCCGCCAAGATGTAGGGCCCGTCGCCCTGCATCTCGATCAGCTTCGGAACGTACTGTGCGGCACGCTCTTCGATCGAGCCCTCGACGCGCTCCAGGCCGTACATCGGGACGTTCGCCGGCAGCCGGTTGAGCAGTGGCTCGTACACCACCGTCGAGCCGCCGGCCGGGTGGAACACGAACACCGGTGGCTTCGAGCCGCCCTCGGGCCGCGCCCGCAGGGTGCGGACGAATCCATCGATCTGCCCGGCCTCCAGGTAGCTGCGCACCCGGTCGGCCAGCGCCTCGATGTTCTGCGACGCCAGGACGTCCTCATCGGTGATGGGACCGTCGGCGCGCTCCGAAAGCCGTTGCGCCATCTTGGCGGCGGTGTCAGCGTCCAGCTTGGGCAGCGCGTTGAAGATGCCGCCCGGGGACTTGCCGGTGACGATCGCCCACGTGGCGAAGGTGACCCGCTCCGCCGCGTCGCGCGGCGGCACGTCGGAGTTGAGGGCCTTGGCAACCGCCTCCTGGTTGAGGGCCTCCGCGGCCCCCTTCATATCCGAAGCCAGATTCGGCTGCCCCCCGTTCGACGAAGCACCCGCGGGGCCAGACGGATCCGTCGGCGGCGGAATCGGCACCTCGGATGCCGGCGGTGCTTGGGTCTCGGGCTCCGCTCCCGGTGTCGCGCCGCTGAGCATTTCCGCCTGTAGCTTGGCGATTTCCTCGGCCGTCTGCGCCTTTTGGTAGTCGTGCAGCTGCTCGACCTCGTCGCGGTGCTCGATCGCGTACTCGATCAGCTTCTCGACGTTGTAGAGGTTGGCGTCACGCACCGCCGCCAACTGGATGGGCGGAAGGTCGAAGTCGTATTCGACGCGGTTCTTGATCCGCACCGCCATCAGCGAGTCCAGGCCCAGCTCGATCAGCGGCACCTCCCACGGAAGGTCCTCGGGTTCGTATCCCATCGCCGCCGCGACGATCGCACCCAACCGCTCGGCGATCGTCTCGCCGCACTCCGGTGACCATTTGGTGAAACCGGCCGGCATGTAGCGGTTGGTCAGGCTGTCCGCGAGCGTTCCCGTGTCCGAATCCTCAACGGGTGCAGGCGCTTCCGGCGTCACCGTGTCCGTCGCACCGACGGCGGTGCCGGCGCCGACCGCCGCCGGCAATGCGCCGACGCTCTGACCGGCCCGAGCGACAATCGCGTCGTACACCAGCGTGAAGGACTCGTCGATGCGGGCATGCACCTGAATCGAAGCTCCGCCAGGGTGCCGGGTCAGCGTCGTCACCAGCCGGGCGCCCTC
>DASZLQ010000291.1:0-4899 GCA_035552295.1 Mycobacterium sp. | reverse complement strand
CACCTCATCGGTGTCGAGTCCTCGGTCAACACCATGGGGAATGACGGTTTGGCCGGCCTCGAGCTGTAGCTGTTTGCCTTCGAGATAGACGTCGATCTTGTCGGGCTCGAAGGAGACCAGATTAGTTACCCGCCCCACTTCGGGCCAGGCGTTGATGTAGGACCATGCGGCGCGCTGGTGGCTGCCGATGTCGTAGTAGGAACAGATCCCTTTGTATGGGCAAAAGGTTTGTATATCAATGAGTTTGAGGGCGGTTTCGTCAATATCCTCGCGTGGTAGGTACCAACGGGGTGCAAAACCCGATTCATATAGCGCCAATGGGTGTTTCGTGTCGGCGATCACCTGCTCGCCATCCTGTACGACGAGATGCCGTGAGGTAGAGCGGATGTCGATGCGGTGATAGGGGTCGGCGGCATGCCCGACGATGCGTTCCCTTTCTTCGTAGAACCCGTCCATGGCGCGCCAGGCGAATGCCAGCCGGCCGTCCAGAACGGCCGCATGTTGCGGCAAGCCGGTGTGCTGCCAGGCGGCGTGGTTGGCCTCCCGTTCCGCAACCTTGACGGTGAACCACTGCGTGTCGCCGAGGTCCTGGTGTTGAGTGACCCGGTCCTCGGAGACAAGGATGTCCGGTTCGACATCGCCGCGTGGGAAATAAGCCACCGGGTAGCGCCCCGGCTCGTGGAGCAAGATGACGTCCTCGCTGTCGGCGATCCACGTGTCAGCGAAGCGCACCCGCATGCGGCGGCGCAACGGCTCCGCGTACAGCAGACGCGGTGGCAACGGCTGATCGGTGAGGAAGTGTCCGATCGACCCGGTCGCCAGTGGGCCCTGCTGCCATGCCAAACCCATCGTCGTGTCCTCCCTAATGCGAAAGTTCCCCAAACTGGTATTTGTGGCCGTGCATCAGTAGTTCATGACAACGACCATCTTTCCGCCGGCTTCTCCCGCCTCCATAACTCGGTGCGCTTCGTGAATTTGGTCGAACGAGAAGACGCGCGACGGGTTTGCGTCGAGCTTGCCGTCAGCCACCTGCCATGCGATGTCTTGTAGAGGCACGTCGGAAAGCGGGAAGCCAGGGGTTCCGAACACAAAGCTGCCGAAGAAGTTCAGGTTCACCCCACTGGCCATGCGTAGCAGCGGGTTGAAATCCCCGATGGGATCAAGTCCACCCAGCCATCCCGCCAAGCAGGCCGTGCCACCGCGGCGCAGCATGTCGAGGGAGTCGAGGATGGTGCTGTTGCCCACCAGGTCGAGTACGGCGTCGATCTGCTTGGATTCGGCGATGTGGGCCGCCAGGTCGGGCCTCTCCAACTCGACGCGCGAGGCGCCCAAATTTTCCAGCATGGAAAAGCGCTTGGAGCTGCGCGTGGTGGCGATGACCCGCGCGTGGGCCGCGACCGCCATCTTGAGCGCCGCCTGGCCGAACGATGATGTTGCACCGCGTAGTACGAGGGTCTGTCCGGCCGCCAGGTTGAGATTGCGGAACAGACATGTCCAAGCGGTCGCGTACGTCTCCGGCAGAGGTGCCAAGTGCGACCAGGGCAGGTCGGATTCGATGAGAGCGACGTTCGCCGAACGCACCCTGGTGTATTCGGCGTAGCTGCCGTTGATCGTTCGCCCAAGACCGCCCATCAGCGCCGCCACCTTGGCGCCGACCGGGAATTCCCCTCCCGGACACGAGTCGACGATGCCGACGCACTCGATGCCGCTGACTTCCGCGGCTTCTGCCCATTCCCCCCGACGCATGTGCATCTCGGCGTGGTTGATACCGAATCCCTGCACCTTGATGACGACCTCTCCGTCCTTGGGCAGCGGCTTTGGGATGTCCGTGTAGACCAGGCTGTCGAGCCCACCGAACCCGTTGAGGATGATCGCGCGCATGCTTTCTCCGCCGGGCGGCTCGCGCACTACAGCGGGTGCCGTGGGCAGTGTGGCCGGCGAACCTTGCGATGCTGCCATCACTTGTCTCTTTCAAATCGTTAGTCCGGCTTCAGATATTGCGTCGGGAAAGCCGAACTGCGGCAGTCAGGTTACCATCGTCAGCACGAACTTAATGGGTCATCTAACCCAGTATTATGGGCGGTCCCACCCAAATTTGTCCAGGGCAGTGCCCCTCACTTGATCGATGCCCTCGTAACGGCCCCGGATCTCAGGACGCGTACATCGGGGCTACCCGGCCTGGGCTGGGCCAACATAATGGACTAGGGAACAGGCCCGATCGAGGCGGGAGGAACCGGTGGCGGCGCGACAAACCAGCCCGGAACGGGTCAGGCAGTTTTCCGACGGCGTGTTCGCGGTGCTCATCACGATCCTGGTCCTCGAGCTCAAGCCGCCGTCCGCCCATAGCTTCAGTGCCTTGTTGCCGCTTTGGCCCACGGGTCTGAGCTACGTCGTCAGCTACGTGTTCATCGCGATCGTCTGGGTGAATCACCATCACCTCTTCAACTATGCGGAGGCGGCGACGCCGCGGCTGGTGTGGTCGAACTTCGCGCATCTTTTCTCGGTGTCGCTGATTCCGTTTACCACCGAGTGGATCGCCGATAGTAGGTTGGCCGCGGCGCCGGTGGCACTGTATGCGGCCGTCTTCATCCTCGTTAATGTCACCTATGTCGCACTCTGTTGGGAGGCCGTCGATCGACCCGCCCACGAGGACGTCTCGCAGCTTATGCGGCGGATGCTGCGAATGAGATCGGTCATTACGATCGGGGTCTTCACCGCAGCGGCACTGATCGCGCTCAAATGGCCGGTGGTGGGGATGGCCCTGATTTGTCTATGTCTCGTTGGCTATCTACGGCCGGACATTCCCGCACCGAAACATGCTGCGGGCGAAGGGCACTGATATCGGCGGCGGTCAAGGTGCAGCCCCTTCGGGTCAGGATTTTGGTTTGCGCCGCGGCGAGGTCGATCGGCGTTTGCGGGAACCGGGGGTAGCCGCGAAGGAACGCACGTAGTCGACGGCGGCATTGACGGCGACCCGCAGCGGTTCCGCGTCACCGGTGGCATGCGTGAGCATGGCGCCACCCTGGTGTGCGATGACCAGCGACACAGCCAGGTGTCGCGGGTCGGCGTCAGAACGCAGATCGCCACGGCGCCGCATCGCCATAAGGCCGTTCTGGAATAGCTCAAGCCACTGGTCGTACCCGTCGGCGAGATCATCGTGAATTTCGTCGTCGGCGTCGATCAGCTCGCCGGCCAGCGAGCCATAGACGCATCCGCCCAGTCGGTAGACGGTGTCGATATCGACTACACAGGCGTCGGCCCACGCTTGCAGAGCCTCGAAACTGTCGAGCGCGCCGAGCTGAAGTTGCCTGTGAAACGCCATCACATCGTCGCGTCGCGCGGCGATGACCAGGCGGGTCAGATCGCGTTTGTCGCGGAAATAGTGAGACATCTGCGATCCGCCGACCCCGGCGGTGTTTCGCACCTCGTCGATGCTGGTGTTGGCAACGCCCCGCTCGAACATGAGCCGGGCGGCCACGCCGACGATACGTGTCCGAGTCGCTAGTCCCTTGCGGGTGAATCGCGATGCGCTGTCTTCGATGATGTGGTCGCCCGGGCTCATGTCGTGCGGCGCCGACCACGGGGACGTCGGGCCGGACGCGGGACTCGTTCAGCGGGATCGGTGGCGAACATCCGAAGATAGTTGACGGCGAACCGTGTGGCATCAGCGTGCGGCCACTCCGCCCGATAGGTAAACGCCAACGTGGCGCCGCCCTGGTGAGCGCTGACGATCGCCAACGCCAATTGTCGCGGATCGGCGTTCGCGTCGAGAACGCGGTGATCTTTCATTCGCTGGATGGCTGGCTCGAGCAACTCGACCCACTGCCAGTAGCCTGCCGCCAACGTGGCGCGGGTCGCGTCGTCGGACTTCGCCAGCTGCGCGGCCAGGGCATGGTAAGTCGGTGTGCCACCCGAGGTTCCGATGCGTCGTAGGTAACGCATGTTGAGATCGATCCACCGTTCGAAGTCGTCGAACGAGTCCAGGTCCCCCAGCTTGGGCTGGCGATGAAAGTCGAGAACCACGCCGATTTGGCGCCTGATGACCGCGCGAATCAGCGCGCTTTTGTCCGCGAAATAGTGAGCAAGCTGAGAACCACTGACCGACGCAGCTCTGCGCACGTTCTCCATGTTCGAAGCCGACAGCCCCTGGGTGACGATAAGCTCGGTGGCGGCTTGCACGATCCTGTCGCGGGTGGCACGCCCCTTGGCGGTTAACCGTTGTTCGTCCTGGACATCGGGATGGGCCATCGCGTCAGGCTAACCTGCGAGCGCCTGCAATTATGGGATATCCAGCCCATTGCTGGGATGTGCCGTCCGCCCCCGTCAGGTCGGCACGTGCACCTTGGCGAGGAAGTTGCGGATCAGCTCGGTGACTTCGTCCAGCGCGGACTCCAGCAAGAAATGCCCGCCGTCGAGCAGGTGAATCTCGGCATCGGGAAGGTCGTCGCCGAACGCCTCAGCGCCGGCCGGGCCGAAGATTTCGTCACCGCGGCCCCACACCGCCAGCAGTGGCACGCGGCTGGCGCGGAAGTATTCGTGGACGCGCGGGTACAGCGGCGCGTTGGTGGCATAGTCCCGCAACAGTTTTAGCTGCACCAGGTCGTTGCCGGGCCGAGATATCAGTGCATAGTCGTGATACCACGACCCGGGGTCGACCAGCGTCTCGTCGGCTACGCCGGTGAGGTACTGCCACCGGGTGGCGTCCAAGGTCAGGAACTGCCGTACTGGGGCCTCGGTGTCAGCAGTCGGTTCACTTTGGTAGGCCTGCACGACCTTCCAGAAGCTCTCCACGAACCCGGCGTCGTAGGCGTTGCCATTTTGGCTGATGATCGCCGTAATCGCGGACGGCTCGCGAAGCGCCAGCCGCCAGCCGATGGGGGCGCCATAGTCCTGTACGTA
>DASZLQ010000290.1:0-27932 GCA_035552295.1 Mycobacterium sp. | reverse complement strand
ACTCGTACGGCAGGCCGGCGAGGAAGCCGTCGACGACACGTTCGAAGTTCGAGATCAGTCCTTCGATCTGATCCGACAGGCGCATGTATTCGAATCCCTTGGAGTGCAGTCCTTTTTGCTGTCGCGGCAAGTTGGAGAAGTCTTGGGCCGGGATCGGTGGCCAGCGCGGATCGTCGGGCGCCATCGGATCTGGTGGTGTGGGCTTCCCCGCGGAAAGGTCTGAGGGGAACCGGGTGAGGGACCAGATCTCGAACAGGGTCTCCTCGGGCCCCAGCGGGCGGATCCGGTAGGACGAGGCGCTGCTGTAGGTGGGCAGAATGAAGTGGTGCGGGAAGCAGAAGCCGATCGCGTCGGTGATCCCGCGGCGGACCAGATCGTTGAGATCGGGCATGTCGCTGCCCCGGGCCCGATGCCAGCTGACGACGGCGTCGTTGAGGGCGCTGCGCCAGGCGGTCATCGCCTCGGCCGGATCAGACGGCAGCTCGATGTTCTGCAGGCCCTCGGCGATGCGGATGTCGTTCCCATGGGTCATGCCGCCCATGCCGTCCCCGAGAGTGCGCATGAAGTACAGGCTGCTGGCGACAACGGGGTGCACCGCTTCGGATGGACTGCCGGTTTGCGCGGACGGCAATAGCTGGGGGTGGGTCTGCGGGACGTGGTAGCCCTCCATGAACGCTGCCGTCGCGAGCTTCCAATTCACCGGTAGCCGACACGATTGCCACCACTCGACGCGCAGCGCTTCCACCTTCCAGGCGTCATAGATCGATGCGAACGGTTCCTGGCAGTCACGCAATGGGGGCGCGCCGTCGTCGAGGTTGATCCAGGCGCATCCGCCCCAAAGCTCGCATCGGACCGAGACGAGTTGCAGATCGTCCGGGCGCAGGTTGTCCTCGGCGAACTCCTCAGATCGCAATACAAAGGTGTTGCGCCCGTCGATGCCCCAGCACCAGCCGTGGAATGGACAGACGAACGTACGCCGATTCCCGTTGCCTTCCACCAGCTTTACTCCGCGATGGCGGCACGCGTTGTGGTATGCCAGGACGTTCTGGCTGTCGACTCGCACCACGATGATCGACTCGTCGAGGATCTCGTACTCCACGAAGTCACCGGGCTTGGGGATTTCCTCGAGCCGGCACGCCATCTGCCACACGCGCGGCCAGAACATCTCTTTCTCCAGCGCGTAGAACTCCGGATCGTAGTACCGCTGCTTAGGAATCCGGTCGGCGGTCTTGACCGCCCACGGCACCGGGAGCGGCGTCCAGTTCACGTCGGATCGCAGCTTGCCTGCTTGGTTACCCATCTCCACGGCCATTAATTACCCTCTTTTGCTGTCGGCTCACACGATCCGTGATACCCGCCCCTGCCAGTAACGTTCGCGGATACGCCTCTTGTAGAGCTTTCCGTTCGGGTCCCGGGGCAACTCCGGCTCGAATTCGACTGTGCGCGGGCACTTGTAGCCGGCCAGGTGTGCTCGGCAGTATTCGATGAGCTCGGCCTCGAGGTCGGGTCCGGGCGTGACACCTTCGACCGGTTGTACGACGGCCTTGACCTCCTCACCGAACTCGTCGTTGGGAACACCGAATACCGCCGCATCGACCAGTTTGGGATGCATGACCAGCACGTTCTCCGCCTCTTGCGGGTAGACGTTCACCCCCCCGGAGACGATCATGAACGTCGATCGGTCGGTCAGGTACATGTACCCGTCCCCGTCGACGTAACCCATGTCGCCCAGGGAGCGCCACCCACGGTCGTTGTACACCGACGCAGTCTTCGCGGGATCCTTGAAGTACTCGAAGTCGGGTCCACCTTCGAAGTAAAGCTCGCCGGACTCCCCGATGGGAAGCTCCCGTCCATCCTCGTCGACGACGTGCACCGGGGCCATTGGTATGCCGACCGACCCGGGATGGGCAAGCCACTCTTCGGGCCCGATCGTGGTACCTGCGAATCCCTCAGTGCCCCCGTAATATTCGTGAATGATCGGCCCAAACCACTTCATCATTTGGTGCTTGACGTCCACCGGGCAAGGGGCGGCCGCGTGGATTACGTAACGCAAACTCGAGACGTCGTATTTTTCTCGGACGGCCCTGGGCAGCTTCAGCATCCGCACGAACATCGTCGGGACGAACTGCGCGTGGGTGACGCCGTGCGTCTCGATCAGTCGCAATACGGTCTCGGCGTCGAATTTTCCCATGATGATCGAGGCGGCACCCAGCCGATTGACCGCCATGGTGTAGTTCACCCCGGCGGCGTGGTAGAGAGGCGCGGGGGAGAGGTACACGCTCGATTCGCTCATCCCGTACTTGTGGGTCAGTGCCATCTCCAGCACCGACTGCGCCCACGAGCCGTTGCCGTCACTCGGAAGCGGCCGGCGAACGGCCTTGGGCCGTCCCGTGGTGCCCGACGAGTAAAGCATTTCCGAGCCGTCCGACAACGGCGGCGGATCGCCCGCCGCTGCCAGGGCGTCCTCGTAGACCCGCCAGCCGGGCAGGTTGCCTCCGACGACTATGTGGACCTCCACGGCGGTGTCGACCTTGCGGACGTGCGCCGCGAGGTCGGCCATCGACGCGTCGACGAACACCGCCTTTGCGTCGGAGTCGTCGATGACGTAGGCGACCTCGTCGGGGGTGAAGTGGGTGTTGACCGCGGTGTAGTAGAGCCCGGAAAGCTGGCAGCCCCAGGTGATTTCGAAGAACTCGGGCCGATTCGGCAGGACCAGGGCGACGCCGTCGCCGAGGCGCAGCCCAGCACCGCTCAGCACCGCGCCGACCCGAAGGCTACGGGCGTGCAGCTCGCCGAACGAGATCCTGCCGCCACCGGACATTATCAAGGCCGGCGCCTGGGGGGCAGTGATCGCGTGATCGGCGATGTTCACCAGCGGACCTCGAATGGTTTACGTGGCTGCGGCGCCGTCGGTCGACGCGGCCGCCGCGGCCTGGCGTCGGGCTTGTTCCGACGGCAGCACCTTGTCTTTGAACACGGTCTGAATCAGCTCCTGCACATCCTTACTGATCGATGCGAGCGCGACGAGGTCGTTGGAGCTCTGCCAGTGCACCCGCATGCCCATCAGCTCCCAGGCCCGCTTGAGGTTGGCCTTGGTCGCCAGCAGCGTCGTCATCGGCGCCTGGGCGATATGTCGGGCGATCGCCTCGACGCGGTCGTTGAGTTGCTCGCGCGGCACCACCTCGTTGACCAGACCGACCTCGAGCGCCTTCTTGGCGTCGATGACCTCGGCGAGGTACAGGTAATACGCCGCGCGCCGCCAGTTCATGAAAACCCATGGCTCAATCGAGCATTCACCCGAGGGCATACCGAAGCCTTGCAGCGGCGGGTACGAGAAGTACGCATCCTCGGAGGCAATGACGATGTCGGTGGTCAGGCCGTAGTGGGTGCCGCCACCGACGCAGTAGCCGTGCACCTGGGCGATCGTCGGCTTAGAGAACTCCCACAGGTTCAGGATCGGCTTGACGAACAGGTCGGTCTGCGGCTTCCACGGAGTGCCCATGACCTTTGCGGCCGCAACAAAATCCGGGTAGTCGACCGCGTTGTTGCCGATGGCGTGTCCCGAACAGAAGCCCTTGCCGTTGGCCTTAAGGATCAGCACCTTGATGTCGTAGTCACGGTCGGCGTCAAGCAGTGCCGCGTCGACTTCTTCGGCCAGCTTCTGGTCCTGGGCGTTGGCCTTCTCGGGCCAGTTCAGCGTGACACGTGCGATGGGACCTTCCTTTTCGTAGATGATTCTCTCGCGGGTCTCGTTGAGATCCATGTGTCCGTCCTTACCTTTCGTTTATGTGGCGATGACGCCGATTTCGGCGCCGATGTCGTAGGTGGTCCCGATCTGGCCCGTCCACTGCACGATGCCCGACGCTCCGGCTTCGATTTCCTGTTCCACCTTTTCTGTGGCGATTACGTAGATGGGGGTGCCCGCTTCGACATGCTCACCGGCATCGACCAGCAAGTCGGTGAGCTCGGCTTCCGAGACGGCCACCGACACACGTGGAATGCGAATGCTGAAGTCAGCCACGCGCTTCCGCCTTGTCCAGGGTTTGCTGCACGGCCGCAACGATCCGCGCCGGCGACGGGTACACCTGCGCCTCGAGCGCGGGAGCGGCCGGGTTGGGGACGAACCTGGCGCCGACCCGCTCGACGGGTGCGGCCAGCTCGCCGAACAGCTCCGATTGCAGAATGGCGGCGATTTCCGCTCCCGGCCCGGCGAATTGCACTGCATCGTGGACGATTACAGCTCGTCTAGTGCGGCGGGCGGAATCGACGATGGTCTCGACGTCGAGGGGAACGAGGGTGCGGAGATCGACGACCTCCGCGCTCACGCCCTGCTCGGCCAGTGTGGCCGCCGCCGCCAGGGCGTCGTGCACGCTGCGTCCGTAACTGATCAAGCTCACGTCGGTGCCGGGTCGCTTGATGTCGGCCTGGCCCAGGGGAATTGAGAATCCGGGTTCGACGGGGACGGGTCCCTTCTTGCTTTGCAGGCGGATCGTTTCGATGAACAGGCAGGGGTCCTCGTCGAAGATCGCCGCTGTCAGTAGGCCTTTGCCGTCGCGCGGGGTGGAGGGCACGATCACCTTCATCCCGGGGATGTGCATGAACCACGCCTCCAGGCTCTGCGAGTGCGTGGCACCGGTGGCCAGCCCGGCGTAAACCTGGGTACGGATGGTGATCGGCGCCGTCGTCCGCCCAGCGGTCATGAACCGCAGCTTGGCGGCGTTGTTGATCAGCTGGTCGGCGGCGATGCCGATGAAGTCCATGATCATGATCTCGGCGACCGGGAGTAGCCCGTCGATGGCGGCACCGATCGCCGCGCCGACGATCGCGGCTTCCGAGATCGGAGTGTCCAGGACGCGGTCGTGGCCGTACTTCGTCGACAGCCCTGCGGTCGGGCCGGACGCCCCGGGATCGGCAATGTCCTCGCCCAGCAAGAACACTCGGTCGTCGGTCCGTAGCGCGTCATCCAGCGCGAGGTTCAGTGCCTCACGCATCGTCATCTCTTTTTCTTCGTTCGCTTTTTGTTCCATAGGGTGTGGCTTCCTCACACGGGGAACTTGATCGGGGTTGCGTACACGTCCCGGTCGAGTTCGTCGATCGACGGGGAATCCGCGCTCATTACCGTTCTCAAAGCCGTCTCCACGGTCGCGAGGGCCTCTGTGTCAATGCGGTCGAGCTCGTCGTCGGTGCAGATGCCGGCTTCGGTGAGGTGGGTGCGGAACCGCGGAACCGGGTCGGCCGCCATCGCCGCGGCGAGTTGGTCCTTGGGGATGTAAGGCATCCGATCACCGAAGTAGTGGCCGCGGAAGCGGAACGTCACGCACTCGATGAAGGTGGGGCCGGCGCCGTCGCGCGCCCGCTGTAGTGCGTCGTCGAGCGCGGATTTCACCGCGAGCGGGTTGTTGCCGTCGACCCGAATGCCGGGCATCCCGTAACCGGCAGCCCGGTCGGCGACCTGTTCGACCTTCATCGTGTCGGCGGTCGGCGTCATCTCGGCGTAAAGATTGTTCTGGCACACGAACACCATCGGCAGATCCCACAACGCGGCCATGTTCGCCGCCTCATGAAACGAGCCGGTGTTGGTGGCGCCGTCGCCGAAGCTGACCACCGTGGCGCGGTCGATGCCCTTGCGCTTGGCGGCCATCGCCAGCCCCACGGCCACTGGCGGTCCGGCTCCGACGATCCCGGTCGACAGCATCACGCCCTTATCGGGTTTGGCGATGTGCATGGTGCCGCCCTTGCCCCGGCTGGCGCCGACGGTGCGTCCCATCATCTCGCCGTAGATCTCCACGAGCGGAACCCCCTTGCCGATGAGGTCGTGCAGCCCACGGTAGGTGGTCACCAGCTGATCATCGGGCCGCAGCGAGACACCCATCGCCGCGGCGATCGCCTCCTGGCCGCGCGATGGCCAATACACGCACATGAACTCGCCGGTGCCGATGCCCTTGGACAGCCGGTCATCGGCGGCCTTCATCAGCACCATGAGCGCGTAGATGTCACGCTGAACGTCCGCGGAGTGGCCGTCGTTCATTGCGCTCCTCCGCGGGTCACCGTTGGCATGTTCACAACTCCGGTTCCGTTGCGGGGCAATCCGATTGGTGGTGTCACCGCTGTCACGCACCCGACCAAGGCTTGACCTTGAGGAAGCCGCCGCCGTCCACCCGCAACTGCTGCCCGGTGATGTAGCGTGCCGCGTCGGAGGCCAGGAACACCACCGCCTCGCTGATGTCCTCGGGTTCGACATAGGGGATCGGCATCGCCTGGACCACCGGAAAAACCGGTTCGGCGTCCTCGCGGGTCGGGTCCTTCAGGTCGGGCCGGAAGGCCCGGTACATCGGCGCACTGTGCAACATGTCGGTGTTGACATTCGTCGGATGTACCGCGTTCATTCGAATGGAGAACTTGGCCAGCGCCAGCGCAAAGTCGTTGACGTAGTGCGCGGCAGCGAGTTTCGCGAAGGCATATCCGGCCCCACCGGGACCGCCGTCGATCCCGGTGATGTTCATCGACGACATGAAGGCCGCGTTGGACCCGATCACGACGATCGACGCCCCGGCTTGTAGGTGTTTGAGGCTCGCGTGCACAAGGTTGAGCACGCCGAGCAGGTCCACGTCCACCGCGTCGGCGAAAGCCTGGGGCGGTAGGCCCGCGGTGAGCGGACAGATGCCGGCGTTGGCGACCACGATGTCGAGATGCCCGAGCTCCGCGACACCTTCGTCGATCGCCGCGGCCAGCGCCACCCGGTCGCGAACGTCGGCAATCGCGGTGAACGCGCGCTGCCCTTCCTTCTCGACCAGCCGCGCCGTCTCTTCCAGATCCTCCGGCCGGGCCAGCGGGTACTCATTGGTTTCGATGTCTGCGCACAGATCCACCGCAATGATGTCCGCGCCTTCCGCAGCCAGCATCCGCGCATGCGAACGCCCTTGACCGCGCGCGGCGCCACTGATCACGGCCACCTTGCCCGTTACCCTGCCCATCGCTCGTCCTTCGTCCCCGCTATGTCAACGACCCACGTTGGGGCCCAAAGCCGTTCGTCACCAGGATCGGTGGGGGAGCATCGAAAATCGGCCTGGGCGCGCTGACCTGCTTTGCGATACGCCGAGGGCTCACCACAGCGGGGATTCGTATCGGACCAACGGTCGGCTCCATCGCATCTCTTCCACGAAAAACTGCGCGTGGCTGCAGCCGGGCTATCAATATCCCTTAGAGTAGCTAGAATATCTAAAATAGCAAGAAATGGCGCGACTGAGGGGGTTGGCGATGTCAGGCGTGCTCAGCGGCGTCCGAGTTGTCGAGTTGGCGTCGTGGACTTACGTACCGTCAGCCGGTGCCGCCCTCGCGGACTGGGGCGCCGACGTGATCAAGGTGGAAGGCGTCGCCTCCGGGGATCCGGGACGGGCGCTGGTCGTCGGTGGTTTCACCCGCGAAGCGGCCCGCCCCGACGCCGACTTCATCCTCGAGTTGGGCAACCGCGGCAAGCGCAGCATCGCCATCGACATCAAATCCGAAACGGGGCGGGATTTGTTCGGCCGGCTGTTGGCCAGTGCGGATGTGTTCCTGACCAATTGGCTGCCGGCAGCACTCGAACGGGTCCGGCTCACCGTCGAGGATGTCCGCGCGTTCAACCCGAAAATCATCATCGCGCGGGGTACCGGGCTCGGGGTGCGCGGCCCCGATCGGGATCGCGGCGGTTTCGACGCCGCCACCTACCTGGCCCGTGGCGGAGTCGCATACACGCTGACACCGTTCGGGTCGGAAACGCCCGCTGTCCAGGGCCCGGGATTCGGAGACCTGCAGGGCGGGGCAACCTTGGCCGGGGGTGTGTGCGCTGCGTTGTTCCACCGGGAGCGGACCGGTGAGCCGACGATCGTCGACTCTTCGCTGCTGGCCCAGGCGATGTGGGCCATCGCGCCCGCGATTTGCGCAGCCGATTTCTTCGATATCGACGGCATTCCGGGTGCGCCGCCCGGGTTGGCCATCAATCCACTCGTTAACAGGTACAAGACCAAGGACGGCAGGTGGATTCAGCTGGTCTTCTTGCAGCCCGACAAATTCTGGGCCGGATTCTGCGAGCGTATGGGTCTGCCGGAGTTGGCCACCGACGAGCGGTTTGTGCCGTCGAACAATCTGATAGCCAACGCGGCCGCGGCGACCGAGATCGTGGCGAATGCGTTCGCCGGCCATGACCTTGCGCACTGGCAGAAGGTGCTTGAGGACGAACCGGGCGTGTGGGCTGCGCTGGCCACGCCGCGGGAGACGCTCAACGACCCGCAAGTCGAGCCCAACGGATACGTGGTGAACAACGTCGACGACCGCGGCGAAAAATATCGGATCGTTGCGGCACCGGTTCAATTCAACGAAACCCCGCCGGGTCCGGCGCGTGCGCCAGAGCATGGACAGCACACCGAGGAGATTCTGCTCGAGCTGGACATCGACTGGGACGACATCGCCAAGGCGAAGGACCTCAAAGCCATCCTGTGAGGCCGGTGTGGCCATCTTGCTTCCGCAGTCGACTCATGCGCGTGACATGCGATACCCCATGGGGTATATTCGGGAAGGGTCGAGTTGTACCCCCGTGGGTACCTGTTGACAGCACAACGAGACGGAGGATCCAGTGGTCGGTGATCAAGACAGCATCGCGGCGGTGCTAAACCGGCTGCGCCGCGCTCAGGGACAACTTGCCGGGGTGATCTCGATGATCGAGCAGGGCCGCGACTGCAAGGACGTCGTTACTCAGCTCGCCGCGGTTTCGCGCGCTCTCGACCGTGCCGGGTTCAAGATCGTGGCGACCGGATTGAAGGACTGTGTCACGGGTATTACGGCCGACGGCGCGACACCTATGACCGAAGCCGAGCTGGAGAAGCTGTTCCTGGCACTCGCTTGAGGCGCGTGCGGGCAGCATCTGAACAGGAAGGAAAAGTCGAATGGATATCGCGATCTCGACGCCGCTGCATGCCTCTTTCGAAGACGCGGTCGCGCGGACTCGTGAGGCGCTCGCGGAGCAAGGTTTTGGCGTATTGACCGAAATCGACATGAAGGCCACGCTGAAAGCCAAACTCGGTGAGGACATGGAGAACTATCTGATCCTCGGCGCTTGCAATCCGCCATTGGCGCATCGCGCGGTGGAGGCGAATCGCCAGATCGGTCTGCTGTTGCCGTGCAACGTCGTCGTGCGCACGGACCCCGACCATGCCGGCACGGTGCTTGTCGAAGCGATGCACCCTGGGCTGCTGGTGGAGGTCACCGGCGAGCCGGAGCTGCGCCCCGTCGCGGAGGAGGTCACGAGCAGGCTGCAAGCGGCGATCGACTCGTTGAAACGCAGTGAGCCGGTGAGCGCCGGCGAATAGCCGCAGCCGGCGACGGCTACCGCCTGCGACTTGTGATTTCTCAGCTGAACAACATGCGTGTGAACCGCGTTATGTGGCGGCATGCTTGGCATCTGATCGATTTCAACACGATCACAAGCGCGTATCGATATACGCCACGGTCTGGCACAACGCGATCGATCCACAAATCATTGCACGGGGCACCTTTCAGGATCACGGACGCGAGTTACACCTGCTCGCAAGGATTCTGACTCTGCTATGTGGGTAGCGGATTTCGTTAAGGCGCCAGCAGGAGGTATCCACAGCATGATGGCGAACTGGGTTCCCGCCCAGACTACGTGTGGCCCGAACTCTGGTCGCATTCTCGACACCGCGCGGGGCATTCTCATCGGACTTCGGCGGTGCCGCTCAGATGCAGCTTTCGACGAATTGCACAGCGCGGCACTACGTCACAGGGTGCCGGTGTTTGCGATGGCGTGGGCGCTGGTTCACCTGGCGGGCGATGGCGAGAAGACCACCAGCTTCACCGATGCGCAGTCTGCGGCTCGTCACGAGTGGGGACCGCTGTTCGCCGAGTCGGCTGCGGTGACCTGTTGATTGGCGATGAGGAACTTGGCACGGCCGGGGTCCCGGGGGGTACCGCGGCCGTTGCCAACTCTCATCGACCCGGAGTCAGCCAAAAGTCCTCGGAGCATGATGTCTTCCCGCTCCGACTGCATTGGCCGGCACGATCGCGAGGCATCAGGCACCACCGAAGGAGTGCGAAAATTCGCTCCGTGGCTGACGGTCACGCGGTGAACTTTTTCCGAAGACGCTTGGCGGTCGGAGTCTTCATGTCGTCGTCAACGGGTCCACGCCGCCGAGTCGGCGGCCGTGCGCAATGCTTCGACGATCCGCTGCTCCTTCGGAGCTGTGCGACGCATTCGGCAACGATTAACCATGCTCAGCTGAATGCCGGCGCGACGAATCGTTGAACCAATTGGCGTTCGGTCTCGTCATCGCCGGCGGGCCAGTACATCAGCGACAGCACAACACGAACCACCCAATGTGCGGCCTGGGGGTCACGGTCGGTAAGCCCGGTGAGATCGGTGGCGAAGCGCGCCAATAGTGGCGATCCGGTCAGCCATGCCATCTCGTTGGCCCGGACCGAGCTGATCATGAGCTGGCCCAGGGGATCGGCTCGGATCAGCCTGAGCGCCACCAGGATTGCGGCGACAACCCGCTCCGGCCCGCTCATCGTGTCGACGGTTTGACGCACCGTTTCGACGATGCGCGAGGCCGCGCGGGCGAGGACTGCATCGCGGATTTCGGCTTTGCCGCCCACATAGCGGTAAATCGTCGCCCGAGAACAGTGGACCCGTTTAGCCAGCATGTCGATATCGAAATTATCTAGGCCTTCGCGCGTGATCATGTCCGTGGCGGCGGCATAGATGCGTTCGACGGCGATCGCGCGGCGATCGCCCCCGACCAACCAATCGTTATGCGGCACCGCCCACACGCCCTTCTTCCCGAGAAGCAGAGACATCGCGATCTCAACTTGAGACGTTACTCGCTACTTTTCTCAGCGCAGCCGCAGGTCCGACGCCCACGCGGAGACAGCCGGACGCAACGGCTCCGGCCAGCGGGTTTTCAATCTCGCGTAGGGGCATTGACGTGCTGATATCCCGTCCATCAGGCTGAAAATGTGACCGTCGTCGACGAGGCCAGAATCTTCTTCAGCGCCGAATCTCTGCAAGATCCGTACCCGCTCTACGAGCTGATGCGTGCCACCGGGCCGGTGCAGCGGATCGGCGGCTCGGAGTTCTATGCGGTGTGCGATTGGGATGCAATCAACGACGCCATCAGCCGTCCCGAAGACTTTTCCTCGAACCTGACCGCAACCATGACGTATACGGCCGAAGGGACCGTCAAGACTTTCGAGATGGACCCGCTCGGCGGTCCGACTCACGTGCTGGCCACGGCCGACGATCCCGCCCACGCAGTTCATCGCAAGCTGTCGGTGCGCCATCTTGCGGCCAGGCGGATCCGCGCCATGGAGCAGTTCGCCAGCGAGACCGCAGACCGGCTGTGGAGCGACGGACTGCGTGACGGACGCATCGAATGGATGGGCGCCATGGCCAACCGCCTGCCCATGATGGTCGTGGCTCAGCTGATCGGCGTGCCCGATACCGACGTCGTCCAGCTGGTGAAATGGGGGTACGCGGCCACCCAGCTGCTCGAAGGTCTTGTCAGCCAAGAGCAGCTCGCCGCTGCATGTGCCGCCGTCATGGAGCTCAGCGGCTATATCAACGAGCAATTCGGCCGGGCCGCTGCAGATCCGCGGGACAATCTGTTGGGCGAACTTGCTAGCGCCTGCGCCTCGGGTGAGCTGGATATTGTCAGTGCCCAGGCGATGATGGTGACCTTGTTCGCCGCGGGCGGAGAGTCCACCGCATCACTGCTGGGCAGCGCGGCCTGGATGCTGGCGCAACGGCCCGATATCCAGCGGCAGGTGCGCGAAAACCCGGAATTGCTAACGGTATTCATTGAAGAGACGCTGCGCTACGAACCGCCGTTTCGTGGCCATTACCGGCACGTACGTACCGACACCACCCTGGCTGGCGTCGATCTGCCCGCCGACTCACATCTGCTGCTCTTATGGGGGGCGGCCAATCGAGATCCGGCTCACTTTGAGACGCCTGGTGAGTTCCGCCTTGACCGAACGGACGTCAAGGGGCACATCAGCTTTGGAAAGGGAGCGCACTTCTGCGTCGGTGCGGCGCTGGCACGTATGGAGGCCCATATCGTGTTGCGCCTGCTGCTGGATCGCACGTCGGGGATCGAAGCAGTCGACGTTGGCCGGTGGCTACCGAGCATCCTGGTGCGCCGCCTCGAGCGGCTCGAGCTGGCCGTCATCAGCGCTTGAAGCAGCTTATTTCTCAGTCATTCCGGGGGCGGTAGTTCGCGCGGGCCGTCGGGCGCACGAAGTTCACGGGGTTCGTCTCCCTCCGCCAACTCGCGGTTGCGGTCGCGTTCCGCCGACTCGAGGGACAGGCCGTCCACATCGCCGGCGGGTAGCGGCCACGATGAGTACTGCTCGTGGCGACCTACCTCATGGTGAGCCCGGTGTGACGACGGGTCGTGGCTGCCGTGGCGGCCTTCGCGCGACGAATGAATCCGTGTGGGGGACGGCTTGTCGGCAGTGGTCGATTGACGCAGCGGCGGGTCACTGGTGTCCGACTCCTCGGAGTTGACCGTGACCTTGCGAGTTCGCTTGAGCGAAAACGTGATCTCTTCGACCTCTTCGAATACCTGACGCGCGGTACGCAGCGGCTGAGTCGTGTTGTCGATCACCCGTGCGACGAACGGGGGCACCAGCGGGCGGATCCAGCGAGCCGCGGCCTTGGTGGCGTCCGGTATCGACGGGATCAACGGTGCGCCGCGCTCATCATGGGGTTTAACCTCGCCGCTTGGCTCGATCTGTGCAGGCAGGTACGGCACGTTCTCCGGGTTTTCGATGCGATCATCTTGTGCCGCGGCAGGCAATTGGGCGAGTGCTCGGCTGGCCGCCTCCGCTTCTGCGGCGATCGGCAGGTACATGTCTTCCTCCACTTGCTCGAAGGTACGCTGCGCCGACGCGCGCAGGGGGGCCTCAAGGGCTTCCGCGACTCGGCGGCGTTGCTGCTCGCGATCGATTTCGGCCTGAGCGTCGACAGCGAGGCGGGCCTGCGTGAGTTGGTGCTCCGCCCATAGGATTTCGGCTTCACGGCGAACCTCGGCCCGCTTGACGGCGATCGCGGTGTCGGCGTCGAGGTCGGCGCGTTCGCGCTCTGCGCGCGCTGACGCATGCCGATCCTGGGTTGTCTCACCACGCCATAGCCGCAGAATCAGCGGCAGCAGGTAAAGCAGCACGAAGAACGCGATCGTCAGCAGCCGCAGGATCAGCGCCCCGGTGCTGGCGAATGTGAAGTCGTTCATCGCGACCCAGCGTGCGCCGAGTCCTCGGCCGGCATTTGCCACCACGCTTTGGCGTACCTCGGTAAGTGCTTGCTCCTCACGGGAAGCTTTGGCGTCCAGCTCTGGGGCTTGGCGGTCGCGAGCTGCCAGGGCATTGTCCAGCTCATGCTGCGCATCGGCGAGAAGCTGGTTCGCCGTTCGTGTTTCGGGCCCGGCACCGGGAACTCCGGTGATCCGGGTCTGCGGGCAAGCCGGTGTGGGATTGTATTCGCAGCGTGCGACCACCAAGGCCTGGTCCTGATGTAAGCGGGCCTGTTCGACAGCGTTGTCGAGTGCGGTGCGCGCATCCCGGGTCTGTCGAAGTGATGCCGACGTTTGCGAGACTGCAGGCGAGGAGTCAGCGTTGCGCAGGGCCCGCTCGCCGAGACGATGCTCGATCGAGGCGGAGAACACCACGAGCGCGGCAAGCTCGCCAACGACAACGCCGACCGCAATCGCGACGGCCGCGCGTCCGGCAATGCCGGACCACCCACGGTCGGGCCCGCTGGCGGTGCCCCGCGTCACCACGCCGACCAGCAGACCGAAGACGAGGGTCAGCGGCAGGATGGCAAGCACCGGCAGGCGCGCCGACTCGGAAACGGCCAACCTCGCCACCAGCCAGGCGAGCACGGCCCCGAAAAGCACAACAGCGCCGGCGACGGCATGGGTGGACCGCTCGTGACCCTCAGCGAGTTCGCGCCAGTGCCCACCGCCAAGCCAGGTGAGCGGTCCCCCGACCGGCGACGTGGCCGAGCGCGACTCAGTAACTTCGTGGGCGCTCATAAGAATCCAAACACCTCCAACTCCTCCAAGCCTCCCAGGCCGCCGGCCGACACACCGAATCGAAGCGACTGGGTGTGGTGTTGTTCACAACCGGCACCAAACGGCCGCAGCGGACACCGGCGTGTAGCGATTGGGCTCGGTCAGTCTTATCCAGGCATGACGCGAAATTCCTGCGACGTGAGCAGATCAGCGGCCGTTTCGGCAGGTGACGTGAGACGGTATAAGCCTATGCAGAACCTGGATTATGTCACCTACGAAGAGTTTGGCCGCAGGTTCTTCGAGGTCGCTGTCACCCCCGAGCGCGTCGCCGCCGCATTTGCCGACATCGCGGGCAGCGAGTTCGCCATGGAGCCGATTGCCCAGGGACCCGGCGGCATCGCCAAGGTCAGCGCCAACGTCAAAATCCACGAGCCGCGAGTCACGCGGCGTGTGGGTGACAGCATCACGTTCGTCATACACATCCCACTGTCCATCGATCTTCTCCTCGACCTAAGGCTCGACAAGCAGCGATTTGTGGTATCCGGAGATATCGCATTGCGCGCTACGGCACGAGCCGCCGAGCCGCTGCTGCTGATTGTCGACGTCGCCAAGCCGCGGCCTTCCGACATCACCGTGAATGTGTCGTCCAAGTCCTTTCGCGGCGAGATATTGCGCATCCTTGCCGGTGTTGATGGTGAGATCCGACGATTCATCGCGCAGTACGTCGCCGAAGAGATCGACTCGCCCCAATCGCAGGCCGCGCAAGTCATCGACGTCGCCCACAAATTGAACGAGTCCTGGCCCTAGGACCGATCGGACCGGAGGGTTTATCGAGTCACCGGGCGCGGGTATCCAACTCGAATGTCGGCGACGTCCGGCCACAGTCCCAAAGGAAGCCGATAAGCCTTGGCACAAGTAGACGTTTCGACGTCATCGGAGCTGGAACCGGAGGCCGCGTGGAAGCTGGCTTCAGACCTGAGTCGATTCGATGAGTGGATGACGATTTTCGGCGGATGGCGAAGCAAGGTGCCGTCGACGATCGAGGAGGGCACCCAAATCTCGTCGGGTGTCAAGATCAAGGGCTTTCGCAACGTCGTTCACTGGACGGTCACCCGTTACGACGAGCCGAAATCGATTGAACTGCAGGGCCGCGGCCGAGGCGGGATCCGGATCGCAGTGGCAATGAATGTCGCCGATAACCACCCTGGATCGACGTTTCATCTCACCGCAGATCTCCGTGGCGGTGTGCTCAGCGGGCCGATCGGAAAGGTTCTCGCCAGAGTCCTGCGATCCGATGTGCGGAAGTCGGTGAACAATCTCGCTGCACTCCAGTAGCGCCGGAGAGCGGTCCATGGCAAGCCAAACCGGCCTCAATAAACGACTTCGACGCCAGAACGCTGCTAGGAAACCCGAAAATCCAGATATCACATGGATTTCGGTCAAGGACGCAATCGAACACTTCGTCGGTATGGGCGGTGCTCACTTCGATGACCCGGACTAAACGATGAACAACAAGGTCCTTGACAGTTGGGTCAAGCAGGTCTGCCCCAATTAACAATCACAGTGGAATAGCTTCCCGCTAGGCCGGGTCGCGGGGCAGCAATCGGCGCGCCGGGCGGGTCTCGATGGCATTGATCGTCAACGCCCTGTGGCTGATCCGCCAACCCCCATCGGTCAACTCGTAATCATCGTCGTAGCGCACATGCCAGACCACGTCGACGACCTCATCAGGGCGTTGATTCCAGTGATGCGCAACGCAGGCGATGCGTCCCCGCGCGCAGCCGCGCCGACCGACTTCGTCGTAGACCTCGCCGATGATCGCGTGCTCGGTACGCGCAACCGCAGCGACCGCGGCAACCGCTGCGGCGATGGCCCGCTGACCTTGGTGCGAATGTATCGGCTCCAGCGCCGCCGGCGGCTCCGGCACCATCAGCTCGCCGTTCGTAGTGAAAAGCTCTGCGACAGAGCCGAATTGACGGTCGTCAACGCCCGCCGCGTACCGGTGCACCAATTCGCTGAGGCTGGCCCGGTCGTTCACTGAAAGCGTCATGGCAGAGTAAGTCGCTTCACCCGACCAGGGACAGCCGTTGCGCGCAGGCCGACAAGATGTCTTTGGCCTGTTCGATATCGGTAGTCGGTGGCATGGCCAACACGATTCGGTCGGCGCCCTGATCAATCAGGCCGCCCGCGCGGTCGGCGTCGATCTTGGTGACCGAGTGGCCCAGGGATACTTCCAGGCCCGCCGGATCACGGCCTGCCGACGACGCTTCTTCGCGCATCAGCGCGATCAGTGATGAGAGCTTTGGGCCCGTCACGCCGAGCGGCTGAAAGCCGTCGCCGAAACGTCCGGCACGGCGGGCCGCCGCGCCGCTGTGCCCTCCGATGTGGATCGGCAGTCGTTCGCCGGCAACAGGTTTGGGATAGCACATAACATCGTCGAAGCTGAAGAACTCGCCGTGGTAAGACGCGCCCCTGGGCTGGTCGGCCCACAGCGCGCGCAAAACAGCCAACTGCTCGTCGGCTCGTCTGCCCCGACTGTCGAAGTCCGCACCGCACGCCTCGAGCTCTTCCTTGAGCCAGCCCACGCCAACACACAGCCGCAGCCTTCCGCCCGAGAGCGCATCGACAGTCGCAGCCCGTTTGGCGAGCACCACCGGGTGGTGGTTGGGCAGTACCAAAACCCCGGTGGCCAACCCCAGCCGGCTGGTGTGGCCGGCCAGAAACGCCAACAGGTCGAGCGGGTCGGGGATGGGGCAGTCGGCGGCCAGCCCAACTCGTCCGGAACTGTCGTAGGGATAGACGCTGTCGTAGCGGGTGACCAGGACGGTGTGCTCGACAACGACGATCGATTCGAACCCGCACCGCTCGAGATGGCTCGCGAAGCTCACCATCCAACCGGGATCCGCGGTGACACCGTCGGCGACCGGGGCGACGACGGAAACCTTCATGGGTTTCTCCTATGTCAAGCCGCTGCCGGTTGGCAAGGCTGGAGACGGTTTTGGTGGTCCGTGTGGAGGTGGTGGAAGACGACACGGGCTAGGCGGCGTTTGAGGCAACGCAGGGCTTCGGGCCGGGAGGAACCAGCGTCGAGCCGTCGTCGGTAATACGTCCGGCCGAGGCCCTCAAGGCGGATCTGAGTGACGGCGATGCGGTGTAGCGCGGCGTTGAGTTGACGGTTGCCCGAGCGGGTCATGCGGACCCGGCCGGCGGTGTTGCCCGACCACACCGGGATGGGAGCAACACCGGCGTGGCGGGCAAAGGCGGCTTCGCTTTTGAACCGACTCACTCCGGCGGCCTCACCGACTAGTTTTGCCGCGGTCAACTCTCCACACCCTGGCAACGACAACAGCACCGGGGCGATCTGGTGGACACGCTCACCGATTCGTTTGGCCACCGCGTCGATTTCCTCGGTGAGCCGAGTGATGTCGGCCAGTTCGTCACGAGCAAGCTCGGCGACCAGACCGGGCTGGGCCGCCAACCAGTCACCCAACAGGCGGCGATGCTTAGCCCGATTCAGCGATGCGGGCTGGGGCGCGCGCTCAGGCCCTAGTTCATGAACCCGCCAGCGCAGCCTATTGATCGTCGCAGTGCGTTGGGCCACAAGGACTTCGCGGCGATCTACCAACAGCTTCAGCTCCCGCGATACCTCGTCATGAGAGGCCACCGGTAAGTCGGGCTCACGCAAGAACGCCCGCGCAACGGCCAACGCATCAATCGGATCAGACTTACCGCGGGTCCGCGCCGAAGCCCGCGTCTGAGCCATCAACTTCGGGGGCACCCGCACCACCTGCTGGCCGGCGGTGAGCAGGTCCCGCTCCAGGCGCGCCGACAGGTGCCGGCAGTCCTCGATCGCCCACACCGCCTCAGCACCAAAGTGTTCCCGTGCCCACATCACCGCCTCGCCATGCCCCGCGCTGGTCGCCGCAACAACCTTCTCGGCGAGTTTGCGCCCGACCTCATCGACGGCGACGAACGTGTGGGTGCGCTTGTGAACATCGGCTCCAACAACAACCATGGAGGTTGCCTCCTTCACTGTGAGGTGACGGTTGGGCCGGTCGGCGGACACATCTCAGTGGGGGCGATGCCACGCTCCTATCAAGTCACGCCGGCCGGTCCTTCACACCTGATGCCGACAAAACCCATGCACGCCAACCCGAGGGCGGCACCGAGGCTACGAGCCAGACACCAGGTGATCAGGATCCAACCACCGCAACAAGCGGCACCTCACCCTGACACTGACACCCGAAGCTAACAGGTGGTCCTTTTCAGATGCCCGGAGGCGCGATCTGGGTGCGCACAGCCTCGGCCAGCGTGGCTGCCCGGCGATCTGTGAACACGTCCTCGAGCATCACCTGCCGGCCGCCCGGGCCGGTCAGCGGAACCCGCCAGTTCGGATACTCGTCGGTGGTGCCGGGCTGATTCTGAGTCCTGCGGTCACCAACCGCGTCGGTCAGTGCCACTCCCAATAGCCGCGACGGCGTCCGACCCAGGTATCGGTGGAGGGCGAGAACGATCTGTTCCGGGTCTTGTTTATGTTCTGAGTCGTTCTCGCCCAGGAGTCCAACCCGACGCAGTTCGGCCAGCCAGGCCGCCAGTTCGGCCCGGTCGGACTCGAGCTCGGCTGCAACGGGCCGGGTCAGCAATCCCAGCGACTCCCGCAGCCGCACATGGTCGCCGGCCAGATAGCCGGCGGTCGGCGGTAGATCGTGGGTGGTGACCGACGACAGGCAGTATTCCCGCCAGCGCTCGGCCGGCAACGGACCGCCATTTCCGTCGCGATCCAATTCGAACCAGAGGATCGACGTGCCCAGCAGGCCACGCAATAGTAGGTAGTCCCGAACCCAGGGTTCGACCGTGCCGAGATCTTCACCAACGACCAGAGCGCCGGCCCGGTGCGCTTCCAGGGCGACGATGCCGATCATCGCTTCATGGTCGTAGCGCACGTAGGTGCCTTGGGTTGGCGGTGCGCCGTCGGGAATCCACCACAGCCGAAACAATCCGATGATGTGGTCGATGCGTATCCCGCCGGCATGGCGCAGCACCGCCCTGATCAGTGCGCGGAAAGGCCGATATTCCTGCGCTTCCAGCCGGTCCGGTCGCCATGGTGGCTGCGACCAGTCCTGGCCGAGCTGGTTGAACTCGTCCGGCGGCGCCCCCGCGGTCACGCCCAGCGCCATCACATCCTGCAGCGCCCAGGCGTCGGCGCCATTGGGGTGCACGCCGACGGCCAGGTCGTGCATGACGCCGATGGACATTCCGGCCCGCCGCGCCTGCGATTGCGCCATGGCGAGTTGCTCGTCGAGTTGCCACTGCATCCAGCGGTGGAAATCAACAGCGTCGGAGTGCTTTTCGAGGAAGCGGGCCACGCCCGCACCCGCGGGATGCTGTAGGAAACTCGGCCAATGATGCCAGTCGCCGCCGTACCTTTCGGCCAGCGCGCACCAGCTGGCGAAGTCGTCGAGCGCGCGGCCCTCACGGTCCCGGAAGGCGGCATAGGCCAGCTCACGACCCGCCGATCGCGGCACTCGATGCAGCAGCTTGAGCGCCGCGCGCTTGGCCACCCAGGCGCTGTCACGGTCGATGGCGTCGAGTTCGGCGGCCCGTTGTTGGACTTCCCACCGCAGCCGCCGCACCCGGCCACGTTTGGTCAGTTCGGAGAATTCCGGGATTGCCTCAACGCGAAGATAGAGCGGGTTGACGAAGCGGCGCGATGTCGGCAGGTACGGCGACGGCTCCATCGGGGTCGTCGGAGTTGCCGCGTGCAGAGGATTGACCAGCACATAGTCGGCGCCATGGCGGGATGCAGACCACACCGCGAGGTCGGTCAGATCGGTGAGGTCGCCGACGCCCCACGAGTGTCGCGACCGCACGCTGTAGAGCTGAGCGGCAAGCCCCCACGCGCGGCGGGCGCCAAGTTGCTCGGGCAACCCCAGCCAATCCGGCGTCATGATGAGCGCGGTGCTGGTCTCGGAGTCGCCGGAACGCAGATGGACACGGTGGTAACCCAGCGGCAAGTCGGCCGGCAAGACGAAGCTGGCCTCTCCAACCCACCGGCCATCCAGATCGAATGGGGAAGTCAAGTTGTCCACCTGTTGTACCCCGCCGTGCGTGGTGCCGTCCTCCAGCTGCAACCACACTTCGGCGGGGTAACCGTGCGTCACGTGCACCCAGAACCGCGTCGGCGCGCCGGTGCGCCCGACAATGGTCGCCGGCAATGGACGTTCCCAATACGACCGCAGTTGTGCGGTCATCGCCAGGTTGCGCTCCTGCTCGGTGCCGGCTGCCACACCGAGGGCGGCGAGCACTGCCACCAGCGTGCTCTCGGTGACCTGCACCCGCCGGCCGGTCCAGTCCTCGTAGCCGGTTGCGATGCCGAATCGCCTGGCAAGTTCGACCAGCGAGGGCGCGAGCTCAGTCATGCCGCCCATCTTGCGTCCAAGAGCCGGCCAGCGACGACGCGGCCCGCGGCCGCGCCGCCCGCTTTGTTTTGCTAGCGGTCCATCCGCGCACTATCACTTTGCAGGTCAGCGAAGGTGTTCAGCCGAACGCGTGCTCGAACAGGACGAGGCGGCGATTAGCCGCTACCATGCCCTGTGAGGACACCAAGAATCCGGCCGGGGGGTCAGCGGGGGAGACGGAAAGTGCCAGCTCAATGGCGCAGGCCACTGCTGCCACCGTTGGCCACACCGGGGCCGTGAAGACGGCCGGGTTCAAGGACATAGCAATACGTAAAAGTGAACGCGAATCTCGCCCCATGGCGATGTCTTTGCGGGTGCCTTACGGTTATCGAGATGATTAGCGCGCTGGACAATATCCAGGCGTTCTAGCAGACCGGATGGTGAAATAACGTGGCGGAAGAAAGTCGCGGGGAGCGCGGGTCGGGATACGGCCTCGGGTTGTCGACCCGGACCCAGGTTACCGGCTACCAGTTCCTTGCTCGGCGGACCGCAATGGCGCTGACCCGTTGGCGAGTCCGTATGGAGATCGAGCCGGGACGGCGGCAGAACTTGGCCGTCGTGGCGTCGATTTCTGCGGCGTTGGTGATCTGCCTGGGCGCGCTGCTGTACTCAAAAATCAGCCCGGCCGGCCAGGTAGGGGACTCGCCGATCATCGCCGACCGTGACTCGGGCGCGCTGTACGTCCGCGTGGGTGACAAGTTGTACCCGGCGCTGAATTTGGCATCGGCGCGGCTGATCACCGGGCGGCCGGACAACCCCCACCTCGTTAAGTCAGGCCAAATCGCCAAGCTTCCGCGCGGCCCGATGGTGGGCATCCCGGGTGCACCGTCGAATTTCGGGCCCACGAGTCCACCCTCGTCGTCGTGGCTGGTGTGCGACACCGTGGCCTCGACCGGAGCCGCGTCGCCCTCAGGTGTGACGGTGACGGTGATCGACGGTAGCCCGGACCTCGGCGGCCACCGACGGGTGCTGACCGGGTCGGACGCAGTGGTGCTGAGCTACGGCGGCGACGCGTGGGTCATCCGGCAGGGACGCCGGTCGCGTGTTGACGAGGCGAACCGAGCGGTGTTGCTGCCGCTTGGAATGACGCCCGAGCAAGTCAGCATGGCAAAGCCGATGAGCCGCGCCTTGTTCGACGCGTTGCCGGTGGGGCCCGAACTGACGGTGCCAGAAGTGCAGAACGCAGGCACTCCGGCGTCGTTCCCTGGAGCGCCCGGGCCGGTGGGTACTGTGGTTGTCACACCACAAATAAGTGGGCCGCAACAGTATTCGCTGGTGCTGGCCGATGGCGTGCAAACGCTGCCACCGTTGGTGGCCCAGATTTTGCAGAATGCCGGAGGCCCCAATAACGCCAAACCGGTGACAGTAGAACCCGCCGCGTTGGCAAAAATGCCGGTGGTCAACAAGCTGGATCTGTCGTCGTATCCGGACAACCCGTTGAACGTGATGGACATCCGGGAGAACCCGGCCACCTGCTGGTGGTGGGAGAAGACTTCCGGTGAGAACCGTGCTCGAGTCGAGGTCATCTCCGGGCCGACCATCCCGGTCGCCCAGGCCAACGTCAACAAGGTGGTGTCACTGGTGAAGGCCGACACGACGGGTCGCGAGGCCGACCATGTCTACTTCGGCCCCAACTACGCAAACTTCGTGGCCGTCACCGGCAACGATGCCGGAGCCAAGACGACGGAATCGCTGTGGTGGCTCACCGATGCGGGCGCTCGGTTCGGAGTGGACGACACCCGCGATGTGCGCGAGGCGTTGGGTTTGCAAACAAAGCCGAGTCAGGCGCCGTGGGTGGCGCTGCGCTTGCTGCCACAAGGGCCGACGCTGTCACGAGCGGATGCGTTGGTTCAACACGACACCTTACCGATGGATATGTCCCCTGCAGAGTTGGCGGTACCGAAGTGAAGCGTGGTTTTGCCCGGCCGACGCCGGAAAAGCCTCCGGTAATCAAGCCGGAGAACATCGTCCTACCAACGCCGTTGAGCATTCCGCCGCCGGAGGGCAAGCCCTGGTGGCTGATCGTGGTCGGTGTCGTGGTGGTGGGCCTGCTGATCGGCATGGTGGCCATGGTCTTCGCCAGCGGCTCGCGTGTGTTCGGCGGCGCCGGTTCAATTTTCCCGATCTTCATGATCGGTGGTGTCGCGATGATGATGTTCGGCGGCCGGTTCGGCGGCCAGCAGCAGATGAGCCGGCCGAAGCTGGACTCGATGCGCGCCCAGTTCATGTTGATGCTGGACATGTTGCGCGAGACCGCCCACGAGTCGGCCGACAGCATGGACGCCAACTACCGGTGGTTCCACCCGGCACCCGACACGCTGGCGGCCGCGGTGGGTTCGCCGCGGATGTGGGAACGCAAACCCGACGGAAAGGACCTCAACTTCGGCGTCGTCCGAGTCGGCGTGGGCATGACGCGTCCCGAGGTGACGTGGGGTGAGCCCCAGAACATGCCCACCGACATCGAGCTGGAGCCGGTGACCGGTAAGGCACTTCAGGAATTCGGGCGCTATCAAAGCGTCGTCTACAACTTGCCCAAGATGATTTCCCTGCTGGTCGAACCCTGGTACTCGCTGATCGGGGAACGCGAGCAAGTGCTGGCTCTGATGCGGGCGATCGTCTGCCAGCTGGCATTCTCCCACGGTCCCGACCACGTGCAGATGGTTGTGGTCAGTTCGGATTTGGAGCAATGGGACTGGGTGAAGTGGCTGCCGCACTTCGGTGACCCGCGGCGTCAGGACGCAGCGGGTAACGCGCGGATGGTTTACGCCTCGGTGCGTGAATTCGCTGCCGAGCAAGCCGAATTGTTTGCCGGCCGTGGCTCATTCACGCCTCGGCACGCTAGTTCCTCGGCGCAGACCCCGACACCTCACACCGTGATCATCGCCGATGTTGTGGATCCCCAATGGGAGTACGTGATCAGCGCTGAAGGTATCGACGGGGTGACGTTCTTCGACTTGACCAGCTCGTCAATGTGGGCATCTGTCCCGGAGCGGACGTTGCGGTTTGACGAAAAGGGCGTGATCGAGGCGCTGCCACGCGACCGCGACACCTGGATGGTGATCGACGAGAAGTCCTGGTTCTTCGCTCTCACCGACCAGCTCAGCGCCGCGGAGGCAGAAGAGTTCTCGCAGAAGCTGGCCCGCTGGCGGATCGCGGAAGCCTACGAGGAGATCGGCCAGCGGGTAGCCCACATCGGCGCCCGGGACGTCATGGCCTACTACGGAATTGACGACCCGGCCGATATCGACTTCGAGGCGCTGTGGGGCAGCCGCACCGACGCGATGGGCCGGTCGCGTTTGCGGGCTCCGTTCGGCAACCGCTCCGACAACGGTGAGCTGCTGTTCTTGGACATGAAGTCGCTCGATGAAGGCGGCGACGGGCCGCACGGAGTCATGTCCGGGACAACGGGTTCGGGTAAGTCGACGCTGGTGCGAACCGTGATCGAGTCGCTGATGCTCAGCCACCCGCCCGACGAGCTGCAGTTCGTTTTGGCCGACCTCAAGGGTGGGTCCGCGGTTAAGCCCTTCGCCGGGGTGCCGCACGTATCGCGGATCATCACCGACCTCGAAGAAGACCAGGCGCTGATGGAGCGCTTCCTGGACGCGCTGTGGGGCGAAATCGCCCGCCGCAAGGCCGTGTGCGACCACGCCGGCGTCGACGACGCCAAGGAGTACAACTCCGTGCGGTCCAGAATGCGCGCCCGCGGCCAGGACATGCCACCGCTGCCGATGCTCGTGGTGGTCATCGACGAGTTCTACGAGTGGTTCCGCATCATGCCGACCGCCGTCGACGTTCTGGACTCGATCGGCCGGCAGGGCCGCGCCTATTGGATTCACCTGATGATGGCCTCACAGACCATCGAGAGCCGCGCCGAAAAACTCATGGAGAACATGGGTTACCGCTTGGTGTTGAAGGCGCGTACGGCAGGTGCGGCGCAGGCGGCCGGTGTGCCCAATGCGGTGAACCTGCCGGCCAAGGCCGGCCTCGGGTACTTCCGCAAGAGTCTCGAAGACATCATCCGGTTCCAGGCCGAGTTCCTGTGGCGGGACTACTACCGCGGGGTCGACATCGACGGCGACGAAACGCCTCGGTTGGTGCACAGCATCGATTACGTACGCCCGCAATTGTTTACCAACTCGTTCACCCCGCTCGAGGTGAGTGTCGGCGGACCGGATGTCGACTTGGCGGCCGCCGAGTCGAATGGTGAGGTGCTCGAGGTCGAGGAGGCCGAGAGCGAGGACGACGAAGAGGGGATCAGGACACCGAAGGTCGGGACGGTGATCATCGATCAGCTCCGCAGGATCCCGTTCGAGCCCTACCGGTTGTGGCAGCCACCGCTGACCCAGCCCGTCGCCATCGACGAGTTGGTCAACCGGTTCCTCGGTCGCGACTGGCAGCAGGACTACGGCTCCGCCAGAGATCTGGCGTTTCCGATTGGGATCATTGACCGCCCGTTCAAGCACGACCAGCCACCGTGGACGCTTGACACCTCCGGGCCTGGTTCAAACGTCCTGATTCTGGGCGCCGGCGGTGCGGGCAAAACCACCGCACTGCAGACACTGATCTGCTCGGCCGCGTTGACCCATACTCCGGACCAGCTTCAGTTCTACTGCCTGGCCTACAGCGGCACAGCGTTGACGACCGTCGCCCGGTTGCCCCACGTTGGCGAGGTGGCCGGTCCGACAGATCCTTATGGGGTGCGCCGTACGGTGGCCGAACTGCTAGCGCTGGTGCGGGAGCGCAAACGTAGCTTCCTCGAATATGGAATCGCCTCGATGCAGGTGTTCCGGCGGCGCAAGTTCGGAAGTGAGCCCGGCCCGGTGCCCAATGACGGGTTCGGTGATGTCTATTTGGTGATCGACAACTACCGGGCGTTGGCCGAGGAAAATGAGGTGCTGATCGAGCAGGTGAACGTGATCATCAACCAGGGGCCCTCGTTCGGAGTACATGTGGTGGTGACCGCCGATCGGGAATCGGAGCTGCGGCCGCCGGTGCGGAGCGGTTTCGGTTCGCGGGTCGAGTTGCGACTCGCCGCGGTGGAAGACGCCAAGCTGGTTCGTTCCCGGTTCGCCAAGGACGTTCCGGTCAAGCCGGGGCGCGGCATGGTTGCGGTCAACTACGTCCGACTCGACAGCGACCCGCAGGCGGGTTTGCACACGTTGGTGGCGCGGCCGGCCTTGCACAGCACACCCGACAACGTGTTCGAATCCGACAGCATCGTCGAAGCGGTCAGCCGGCTCGCGAGCACGCAGGCGTCGCCGGTGCGCCGTCTGCCCGCCCGGTTCGGTGTGGAACAGGTGCGCGAGCTGGCGGCCCGTGACACCCGCGAAGGCGTGGGTGTGGGCGGAATTGCCTGGGCGATATCGGAATTGGACCTGGCGCCGATCTATCTGAATTTCGCCGAGAATGCGCACTTGATGGTGACGGGCCGCCGCGAATGTGGGCGGACCACGACGCTCGCCACCATCATGTCCGAAATCGGCCGGTTGTACGCGCCAGGAGCCACCAGCGCCCCGACGCCCCCGCCGGGGCGTCCCTCGGCTCAGGTCTGGCTGGTCGACCCCCGCCGTCAGCTGCTGACCGTGCTGGGCTCCGAGTATGTCGAGAAATTTGCTTACAACCTTGACGGCGTACAGGCGATGATGGGTGAGCTCGGAGCGATCCTGGCCAGCCGCCAACCTCCGCCCGGCCTGTCCGCGGAAGAGTTGTTGTCGCGGTCGTGGTGGAGCGGTCCGGAGATCTTCTTGATCGTCGACGACATCCAACAGCTGCCGCCGGGCTTCGATTCGCCGCTGCATCAGGCTGCGCCCTGGGTGACCAGGGCGGCCGACGTCGGCTTGCACGTACTCGTGACGCGTACGTTCGGAGGCTGGTCGTCAGCGGGCAGCGACCCGATATTGCGGGCACTGCATCAGGCGAATGCGCCATTGCTGGTGATGGACGCCGACCCCGACGAGGGCTTCATCCGCGGCAAGATGAAGGGCGGTCCGCTGCCCCGTGGCCGAGGCCTGCTGATGGCCGAGGACACCGGTGTGTTCGTACAGGTAGCAGCGACTGAGCTGCGTAAGTAGGCCGCTGGCGCTGCGTTGGCGCCGCGCTGGGATTGACCGGGATCAGCCCCAGCGCAGCGGCAATGACTTGAGCGCGAAGGACTTTGACGGGAATTTGATTTCGGGCGCGTAGTCCGCAGGCGCCTCGAAATCGGGGATCTGCCTGAGCCATTCGCCGACGATCACGGTCAGCTCTATCCGTGCCAGATGAGAGCCCAGGCAGCGGTGCGGTCCTCCGCCAAATCCCCAGTGCCGGTGCACCTTACCGTCCATGACCAAGTCGTCGGTGGACCATGCGTCGCTGCCGTCGCGGTTGATCGCGGCCATGCACAACCGGACCTGCGAGCCTGGCGGTAGCGTCATGCCGCCGATATTGACGAACTCGGTGACGATCCGGGGCGCCACCGGCGCCGGCGGCTGCAGTCGAATGATCTCTTCGATGAAAACCCTTATTTGCTTGGGATTATCGCGAAGCTCGGCGCGCAGCTGCGGCCTGCGGGCCAATTCGAACAGCGAAAACCCGATGATCGCCGTCACCGTGTCCAGACCCGCCAGGATCAACAGGTGGCTCATGCCCAGCAGTTCGATGTCGGTGAAGTCGCCCGGGCCGGTCATCACCCGTGACAGCATGTCCGCGCCCGGGTTTTCCCGGCGTTGTTGGATCGCCTTGACGAGGTATTCCAACAGCCCGACTTGCTCAGCCGCGACCTCGGCCATGGTGAGGTATTCCTTGTCGCCGATGATGGCGTCTTTCCAGGCGATCAGTTGATCACGATCCTCCAGCGGCAGGCCGTAGAGGTCGAGGAAAGCCTGAAAGGGGTAAAGCCTGGCGAAATCTGCCATGACCTCGCACTCGCCCTGGCCGGCGAGGGCCCCGATCATCTCGCTCGCGTGCCTATGCAGCACCGGCCGGGACTTACTCAGCGCGGTCGGGCTGAAGTACGGCTGCAGGATTTTGCGGTAACGGGTGTGCTGCGGTGGGTCGAACGCCAGCGGGATCACCGGCAGCGGATCGGAGGGCGGCTGCAGGATCGTTGACGAAAAGACCTTGGGATTGCGCAGCGCGGCAAGCACGTCCTCGCGTCGTGTCAGGTAATAGTAGCCATTCATGAACACCACAGGCCCGGCGTCTCGCAGCTTCTCCCATCCGACGCCTCGGTCCTCGGCCAACGGCAACTCGGCGTATTCAAGCCGCGGTAGGTAGAACGTGCCTGGCTGCCAATCGCCAAGAGTGCTCATGCGCTCTGATCTCCGCTTGTCTTTCTGGTTTTCATTTTCCTAGCGCGCGGCCGGCCGCGGCTGGCAAGCAATCTTCTAGACTGTAGCGACCGACTGATGTACCCATCGATTCGTCAAGTCCGATC
>DASZLQ010000289.1:0-8258 GCA_035552295.1 Mycobacterium sp. | reverse complement strand
GTGGACTGCATCTACGAGGGCGGCCGGGCGCTGTACATCCATCCCGACGAATGCGTGGATTGTGGCGCGTGCGAGCCGGTATGTCCGGTCGATGCGATTTACTACGAAGACGACCTGCCCGAGGAGCTGAAGCCCTACTTGGCCGACAACGAAGCGTTCTTCACCGACACCCTGCCGGGCCGTGACGCCGCGCTGGGATCCCCGGGCGGGGCTGCCAAGATAGGTCCACTCGGCGTCGACACACCCCTGGTGGCCGCTCAGCCGGGCGCCGACGACCCTGAAGGAGCGTGAGCGACCTTTGGGCTCGCAGGTCACGGCAATCGGGGAATCGGTGGGTCGCCGCCGGGAGGTGCTGCGGGTACTGCGAGCGTCGCCGGATCCGATGAGCATCGTCGCGATCGCCGACGTGCTGGGCGTGCACCCCAACACCGTCCGCTTCCACCTCGACAGCCTGGTCGGTGACGGCCAGGTGGAGCAGGTCGAGCCGGGCCGCAAAGGGCCGGGCCGCCCGCCGCTGATGTTCCGGGCGGTCCGGCAGATGGATCGCGGCGGAACACGGCACTATCGATTGCTCGCCGAGATATTGACCATGGCTTTCGCCGCTGAACGCGATCCGCGCGCCAAAGCGCTGGCCGCAGGGCGGGCGTGGGGGCGCAAGCTGGAATGGCTGCCGACGGATGCCACGAGCGCCGAGGACGCCATCGACCACCTCGTCGACGTTCTCGACGATCTCGGCTTCGCCCCTGAGCGCCGGACAGCCGGCGGGGAGCAACAGGTCGGCCTGCGGCACTGCCCGTTTCTGGAAGTCGCGGAAAACCGAACCAACGTCATCTGCCCGGTCCACCTCGGGCTCATGCAAGGAGCCATGGAGACATGGGGCGCCCCGGTCGCCGTCGAGCGGCTCGACGAATTCGTCGAACCGGATCTGTGCCTGGCTCACCTGAAGCTGCAAACGGCCGCGAAGTGAGCACCGGGCCGGCGATCGCCGTCGCTGTCACCTTCGTCTGGCTTGGCATGGTGCTGGCCATCTCGTTCTTGGAAGCTCCGCTGAAGTTCCGCGCGCCCAACGTCACGTTGCAGATCGGGCTCGCCATCGGGCGCCTGGTCTTTCGTGCTCTCAACACCGTGGAGGTCGGTTTCGCCCTTGTCATCCTTGCGATAGTGGTGGCCGGCCCAACACCGGCGCGCATTGCCGTGGCGTTTTTCGTCGCCTTCGCCGCTCTGGCCATCCAGCTGATCGCGGTGCGTCCCGGGCTTGACCCGTCGTGCCGACCGGGTGCTCGCCGGATCGGATGGGCCGCACTCCGGCGGTCACTACGCCTATGTCGGTCTAGAGGTGGTCAAGGTTGTTGGGTTGGTCGTGGCGGGGATACTTCTACTTGCCGCCTGACAACAGCCCGCTCCCGACCTCGAAGGACTCGCTATGGAATCCATCTCGCTGACCAGCCTGGCCGCGGAAAAGTTGTCCGAGGCCCAAAAGTCGCACAGCGGGCGGGCGGCCCACACCATCCACGGCGGTCACACCCACGAGCTCCGGCAGACCGTGCTGGCCCTGCTTGCCGGACATGACCTGTCCGAACACGACAGCCCTGGCGAGGCCACGCTGCAGGTGCTGCAGGGTCACGTGCGTCTGACGGCCGGCGGTAACGCGTGGGACGGCAAGACCGGCGACTACGTCGCGATTCCGCCGGAACGCCACGCCCTGCACGCGGTCCAGGATTCGGTGGTCATGCTCACGGTGCTGAAGACCATTCCCTCTGTGGCCCACTAGCCCGGATGCTGTCGACGCCCTGGTCAAGGAGCTTCGGCCTCCGGGTACCTATCGTCAACGCGCCGATGGGCGGGGTCGCCGGTGGCCGGCTGGCCGCTGGGGTCACCGCTGCCGGCGGTCTGGGCATGGTTGGCATGGGCAGTGTCGCGACCCGTGAGTCGCTGCAAACCCAATTGCAGCATGTGCGCGGCACGTTCGGAATTGGCCTGGTGGATTGGGTGCTGCGCAACGAGGCGGGACTGCTGGAGGATGCCCTGGCCGCGCGGCCCGTCCTGCTGTCGGTCAGTTTCGGTACTGACTGGTCGTGGGTCGGCAAGGCGCACGACGCCGGAATCGCCGCCGTCACACAGGTATACGACAGTGTCGGGGCCCGCCAGGCGGTCGACGCAGGCGTCGACATCCTGGTCGCGCGCGGGTCCGAGGGCGGCGGCCACGGCGATGTGAAGCTCGGGACGCTGCCATTGCTCGACACCGTTTTGGATGCGGTGTCGGTGCCGGTGCTTGCCGGCGGCGGGATCGCCTCGCCGCGAAGCCTGGCCGCCGTGCTGGCCGCCGGGGCGAGCGGAGCGTGGGTGGGCACCCGCCTGGCGGCGTGCCCGGAAGCGTTGACCGGCGACGGCAGCCGTCGGGCTCTGATCGCGGCCGCCGCCACCGACACCGTGGTCACCCGGGTCTTCGACGTCGCCAAGGGCCTGCCGTGGCCGGCCCGGTTCCCGTCGCGCGTGCTGGCCAATGATTTCGTCGCACGCTGGACCGGCAAAGAGGCCGTGCTCGATCGGTCGGCCTGTGACGAGCTGGCCGCGGCAACCGCCGCCGACGATCGCAGCATCGCGCCCGTCGATGCCGGTCAGAGTGTGGGAATGATCAGCGACGACGCGTCGGTGGGCGAGGTCATCGAGCAGATGTGTGCGGGCGCGGAAAGTCTGCTCGCCGGCTGGGGCTCACAGCGCCGGTAACGCCGGCCGCTCACACAGTCACACCCCGCGCAGGTATCGCCGGGCGATGACCCGCTGGGCCACCGACACCAGCGGCCTGCCGGCTTTGCTCCACCAGGTCGCGGGCCGGGAGAACGCCGACACCTCCGCGAACACCGCGGAGGTGGTCGGGTCACGGCGTACCACAAAGCGTTCCTCGCCGGACTCCGGATGGCCCGGCAGGGTGCCGTAGGCGAATCCGCGGATATCCGGTTCGTCGATGACGTACACGACACGGCACGGGGCTGGCAGAAAGCCCATTCGTACCAGCAACACCGTGTCGACCTCGGCGGCCTCCGAGCTGGCCTGCACCCGCAGGCCGGCCCCGCGTTGCATGCCCCAGTGCATGACCGAGTCGGCAGCTTGCTCGAAACGCTGCTGGCCCGTGCCGATCTGGCGCTCGGTATGAAGATGGCCGTATCCCGCGGGCAGCTGGCCGGCCGCGGTCGCGCCCACCTCCGAGTACGTCAGCGGAAGTTCTTCCAGCGCTTGTAGGTCCACCTCCTCAGCTTGCCACGTCGAGATGCGCGGTTACGCCGTCGGCGTACGGTCGTAGGGGTGACCGCGCAAAACTCCGAGACCGTTGCCCAAGCATCCGGAACGTTCACTTTCGGCGGCGATCTGACCGTCAACCGACTGGGTTTCGGCGCCATGCGCCTGACGGGCAAGGGCGTGTGGGGCCCGCCCGCCGACCGCGACGAATGTGTGCGGGTGTTGCGGCGCGCCGTCGAACTCGGCGTGAACTTCATCGACACCGCAGACTCGTACGGGCCCTACATATCCGAGGACATCATCCGCGAGGCGCTGTATCCCTACGACGGAGTGGTGATCGCGACCAAGGCGGGGCTGCTGCGCACCGGCCCGGACATTTGGATCCCGCTGGGCAATCCGAGTTATCTGCGCCAGGAACTCGAGATGAGCCTGCGTCGCCTCGGCGTCGACACCATCGACCTGTTCCAGCTGCACCGCATCGACCGGAACTTCCCGTTGGCAGAGCAGGTGGGCGAGCTGCTCACGTTGAAGAACGAAGGCAAGATCCGCCATATCGGTCTGTCGGAGATCAACGCCGATCAACTCAAGGAAGCCCAGCAGGTGACACAGATCGTGTCGGTGCAGAACATGTACAACCTGTCGTCCCGGGGCGCCGAACCGCTGCTGGATTTCGTGACCAGCCAGGGCATCGGCTTCATCCCGTGGTTTCCGCTGGCCGCCGGGCCGCTGGCCGACCCGGACGGCCCGCTGCAACGCATCGCGGCCAACCATGACGCGACGCCGTCGCAACTTGCGCTCGCCTGGTTGCTGAAACGGTCGCCGGTGATGTTGCCGATCCCGGGCACGTCGAAGGTGGCGCACCTGGAGGAGAACGTCGCCGCCGCCGAGATCACCCTTAGCGACGACGAGTTCGACACCCTGGCGGCTGCCGGAGCGCAGTAAACGGCCACGCAATACGGTGTTCTGGTGGCCGGCGACCATCAGAAACACCCTGGCGGTGGATTCAACCCGCCCGAACCGACGACCAAGGGCGGGCCCGACTACGGCCGGTTCGTCGACGCGGTACGCGGACTGCAGGATCACGCCCGTGCCGTCGACGCGCCCGATGAGGTGATCACCGAGGCGGCAGATCAGCTGGAGAAGGTGTCGGCGTTGCTGAGTCCGTTCGACAGCGACGAATGGCAGTCGCCGTCCGGGCGCCGGATGGATCTGCCGATGCGCGGCAACATCCTGACGATCCCGATGTCGGCCCGGAAAACCGACGATGGCCGGATCCATGGCTGGGCTCGCTTCGCCCGATTTCATCTGGGCCGCAACGGCGCCGTGCACGGCGGGGCACTGGGGATGCTGTTCGACACCGTGCTCGGGTTGACGTCGTCGGTGCTCACCGGGGGCCCTTACCAGCGCACCGCCTACCTCAAGATCGAATACCGCCACATCGTGCCGATCGAAAAGGAACTGCAGATCGATGCGGGAGTCGACCGGGTGGAGGGGCGCAAGATCTTCGTATCGGGCCGGTTAAGCGACGGCGACACCCTGCTGACCGAAGCCGACGCGCTGTTCGTGCGGCTCAAGCCCGGCCAGCCCTGATCGCGGTCAGCCCAGCGCCGGGCCGGTATTCGCTTGGGCTCTTGAAGGCCCACCCCGATAGCATGGCAACGACTATTCACAGACAATTGGTCGCCCCCAAAACAACCCACAACAACCAAGAACAACCCACAACAACCAAGCGTTGGAGACCCAACCCGATGAGTGCCCCCGCAAACCCCGCCCAAGCAGCCCCGATCCGGGTGCCCGGTGGGACGACCGCGGCCGCCGCGGTCGGCGAGGCGGGGTTGCCGCGGCGGGGCACGCCCGACGCGATCGTGGTGGTGCGCGACGCCGAGGGAAAGCTGCGTGACTTGAGCTGGGCGCCCGACGCCGATGCCGAGGTGACCCCGGTGGCAGCCAACACCGATGAGGGGCGCAGCGTCATTCGGCATTCGACCGCGCACGTGTTGGCCCAGGCTGTCCAAGAACTGTTCCCGCAAGCCAAGTTGGGAATCGGGCCTCCCATCAGCGATGGCTTCTACTACGACTTCGACGTGGCGGAGCCGTTCGCGCCGGAGGACTTGGAGGCGCTGGAAAAGCGGATGCGCCAGATCGTCAAGGACGGACAGCTGTTTTACCGGCGGGTCTACGAGTCCAAGGAGCAGGCGCGCGAGGAGTTGGTCAACGAGCCCTACAAGCTCGAACTCGTCGACGACAAGTCCGGCGACCCCGACGTCATGGAGGTCGGGGGCGACGAGCTCACCGCGTATGACAACCTCAATCCCCGTACCCGGGAAAGGGTCTGGGGCGACCTGTGCCGTGGCCCGCACATCCCCACCACCAAACACATCCCGGCGTTCAAGCTGACCAGAAGCTCCGCGGCCTACTGGCGGGGCGACCAGGAAAACGCCAGCCTGCAACGCATCTACGGCACCGCGTGGGAGTCGCAGGAGGCCCTCGACCGTCACCTGGAGATGATCGCGCAAGCCCAGCTCCGCGATCACCGAAAGCTGGGCGTCGAGCTGGATCTATTCAGCTTTCCCGACGAAATCGGTTCCGGCCTAGCGGTTTTCCACCCCAGGGGCGGCGTCGTGCGCAGGGAGCTGGAGGAGTATTCGCGCCGCAAGCACATCGAGGCCGGCTACGAGTTCGTCAACACCCCGCACATCACCAAGGCGCAGCTGTTCCACACCTCGGGCCACCTGGACTGGTACGCCGACGGCATGTTCCCGCCGATGCACCTCGATGCCGAATACAACGACGACGGAACGGTGCGTAAGCCGGGCCAGGACTACTACCTCAAGCCGATGAACTGCCCGATGCACACGCTGATCTTCGCGTCGCGCGGGCGCTCCTATCGCGAGCTTCCATTGCGGCTCTTCGAGTTTGGCACGGTGTACCGCTACGAGAAGTCCGGCGTTGTGCACGGGCTGACCCGGGCGCGCGGGTTCACCATGGACGACGCGCACATCTTCTGCACCCGTGAACAGCTGCATGACGAACTGGCGTCGCTGCTGCGATTCGTGCTCGAGTTGCTGGGCGACTACGGGCTCGAGGACTTCTATCTGGAGCTGTCCACCAAAGACCCCGACAAATTCGTCGGCTCCGAACAGGTGTGGGAGGAGGCCACCGCCACGCTGGCCGACGTCGGCATGGAGTCGGGCCTTGAACTGGTTCCCGATCCCGGCGGCGCAGCGTTTTACGGCCCGAAAATCTCGGTGCAGGCCCGCGACGCGTTGGGCCGCAGCTGGCAGATGTCAACCATCCAGGTGGATTTCAACTTCCCGGAGCGTTTCGAGCTGGAGTACACCGCCCCCGATGGGACCCGCCGGCGCCCCGTGATGATTCACCGCGCGCTGTTCGGGTCGATCGAGCGGTTCTTCGGCATCCTCACCGAACACTACGCGGGGGCGTTCCCGGCGTGGCTGGCGCCGGTTCAGGCGGTCGGCATCCCGGTCGCCGACGAGCACGTCGAGTATCTGGAAGGTGTTGCCGCTCAATTGAAGTCGCACGGAGTCCGGGTCGAGGTGGACGGCAGCGACGATCGGATGGCCAAGAAGATCGTCCACCACACCAGCCAGAAGGTGCCGTTCATGCTGCTGGCCGGTGACCGCGACGTGCAGGCCGAGGCGGTGAGCTTCCGCTTCGGTGATCGCACGCAAATCAACGGCGTGCCCCGCGACAGCGCGGTCGATGCCATCGTCAAGTGGATAGCCGACCGCGAGAATGCCGCTCCCACAGCCGAACTGGTGAAAGTGGTCGGGCAGTGAGCGACCAGGGGGAAGCAGGACGCGCCGAGCGCACCGACAATACCATTTTCGACACAGGTGTCGGCGAAAACGATCATCTGCAGCGGTTATGGACGCCATACCGGATGACCTACCTGGCCGAGGCGCCGATGAAGCGCGACAATGCCGGCACCGAGCAGCCGTTCACCGACATTCCGCAACTGTCCGACGAAGCGGGCTTGGTGGTCGCCCGGGGTGAACTCGTCTACGCCGTACTCAACCTGTATCCGTACAACCCGGGGCACTTGATGGTGGTGCCGTACCGGCGGGTCTCCGAGCTCGAGGACCTGACCGATGTGGAGAGCGCGGAATTGATGGCGTTCACCCAGAAGGCCATTCGCGTCATCAAGAACGTGTCGCACCCACACGGCTTCAACGTCGGGCTGAACCTGGGGACATCGGCGGGTGGCTCACTGGCCGAACACCTGCATGTTCATGTGGTGCCGCGGTGGGGTGGCGACGCGAACTTCATCACGATCATCGGCGGCTCGAAAATCATCCCGCAGTTGCTGCGCGAAACTCGCCAGCTGCTGGCCACGGAGTGGACCCGGCAACCATGAGGCAGCCATGAGCAAGGTGCACTTCCTGTCCCGGGCCGCGTTCACGCGGGTCAGCACTCCAACGGCCAGGGCATGTCTGCGGATGGGTTTGACGCCGGATGTCGTCACCATCTTGGGCACCATCGTCACGGTGGCGGGGGCGCTGACGCTTTTCCCGATGGGCAAGTTGTTCGCCGGCGCGTGTGTGGTCTCGTTCTTCGTCCTGTTCGACATGCTCGACGGCGCGATGGCCCGGGAGCGCGGCGGCGGCACCCGCTTCGGCGCGGTGCTCGACGCGACGTGTGACCGCATCAGCGACGGCGCGGTGTTCTGCGGGCTGCTGTGGTGGATAGCGTTCGGTATGCGCGACCGGCTGCTGGTGGTGGCGACCTTGATCTGCCTGGTCACCTCTCAGGTGATCTCCTACCTGAAGGCCCGGGCCGAAGCCAGCGGGCTGCGCGGCGGCGGGGGCATCATCGAACGGCCGGAACGGTTGATCATCGTGCTGACCGGCGCCGGTGTCTCGGATTTTCCGGTGGTCTCCTGGCCGCCCGCGCTGCCGGTGGCGATGTGGCTGCTGGCTGCGGCCAGCCTGGTCACTTGTGTGCAGCGGTTACACACGGCACGGACGTCGCCGGGTGCGACCGATCCCATGCCCGGGCCG
>DASZLQ010000288.1:0-2846 GCA_035552295.1 Mycobacterium sp. | reverse complement strand
CACGGCACAGACGCGCTCGCCGGCGCTAGCGTCGGGCACTCCGATGACGGCGACATCGGCGACCGCCGGGTGGGTGGCCAACACATTTTCGATCTCGAGGGCCGAAACATTCTCTGCGTTGCGGATGATCGCATCTTTGATGCGGCCGGTGACGCGCACATTGCCGTTCGCATCTGCCAGCCCGAGATCGCCGGTGCGCAACCAGCCCATCTGATCGAATGCGTCGGCGTCGAGCGTCGCGTCCGCATAGCCGAGGAAGCATTGGGGTCCCTTGAGCCGCAACTCGCCTTCATGCCCGACGGGTAATTCGATTTCGCGGCTGTCTACCACGCGGACACTGACGCCTGGTACCGGCGCACCGACGGTGTGGTCGAGCACTTCGGGCGGGGCGGTAAGGGACGGTGAGGTCGCGCAGGGAAATTCGGTAAGCCCCCAGGCGTTGGCGATGCCGGCGACTCCGAAGGTTTCGCGAACCTGACGTCCCAGTTGGGCGGTGATGGGTGCACCGCCGGCCAGGCAGCCCCGTAGAGCAGGGAACAGCTGCTGATCGCCACGGGCTCGTTGGGCCTCGACGAATGCCACGAAGAATGGTGTCGCCGTGCCAAGGAATGTCGGGTTGTGCGCCGCGATGGAAAGCGGTGTCGTGGCTGGATCGAATGCCTCAAACAGCGCCAACCGCATACCAGTCAGCAATGCGGCGGCCAACATCGCGGCGCCGCCGATGTGCGCGATCGGAAAGACGATCGGATCTACGTCGCTGCTCGTGGCACCGACCATACCCACCACGCCCGCCGAGCCGGCGATCACCGACGCATCCGTATGACGGATTCCCTTGGGGGCCGCGGTGGTTCCCGACGAGTAGTAGATCCATCGGGTGTCGCTGGTGGGTCCCGTTGGCACGGTGAGGGAATCGATGCTCCCGCGGGGCAGCCGAAGTTCGCCGGCCACCGGCGGTGTGTCCAGGTCAACGGTGATGACCTTGAACCCCTTGTCCGAGGACAACGCCCGGGCAAGCCCGCCGTGGTCGAATCCACGCCAGAATTCAGGCACCACAAAGAATTCCGTTGCCAGCTGCCCGGTGATGAAGTCCACTTCGCGTTCCCGCAGTACCGGAATTATTGGGTTTTGCACCGCGCCGAGCCGAGCGAGTGCTGCCATGACAACCATGGTTTCGAGCGTGGTTGGCAGCTGCCAGGACACCACCGTTCCGGCGCCGATCCCGCCTTCGGCGAACGCGGCCGCCGTCGCGCACGCGGCCTCGTGAAGCTCATGCGCGGTAAGGCTTCGGCCACGCTCATCGGCGAGCAGCCGGCGGTTCGGTTCGCGCCGTGCCGCGGCGGCGATCAATGCCCAGAATGTCCTACCGCCTGACACACTTCCGATCGTCATCTAGCCAGCTGATCGGCGGACGGTGGGCGAAATCCCGAGTGTGCGATCGAGACAGACACGGCGCTGCCGGCGGGGCCCTTGTGGTCGACGAGGACGGCTGACCCAGTGGCTACCCCATCGTTGCTGTAGTGAGTAAGTGCGGCCAGCCCGATATGGGCCCCTTCCGGCAGCCGGCTCAGGGTCAGGGTGTAGTCGACATTGATGAACTCCAGGGCGTTGGTGCCCCAATTGGCGATCGCGGCCGTGACGTCGGCGGCCATCGCCGCTCGGGTAAAGGCGGTGAACGGCTCGCCGTCGATCAACGGCCGCGTTTCCTGCAACCAGGTGTATTTCTGTCCGGATGCGTTGACCCATTCGGGGTCGGGATTCTGGACCCCAGCGCCCCAGCCATACGTCCGCATAAACAGCGACGCGTGAGTGCCATCCTCCTCAATTGGCAGCCGGGGCATCTGGACCCGTTGCGACCACACGTCTCCGTCGGGTTGCGGCCCGCGCCGCAGAAACAGTGCACTCCCACGCGCGACTGGGACGTCACGCTGGATGAGAACGGCCTCGACGAGCCGCAGTCGCCGTCGCTCGTGATGTACACGGGTGCGCACCTCGATCGGCTCCAGCGCGGTTGGTGCGGGAAGGTCGACGGTTAGCCGCGCAGGATGCAGCTGGGGGTCGTCGACCGCCTGTTCAACAGCCCAGCCCAAGAGGCCGCCGGCGACGTGACCACTGAGCGAGGGACCCCACCCTCCACGCGCGATTTCGGTTGGCACGTAATGGCTTCCGTCGCGCACGAAGTACGGTGTCGGGGCCGTTGCGGCGACACCGTCGGGCACAATTTTCGCCTCGGTCATTGCTCGGCCACCAACAAAACCGCGACTTTCATGGGATTTCTCCTTTGAGGCTACCGAACCGTAGATATTACAGTATTGCCTTCTAGTCCAGCGGTGAGCCGATGCGATGTGCGGTGCCGTCTGGATCGACGTGCACGAATTCCCGTAACCCGTAAGGCGTGTCGTGCGGAGCGATCAAGCGCCCTTCGAGGTTTTTCAGCGCGTTCCATTCCGCGTGCAGGGCGTCGGCGTCACTGACGTAGAGGTACACGCTCGCGGCGGCGCGGAGGGGATCGTGCTCGGCCCACTCGGTGAGGTGGATCGACACCGACCCGCGGTCGGCAAAACCGTAGCGATCTAGGGCAATGTCAAGGTTTCGGACGGGGACGATTGGTGATACCGAGGTGAAATCAATCGCGGACACACCACAGTTTGTCAGGTGGGTCGGAGACCGCCCAAACGGTTTCGGGTTTCGGGTTTCGACGCTTGCTTGAAGAGGGCTTCAGCGTGTTAGCTCGGTAATCATCAGCAACCAACGCCGCTTCGCTAAAGAGAGGTGCCCGCCTGTGTTTCGTGCCGCGTTCATCGTTGGAGCAATTGCAGTAGCAATTGCGGGGGCGCCTGTGTCCGATG
>DASZLQ010000287.1:0-3008 GCA_035552295.1 Mycobacterium sp. | reverse complement strand
CGGCAGGAGTGGGGCCCGGCCGTGGCCGCGCTGGCCCGGTGGTCGGGTGACCTCACCGTCGCCGAGGACGCCGTCCAGGAAGCCTGCGCCGAGGCGCTTCGCACCTGGCCCCGCGACGGTGTGCCCGATAACCCGGGCGGGTGGCTGGTGACCGTCGCCCGCAACCGCGCCCGGGATCGGTTACGCCGCGAATCCATACGTCCCGGAAAGGAATTGGCGGCTGTGGTGGACGACATCCGGGCACGTACCGATCGCACCGACCCGTACCCGGTCCGCGACGACGAGTTGCGGATGATGTTCACCTGTGCACACCCGGCGCTGGACCGGCAGTCGCAGCTGGCACTGACGCTGCGGTTGGTCTCCGGGTTGACCGTCGCCGAGATCGCCCGTGCGCTACTGCAGACTGAGCCGGCCATCGGCCAGCGAATCACGCGCGCCAAGAACAAGGTTCGGCACGCCAACATCCCGCTGCGGGTGCCGCCGGCCGAGCTGCTGACCGAGCGCACACCTCACGTGCTCGGTTGCATCTACTCGGTGTTCACTGAGGGCTATTGGTCGACTGCAGGGCCCTCGGCGATTCGTGACGAGCTGTGCGACGAAGGGATCCGGCTGGCCGGGGAGCTGTGCGCGCTGATGCCCGACGAGCTGGAGGCACACGCCTTGGCTGCCCTGATGCTGCTACATGATTCGCGACGAACGACCCGGGTCGACGACGCCGGGATGCTGGTTCCGCTGGAGGACCAGGACCGTCGCCGGTGGAACCGCGGCCGCATCTCCCGCGGGCTGGAGCGCTTGCGAGCTGCCCACGGATCGACGGGTGCCTATCTGCCGCAGGCGGTGATCGCCGCATTGCACGCGACGGCTCCGTCCTGGGAACAGACCGACTGGGTCGCCATCTGCGCCGCCTACGACCGGCTATGGCAGATGACCGACTCCCCGGTGGTGGGCGCGAACCGCGCGCTGGCTATCGGTTTCCGCGACGGCCCCGACGCCGGCCTGGCCGCGCTGGACAAGGTGGCGCATGATCCCCGGCTGGCCCGCTCCAATCTCGTCGCGACGGTGCGTGCCGATCTGCTGCGGCGCGCGGGACGGCTTGCCGAGGCTCTCGCCTGGTACCGAATGGCATTGGAGTCCAACGGTTCTGAGCCCGGCCGCGAATTCTTGCGGCGGCGCATCGCGGAGTGCGGCGGCTAGGCGCGCCGACTAGACGTCGGCGAAATTCCGGGTGATCGACGGGTCGACCGGAATGCCCGGGCCGGTGGTCGTCGACACGGTGATCTTCTTCAGGTAGCGGCCCTTCGACGACGACGGCTTGAGCCGCAGCACCTCGTCAATCGCGGCGCCGTAGTTCTCCGCGAGGTTCTTCTCATCGAATGACGCCTTGCCGATGACGAAGTGCAAATTGGCCTGCTTATCGATGCGGAAATTGATCTTGCCACCCTTGATGTCGGCCACCGCCTTGGCGACGTCGGGGGTCACGGTGCCGGTCTTGGGGTTCGGCATCAGGCCACGCGGCCCGAGGATTCGGGCGATACGGCCGACCTTGGCCATCTGGTCAGGAGTGGCGATCGCCGCGTCGAATTCCAGCCAGCCCCCCTGAATCTTCTCGATCAGGTCGTCAGTGCCGACGATGTCGGCGCCGGCGGCCTGCGCCTGCTCGGCTTTTTCACCGACTGCGAACACCGCGACGCGGGCGGTCTTACCGGTGCCGTGCGGCAGATTGACTGTGCCGCGGACCATCTGGTCTGCCTTACGCGGGTCGATGCCGAGCCGGATCGCCACCTCGACGGTCGCGTCCTGCTTGGTCGACGATGTTTCCTTGGCGAGCTTGGCCGCCTGCAACGGGGTGTAGAGGTTGTTACGATCCACCTTCTCGGCGGCAGCGCGGTATGCCTTGCTGTTCTTGCTCATTGAAATATCCAATCTGGTGTTGGGTCGTGGTTATCAAACGGGCCGAAGCTGGCCCTCCCACGTCGGGGATTATGCAGACCTATTCAACCGTGATCCCCATCGACCGGGCGGTGCCGGCGATGATCTTGGCGGCGGCGTCGATGTCGTTGGCGTTGAGATCGGCCTTCTTGGTCTCGGCGATGTCGCGGACTTGATCCCAGCTGACCTTGGCGACCTTGGTCTTGTGCGGCTCCGCCGAGCCCTTGCCCACGCCGGCGGCCTTGAGCAGCAACTTGGCGGCGGGCGGCGTCTTGAGCGCGAAGGTGAAGCTACGGTCCTCGTAGACCGTGATCTCGACCGGGATGACGTTGCCGCGCTGGTTCTCCGTCGCGGCGTTGTACGCCTTGCAGAACTCCATGATGTTGACGCCGTGCTGGCCGAGCGCGGGCCCCACCGGCGGGGCGGGGTTGGCCTGCCCGGCTTGGATCTGCAGCTTGATCAGCCCAACGACTTTCTTCTTCGGGGCCATGAGATGGTGATGTTCCTTCCTGGGGGTTAAATCTTGGAGACTTGGCTGAAGGTCAGTTCCACCGGCGTTTCACGGCCGAAGATCGACACCAGCACCTTGAGCTTCTGCTGTTCGCCGTTGACCTCGTTGATAGTGGCCGGCAGCGTGGCAAACGGTCCGTCCATAACCGTCACCGATTCGCCCACCTCGTAGTCGACCTCAATGACCGGACGTTCCAGGCCGCCGGCCTCGGTGGCGGCCGCGGTGCTGGCCGCACCCTTGGCGGTCTTCTTCGTCGCCCCCGGCGGCAGCAGGAACTTCACCACGTCGTCGAGCGCCAGCGCCGACGGGCGCGACGTCGCTCCGACGAAGCCGGTGACGCCGGGCGTATTGCGCACCGCGGACCACGAATCGTCGGTCAGATCCATGCGCACCAGGATGTAGCCGGGCAGCACCTTGCGGTTGACCTGCTTGCGCTGGCCGTTCTTGATCTCGGTGACCTCTTCGGTGGGTACCTCCACTTGGAAGATGTAGTCGCCGACGTCCAGGTTCTGCACGCGCGTTTCGAGGTTGGCTTTGACCTTGTTCTCATATCCCGCGTAGGAGTGCA
>DASZLQ010000286.1:0-19406 GCA_035552295.1 Mycobacterium sp. | reverse complement strand
TCGCGTTCTGCTGCGTTTCGGGTTGCATCACGCGCTGCGGGTGGGCAAGCCGCTGCAATTCCATGTCGGCTTCGGCGACCGGGACTGTGATCTGCATAGGGCGAATCCGCTGTATCTGCTCGACTTTCTCCGGCGGTCCGGCGACACCCCGATCGTGCTCCTGCACTGCTATCCCTACGAGCGCGAAGCCGGCTACCTGGCCCAGGCCTTCAACAACGTGTATCTCGACGGCGGGCTGAGCGTGAACCATCTAGGGGCTCGGGCACCCGCGTTCATCGCCCGACTGCTGGAAATGGCGCCCTTTTCCAAGATCCTGTACTCGTCGGACGGGTTCGGGCCCGCAGAATTGCACTTCCTTGGTGCCAAGTTGTGGCGCAACGGTATTCACCGTGTGCTGCGCGATTTCGTGGACAACGGAGACTGGTGTGAAGGCGACGCAAAGCGGGTAGTCGAACTTATCGCCTATGAGAACTCCGCCCGCGTCTACAACCTCGACGTCGGGAGACGCTAAGACAGGACACGCAAATGGGGACCTTGGGGGACATCATCGAGTGGACCCGCCAACGAGTGGTCTCGCGGGTTCCTACGGCCGACCTTGACCAGCGCGATCCCGACTATATCCGCGACCAGCTGCCGGGAACCTGGCTGCTGGCGTCGCTGTACTTCAGGGCCGACGTGCAAGGCCTGGACCGGATCCCCGCCGAGGGACCGGTGCTGCTGGTGGGCAACCACAGCGGCGGCAACGTACCTCCGGACACGTTTGTCTTCACGCTCGCGTTTTGCTCGTACTTCGGCGTCGAGCGGCCCTTCTACCAGTTGGCTCACAACCTCGTCGTCTCGGCGCCTCCATTGGGCTGGCTGCGTAAATTCGGCACCGTTGCCGCCAATCATGAAAACGCGCGACTAGCACTGGAGTCCGGGGCAGCGCTGCTGGTCTATCCCGGCGGTGACTACGAAGTCTTCCGGCCGTCTTGGGAGCGTCACAAGGTCGACTTCGCGGGGCGCACGGGTTATGTGCAGCTGGCGCGGGAGGCCGGCGTGCCGATCGTCCCCGTCGCCAGCGTCGGCGGGCAGGAGAGCGCGTTGTTCCTCAACCGCGGACAGTGGCTGGCCAGGCTGCTGATGGCGGATAAGTTGTTACGGCTCAAGAGCATCCCGATATCACTGGCACTGCCGTGGGGCCTGAACATCAGTGACTTGGCGGGGCACATTCCACTGCCCACCAAGATCGCGATCGAGGTGCAGGAACCGATCGAGGTCGATGGTGCTGACCAAGCCGTGCACGACAAGGTGATGGCCAGCCTGCAAGGCGGCGTCGACCTCCTCGCCGCCAAACGCCGATTTCCGGTGATCGGCTGATGCGCGTCGAACGCCGATGCGTGATCAACGCCGACCGCGACGCGGTCTGGAAGATCGTCAGCGACCCGGACTGTTACCCGTCGTTCATGACGAATCTCGAGCGATGGGAGGAGGCGAGTGACCAACGCAGTGGGGTTGGTGCGCGCTATACCGTCCACTGGAAGATCGGCTCCGTGCCCGTTGGCGGATTGATCGAAGTGGTCGAATTCGACGAGCGCCGCGACTTGGCGTGGGTGGGCATTACCGGTGTCAACCTGCGTGGCCGGATTCGGCTGCGTGACGCCACCGCGGGCCAAACGAAGGTGACATTCCGGCTGTCATATCAGGCACCGGGCGGCATATTGGGTTACATCGCCGACCGGATCGCCGTGCGTCAGGTGGGTCGCACACTGGCCGACACCCTGAAATGCCTCAAAAGGCTCGCTGAGTCCTAGCTAAAGCGTTGTGCCAGTTGGTGTTTGCCGTCACGTGCCGCTCTCTTTGGGCGCATACTGCGGGCAGTATTCTTTGATGCTCACGCCAACGAAGTAGCCGGCATGATAGGCAGGCATGTTACTACTGTTCAGCACATCAGCCGCCACCTGGTTAGCCGTCATGCCCTGATCCAGTTTCTGACAAACCACGTGACCGGCCTCGATCGCGTGATTGGCCGATACGTGGTCGGTGATGCCCTCGGATTTGAGCGCTTTCAGAAATTTGTCGTCGTTGTTGTCGGCATGAGCGACCGCGACCGCTCCCAACGGGCCAACCAACGCGACCATTACAGCTACGAGCAGGCGGATAGCCATTCAGATTCACCCCCGTCGTCGCCGCCGTTTGCGGATTGGCGGCGATCCTCGAGCCAATACCATGCAAATTGTCAGCGGGCGGTGCCGGCATCGCCGGCAATAGCTGCAGCCCAACGGCTTTCAGAAAGTCGCTGTCCCCTTAACGACTGACAGAAGCTCAACTTTCAGCAAATCACTCGCCAGGGCGACAGATAGCCCCTATCGCGGCCACCCACACGCACAGCAGGCAGAGTTCACCTGCTGTCCACTAACCGGTCAGCTGCTGGTAGGCAAGCAGCGCGATACGCTGGCCGAACTGTCCGAGGGCTCAGAAGAACGGCGCCCTGGGCCACAGGCTGGACCCGCGGCGCAGGAAGATCCCGTCCACCTGCAGCAACGCGCCCGCCGGGATGCGTACGAGCGGAAACACATCGAACAGCGCAAAGCCCTGTTCGCCAAGCCATCTCATCACCGCCCCGATCAGCGGCGCGCCCTTGTTGTATCCCAGCAGCGACAGCTCGATAACGATGGCCTCGATACCCGCGAGCGTCCGCACGCCGCCGCGCAGCACATCGATTTCCGCGCCCTGCACATCGATCTTCAACAAGTCGAACTCATGGCCGGGCATCTCGGCCAGCACGTCGTCCAACCTGCGCATGGGCAGCGAGATCGTGTCGCGCGGGTAGCCGGTCTGCTCGTCATACAGCGACGAGCCGGAGGAATTGATCCCGGCATTCACATGATGGAACGCGACATCCACACGGTTTTCCGCGCCCAACAGCACGATGCGATGGTCCACATCCGGCAGCTCCGCGGCGACAGCCTTCAGCTGCACCTCCTTGCCGGGTTGGGCTTCGAGCATGAGGATCGGCGACCGCACAAAGAAATGGCGCGCTGTTCGCGCGAACGCCCCCTCGAACGCGCCGATATCGAGAATGCCCTTGGGCTGAAAGCCAAGCCTTTGCAGCACATGCAGCCCGAAGGGGACTTGCGTCAGCGCCAGGTTGCCGTGCAACCATTCCACGGCCGATTGATAGGCGGCGAGCCCCTCGGCCGACCGGCCCTGTGCGGACAGCGCGGCCGCCAGGAGATGCAGGGCCGTGGGGTGCGCCGGTTGCGCTTTCAGAATCTCACCGGCGATGGCTTCGACCCGCGCCAGGTCATTTGCGGCCAGCGCGGCGGTAGCTTCATCCAGTGCGGTCACGACGCGGATGCGTCTCTCGGCGTCAGACTAAGGATGACGCATCAAAAACCCAGCTGGTGTCCGCATTTGCGAGGTTCTCGAAGTGGTTCGGGGGAGCGAAGCTGACGAGGCTGTTCATGTCCCAATAGTCTTTCCAGACAGTGATTTCCCCATCGATCACTTTGTGGACCGTGACGAATCTCAGTACACCGCGCTCGCCCGTCGTGAAAGTCCAAGTCTCCGAATGCTCGTAGATGGCATCGGAGCCGTTGGACACCAGCAGACCGTCGTGGTTCTCGTAGCCCGCCAACGGCTCGAGGCCCATCTTGAGCCGTTTCACAATGTCTTCGGGACCGCGTGCCGACAACGCGGGGACCGGCATGTCAACGTAGAGGCAGTCGTCTGCCAGGAACGTCTTGACCGCATCCCAATCGCGCCGCGAAAGCGCCTGCCACAGCCCGCTTACGACATCCTCGACCGCGATCGTAGAAACCTCTGTCATAGCGGCCAATAAACTCGGTTGCCGGTCGGGTGTCAACCGCAGCGTCGCGGCGGATACTCACCAAGGTGACCCCGCTGCAGCGCTACCTCGCCGAGGAGATCGCGACCGACCTCGTCGACGGCCTGCTGACCCGACGCGAAGCCGTGAGACGGCTGGCTCTGCTCGGGATGGGTGCTGCGGCCGCCGCCGCGCTCATCTCGGCCTGCTCCAAGCAGCAAAACCCGGCCGAAGCTCCCTCGCCGACGCCCCTCCCCGAAAGTGCAACTGGCTCAGCGCAGCCGCCCGGCATGGCAAATGCACTGCCCACGTCGCCGATCGGCTGGGCCGGGCCGCAGGGCCAGCTGCAGGGGGCATGGGCCCAAGCGGCCAATTCCAAAGGCGGCGTCCTGGTCATTCACGAGAACAAGGGCCTGAACGACTGGGTCCGATCGGTCGCCGGCCGTCTGGCCGGAGGCGGGTATTCCGCGCTGGCGATCGACCTGTTGTCCGAGGAAGGTGGGACCGGCGCTTTCGGTGATCCGGCGCAGGCCACCGCGGCCTTGGGCGCGATCGCGCCGGAACAGTTCACCCACGACCTGAACTCCGGTGTCGCTGAACTGCGGCTCCGCGCGCCGGGGCAGAAAGTTGCCGTGGTCGGGTTCTGCTTCGGTGGGGGATTGGTGTGGCAACTGCTGGCCTCCGGCGCGCTGGGAGTGTCGGCCGCGGTCCCGTTCTACGGGCCGTTACCCGACCATCCCGACTTCACCGGCTCCAAGGCCGCCGTGCTGGGTATCTACGCGGCCCTGGACACCCGCGTCACCGGGTCCCAACTGGCAGCCAAGGCGGCGTTGGATCGAGCCGGCGTGGTCAACGAGCTGGTTGTCGAACCCAATGCCGACCACGCGTTCTTCAACGACACCGGCCCGCGCTATAACGCCGCCGCGGCCGCTGACGCGTGGCGGCGGCTCCTCGACTGGTTCGGCCGCTATCTCACCGGCCAATGATCAGCCTGCGGGTAAAGATCCTCATCGGCATCGCACTCGTCGCGGTCAGCGCGCTACGGGTGAGACGACCTGCTCCCGGCGAGAACCCTTAGAGATCGACCGGGGCCATCGATCGTGCCGGCCCCAGGGCCACCGGCAACCTCGACCAACCCCGCAGCACACGCGTGTCACGCCTGCTTCCGGTACCTGCCGCCCGCACATCCGGGAAGCGCTCGAAGAACGTGCGCAGCCCGACTTCGCCCTCGGCGCGGGCAAGCGCGGCCCCCAGGCAGAAGTGCCTGCCTCCGGAAAACGCGAGATGCTTTCCCGCGTTGGGACGTTCAATGTCGAAGCGATGCGGATCGGGAAACACGGACGGATCCCGGTTGGCAGCGGCCAGATAGACCACTACCAAGTCTCCGCGTTTGATCTTCCTACCCGCCAGCTCGGCATCATTGAGGGCAATGCGCGCGGTGAGCTGCACCGGCGACTCCAGCCGCAGGATCTCTTCAACAGCGTTGGGCCACAACTCCGGACGTCGGCGCAGCGTGTCCAGGTGCTCGGGCGTGTCCAGCAGCATGCGAATCCCGTTGCCCAACAGGTTCACCGTGGTTTCGAACCCCGCGGCCAAAACCAGCCCCGCGATCGCCTGAAGTTCAGTTTCGTTGAGATGCGTTTCGGGAGAGCCGCTTTCGGCTGTCTGGATCAACTGGCTCATCAAATTGTCGCTCGGGGCACGCCGCAATTGCCGCAGGTGGTCTGCGAGCCAGAAGTTGAATCCGGCGATTCCCTTCTGCACGGTCCGATACTGTCGCCACGGCAATCCGAAGTCCAGGCTCGGCGCGCTCAGCTCACCGAACTCCAGGATGCGCCGGCGGTCTTGCTCGGGCACCCCCAAGATGTCGCTGATGATCGCGACCGGAAGCTGCGAGCAATACCGCGCAACGATATCGACGACGCCGGACTCCTCGGCGAGCTGATCCAAGAGATCAGCGGCGGTCTGCTCGACGCGCTCACGCAACGTGGTGACCGCCCTGGAGGTGAACACGGCCGACACCGTCTTGCGGTAGCGGGTGTGGTCCGGCGGCTCGACGGCCAGCAGCGACGGCGCACGCAGGGGATGGAGAAGGTCGTCGCGGGCCCGGCGTTCCAGCCATCGAAGCGGTGCCGGCAGATTCGATCCGACCTCCAGCACCCGGAAGTCGTCGGATCGCAACAGCTCATGGCAGAGCGCGTGGCCGACGGCCAGTAAGCTGACCCGGCTCTTCACCAGCGGGCCCAGCGCCCGTACTTCGTCGTAGAACGGCACTGGGTCGGCGGCGACCTTTGGATCGGCGACCAACCTGGATTGCATATCGCCCCGCCGAACCCCGATCCCCGCGACACCCCGAATGAACCCGTGCATCGCAAGCCAGTGCAAGCTCTCCTTCACGGGTCCTCCATCGAATCGCCGAACCGGTGATACTTCACCAAGCCTAGGCCGGACCCGTTGCCGGCTTCAGCACTCGGCGCTGATCTTGAAGTCTGTCGTGATGACTTTGTTGGGATTGCTGCTGTTGATTCCGTAGGCACTGCCGGTGATGGTGTACGCGCTGTTGGTGAGGTCGACGTGCGCGCTTCCGACCCCGCCTTCCCAGAAGCTGCCGGTGAACCCGTCGATGTTGCGGATCTTCACCCACTGAGGGATGGCGCGGTAGCCACTGAGCAGCACCACGGCTTCCACCTGGCCATCGCGGTCACGGATGTCGATGGTCCGGTATGACTGCAATTGACTGCACGCGGGCGGACGCGCGGTGTGAGTGGCCCCGTCGATGGTCAGACGGGCCGCCCTGAGTGGCGTTGTCTGGGCCGGCGCGCACCCCGCGACGCAGGCGACAACGACGAAAGCGATCGCGATCATCCGTTTCCGCACGGATTCACTCCTTCACTGCGGTTTTCGGCATCAGCGCGGGTAGAGATTTCAGGATGCGGCCTCGCACGAACTCCGGGCTCAGGCCCTTGAGCAGGTCGATCAAGCGAATGCTCTTGGGCACGTACCAATGCAACCGCCTCGGGTGGTGGTAGGCCTGCCACGCCGCCTCGGCCACACTGCTCGCCGGCATGAGCCGGAACAAGCCCTTTTTAGGCGCCGTGGCACGCAGCTCCTCACCGGACATCGTCGGCCTGGCATCGTCGGAGTGGTTGGTCGTCGTGGTCAGAATGGCGGTGTCGATCAGACCGGGAAGCACGTCTGCGACGCGCACCCCATGTCGCTGCCATTCAACGCTAAGGGCTTCGGTTAGCCCTTTGACCGCATGCTTGGTGGACGAATACACCGCGATACGCGGCATCCCGTAGGTGCCCGACGACGACGACGTCGAAAACATCAGACTGCCGGGAGCTTTCTTGAGGAAGGGCAGTGCACCGTAGGCGCCGGTCAGCACCGCTTTGAAGTTCACCTCGACCACGCGCATCGCGGCGGCATGCGGCACGTCCTCGAACCAGCCGGACTCACCGATACCGGCGTTGTTCCACATCATGTCGAGTCCACCGCCGGTATTCCCCGCACAGAAGTCGGCCAGGGCACCGTCCAGGGCCGCCTTATCCGTCACATCGACGACACGAGTCCACAGCCGCTCGGTGCCAAGCTCTTGGCTAAGCGCCGTCAGGCCGTCGCCGTCGCGGTCTACCGCGCCGACCCGCCAGCCGTTGCCATGGAATAGCTTGGCTCCCTCGCGGCCCATGCCGCTGCCCGCGCCGGTGATGAAGATCGACTTCACTTAGCCCGCCTCGACCGCATCTTTGATGCGGTTCAGCGTCTTGGTCATATCCCGGATGTTGCGGCGCCTGCGCAGAAAGCCACCCAACAACCAATACGCACCGAGCCACGGTGCCGGGTTGAGGCGAAATGATTCCGTGACGTCCGTGCCGCCGCCGGAAGGCGCCAATCGGTAGTGCCAATTGTTCACCGCGCGGTCGCCGAGCATGACCGCGAAGCCGAACTCACGGCCGGGTTCGCACTCGGTCACCTTGCACGTCGTCCAGTACACCGGGCCTATCTCGTTACGCCGAACGTGGCCGCGGAATTTGGCGCCGAGCGCTGGGCCGGTAGCGTCGCCCAGCCACTTCGCCTCAATGACTTCCGGGGAGAATCGCCCGGTGTTGCGGACATCTGCGATCAGCTCCCAGATCTTGTCCGCAGGCGCCGCCATATGAACTGTCGCCGAACCTTCCATGGCCTGATCCAAACACAGCTTTGTGCTCGCTCATAGACCAAAGATGATCCCCCGGTTGATCATCAACGCGGGATGCTTGCCTGAATGATGCCGTTGATGATTTGTTTGATGCCCTGCGCGGGATGCGAATACAGTCCGATCGGAAGGCCCGAGGCGGTACCGCACTTCGGCCACGCCTCGACCCCCTGGTCGCCCAGGACCCGGTTGGCCACCGCGATCTGGTCCTCCCTGGACGCGGCAGCCGGGTTACCGACGCCGCCGTATCTCGCCCAGGTGCTCGGCTTGAACTGCAGCCCACCGTATTCCCCGTTTCCGGTGTTGGCCTGCCAGTTGCCGCCGGACTCGCATTGCGCGACCGCGTCCCAGTTAGGGGCTACGGGCGGCGCGGCGTTGGACACAGTGGTGGAGGAAGTCAGCGACGCTGCAACGAACCCGCCGGCCATCAAGGACTTGACGAGAGGCTTGCAGAGCTTACTCATGTCAAACAATTCGGCAGGCGTGTCCGAAGCGTTACCAATTCGAAAATTGGCCGAGATAGGCCATCTACCAGCCAAAATCGGTTGTCAAGCGGTCGAAACGAGAACTTTAGAAATTGGTGAGAGTTGAGCAAATCAGCCTTGGCAATATGAGCTCGTCGCCAATGACAGCGCCTGTTGATGAAGGCTGTCGAGTTGGCGGGCCCAGATGACGTCGCCTCTGGCGGCGTCGAGCTGCGGGGCGCACGCCGGCGAGTGCAACTCGTCCCAGTTGGCCACGATCTGCGTCAGCATCGTCTGGTTGAGGGCATCGATAGCTGACCGCGAGGCCGACAGGTCTGGCGAAGCAGCCGGAACGTTGGACGGGTTGAGCTTCCAATCCGCGAAGCGGCTGTACTCGATTGCCTCCGTAGCGTTGATCTGGTCGCCGAAGACCCGCGTGACGTAACTCGGGTCGATGTGTTGGGCGGAGGCCTCGGCACCCATCTTGGCAAGTTCTTGCTCGACGCGGCCGCGGTCCTCGAGGGCGCTGTGCGTTCTCCATTTGACTGCGGCCACCGGCTCGGCGAACTGCAACCGCTGTGCAGCGGCGTCGACCAACTCGGTCAGGGGGCTGGTGCTGTCGGCTGGTGCCTGCGGCGCAAGCGCTCCAGCCAGCACCGCCGGCGCGCCGACCAGCGATGCGAGCAGGGCGGCCCTGCGACTAGGTCGACTATTGATGCTGGACCCCTTAACGCGCTACTGCGCCTGACGATGTCGTCAAGCGCAGTAGCGATGTTCGGACCGGGCGGGTTATCCGCCGCCCCCGGGGGTAGCACCCAAGGTGCCCTGCAGGTCAGGCTTCATGGCGTTGAGCTGCGCTCCCCAGTACTCCCAACTGTGCGTTCCATTGGCATTGAAGTTGAACACCGCGTTGTGGCCACCGGCCGCGTTGTAGGCGTCCTGGAACTTCAGGTTGCTGCTGCGCACGAAGTTCTCCAGGAACTCGGCGGGCATGTTGGCCCCGCCCAGCTCCGACGGTGTGCCGTTACCGCAGTAGATCCAGAGCCGGGTGTTGTTGCCGACCAGCGCGGGGATCTGAACCGTCGGGTCGTTGCGCTGCCACGCCGGGTCACTCGACGGACCCCACATGGCGTCGGGCTTATAGCCGCCGGCGTCACCCATGGCCAGGCCGATCAAGGACGGCCCCATCCCCGAAGACGGGTCCATCAGAGCCGACAGCGAGCCGGCGTAGATGAATTGTCCTGGGTGGTTAACGGCCAGGATCATCGCCGCCGAACCGGACATGGAGATGCCGACCGCGGCGCTGCCGTTGGACTTGACGCTCTTGTTGGAGGCCAGATACCCGGGCAGTTCGCTGGTCAGGAAGGTCTCCCATTTGTAGGTCGAGCAGCCGGCCTTACCGCACGCCGGACCGTACCAGTCGGCGTAGAAGCTGGACTGCCCGCCGACCGGCATGACGATCGACAGGCCCGACTTGTAGTACCACTCGAACGCCGGGGTGTTGATGTCCCAGCCGTTGTAGTCGTCCTGGGCCCGCAGCCCGTCGAGCAGGTAAACAGCCGGGGAGCCGTTTCCACCGCTCTGGAATTGGATCTTGATATTGCGGCCCATGCCAGCGGACGGCACTTGCAGGTATTCGACGGGCAGCCCTGGCCTTGAAAACGCTCCCGCGGTCGCCGCGCCGCCGGCAAGACCGATCAGGCCCGGCAGGGTGACAGCCACTGCTGCACCGACCAATAGCCGGCGCCCCCAGGCCCGGATCTTCTCGCGCACGTCTGTCATACCTGCCCCTTCTCGATGTCGTCGGGTGCTCTCGGCAGAATTTACCGTGGAAATAGGCCAAATGTCGATTGGGACGCGAAGCAAGCTCAGTTTGGTATCGGTTACCGAGCCACCAATAAATCACCGCCGATGTGTGTGCCTTCTTGGTCCTGCACAGCCGGAAGCACCAGGCAGCACGGCCGGTATCAAGCCCTCGCAGCCGGGGCAGCGGACAGCACAACGTGTAATACGTAAAGGCTGTCTAATCAAAATGCCTGACCCGATTTCGCCAAGTTCCACCGCGCCCGGCAATCTGTCAAAGGTTTTTGCCCGGATTGACGCTCCAAGACATCGGGGAGACCGCAGCTGGGTGGATTGATTCAATGTGATCGAGCCGCGTCGTCAACATGAGGCGTCAACCCGAGGTTTGGGCTGGTCACACGGGCGCGCCTCAACATGTGAAATGCCTTGCGCCTGCCGCGGACGGCGCGCCGAGGCCACGATTTGCCGACACGCTGGACCTAATCTGCGAGTTTGTCTTCCGATCCTGCACCGGCACCGCGGAACTTGAATCGACCGCGTAGGCTCTCACGAAGCAAGCCGATGGAGACCAATGCTATCCCGGTCCGTTCCGGCTCTCACGAATCACCGCACCAGCGGAGTTCATGGTGCGCGATGGTTTGGCCGAGGGCGCGTTGCAGGTCCGGGAACGATTGAGGTGCAAATTTGGACGCGGTAGTGGGGCTATCACTGACGCCGACCGCCGTCGGGTGGGTCCTCGCTGAAGGGCACGGCGCAGACGGCACCATCGTGGACCATCGGGAGTTGGCGCTGCATGCCGGACGCGGTGTGCGCGCCGTGAGTACCGCAGAGCAGGTGGCAGACGAGGTATTGCGGGTGGACGCGCTGGCCGCCGCGAGCGATCACCACCTGCGTGTCATCGGAGTGACCTGGAACGACGAAGCGTCCGCTCAGGCCGCACTGTTATTGGAAGCGTTGACTGACGCAGGTTTCGACAACGTCGTGCCGGTTCGATCGCTCGATGCCGTCGAGACCCTGGCGCGGGCTATCGCGCCCGTGATCGGTTACGACCAGACCGCGGTCTGCATCCTCGAGAATGAGTGGGCGACGGTCGTCATGGTCGACACCCATGACGACGAGACGCAAACAGCCATCAAGCACGTGCGCGGCGGCTTCGACGGGCTGACCTGCTGGCTGACCGGAATGTTTGAACGCAACGGATGGCGTCCGGGCGGAGTCGTTGTCGTCGGCGCGGACAGCGACATCAATGGACTCTCATGGCAACTCGAAAAGGCTTTGCCGGTACCGGTTTTCGCTCAAACCATGGCACAGGTGACGGTGGCCCGGGGCGCGGCGCTGGCGGCGGCTTCCAGCACCGACTTCACCGACGAGCAACTGGTCGCGCGTACCAGTGAACCTGCGGCCGCGCCCGCACGGCCCCGGCAGTTGTCCTATGCGGGGGCCGTGACCGCATTGGCCGCCGGCGCGGTCACCTTCGTCGCGTCGGTATCGCTCGCTGTGGGTATTCAGCTGGCACCGGACGCCCAGCCCTCGGGGCCAAAGCACGGGGTGCACGCACCGACACCGCAAATCGCCGAAGCCGTCGCTCCTGCCGTTGCACCGCCCCCGGAGACCGAGCAGGCGGCCCCTCACTCAAAGTCGCCTGTCGGCGAACCGGTTGTGGAGCCCGGCACGCCGCCGGAGCAGCAAGGCGCCCCCGCGGAACCGCAACCGGACCCGAATGGTCGGCAACCGTATTTGACCAGAATGCTTGAGCACATACCCGGCGACACCGGTGATTCAGGCCCGCACGCACCGGCGCAGCCGTAAGCCCCGGTCGCGACCAGATCAATCGTCCTTCGCGTGAAGCGCGGTCAAAGACACCAGCACGTCGTCGGCGACCTGCACCGAGCCCATCAGCAGCGAATAGGGCTTGACGCCGTAGTCAGACTGGCGAACGCTGGATTCGGCAGACATTCGCCACGAGTCACCGAGATCCTCTGTGTGCAAGTCGATTACGTGCTCTCGTGACTTCCCTCTGATCTGCAGCATGCCGGTCAGGCGGTACCCGTCGTCGGTCTTGTCGATGGTGTCAGCGGTGAAGCGAATCTTGGGGAATCGGCCGGCATCCAACGATTTCAACGCGTTCGACCGCACCAGGGTTTTCTCGGGACCGGACAGACCTTTGACGCCACCCTCGCCGCGCAGCACCTCGAGCGAATCCGTCTCGACCGCAAGCTCCGCGGCAACGGGCTCGGCACCCGCCCATCTCACAGTGGCCTGCCACCGCGTCATCACGATGGTCAGACGATGTCCCATTCGCGCGGCCCTGCCCTTGACGCCGGTACGGATGAGCAGTTCACCGTCGGATCCGGCGACAGCCCACGGCGCCCCTGTCACATGGTGAGAACGGTGCGGTAGTGCGCCCGTCCCTGTTCCATCGCCGCGTAGCCGTCCGCGGCCTGCGCCAGCGGTAGCTCCTCGATCCATGTCCGGACACCCGACAGCACAGCGAAATGCATTGTTTCTTCGACATCTTTCGCGGTGCCGGAAGGATGGCCAACAATGCTTAGTCCCGGCGTTATCAGCTGCACCGGACTAATGGGTAGCGGCTCGGGCGTAACGCCGATGGTGACCAGTTCACCTTGTGGCAGCAATCCACCGACAGTGTCCGCCATGGCCTGTGAGTTCCCGGCAGTACCGAGGACGACGGCCGCCCCGCCCAAGGCCCGGAGTGCTTCGGCGACGTCTCCGCTGGTGGAATCGATGTAGTGATGGGCGCCAAGCTTCTTGGCGTCCTCGGCCTTGGAGGTACCACGCGCGATCGCAATGGTCTCGAAGCCTATCGCCCTGGCGAACTGCACTCCGAGATGGCCGAGCCCTCCGACGCCGAGAATGGCGACCCGGTCACCTGGCAATGCCTTCGTGTGGCGTAGCGCGTTGTAGGTGGTGACACCGGCACACCCCATCGGGGCCGCTTCGGCATCGGTGAGCTCGGACGGAATCCGGGCCAGCGCACTGACGGGCACGGTCGCCGACTGCGCATATCCGCCGGGGTACTGCCAACTCGGAACTTTCCCGTTCGCACAGTGGATGAAGATGCCCTTGCGGCACGGATCGCAGTGGTAGCAACATCCGCCGAACCAGCCGACGGCGACACGGTCACCGACCGCGAACTCTTCCGCGCCCTCGCCGAGTTCGACTATCGTCCCGGCGATTTCGTGTCCCAGCGTCAGCGGCCACGACATCCCGGGGAAGCCGCCGGTGGCGAAGTGGCGGTCGGTGCCGCATACCCCGCACGCTGAAACAGCTATGCGTACCTCGTCACGGCCCGGCGGCGACGTTTCCACATCGACCAGCTCCAACGCCGCGCCCGCGGACTGTATCTGGACAGCTTTATGCGTGGGCATGCGGCTCCTTATTCGCGATGTGACTCAGTGCGCGACAGGGCATTTCGCTGCCCCGTTGGTATGGTAGTCGACCTGCCAGTGCTTGATCCCGTTGAGCCATCCCGATCGCAGCCGCTCAGGTTTGCCGATCGATTCCAGATCCGGCACAGCATCGGCGATCGCATTGAACATCAGGTCGATCGTCATCCGCGCCAGGTTGGCTCCTACGCAGTAATGCGCCCCGGTACCACCAAATCCCACGTGCGGGTTAGGGTCACGCAGGATGTTGAAGGTGAACGGGTCGTCGAACACGTCTTCGTCGAAATTGGCTGAGCGGTAAACCATCACCACCCGCTGGCCCTTCTTGATCTGCACGCCGGACAGCCCGTAGTCCTCGAGGGCGGTCCGCTGGAACGACGTGACCGGAGTGGCCCACCGAACGATCTCGTCGGCCGCCGTGACGGGACGCTCCCTCTTGAACAGCTCCCACTGATCCGGAAAGTCGGTAAATGCCATCATGCCTTGGGTGATCGAGTTGCGCGTGGTCTCGTTGCCGGCGACCGCCAGCAGGATGACGAAGAAGCCGAACTCGTCATCGGAGAGCTTGTGGCCGTCGATGTCCGCCTCGATCAGCTTCGTAACGAGGTCTTCCCCCGGATTCTTCGCCCTGTCAGCTGCCATCTGCATGCCGTACATGATCAGCTCGACGGAAGCGGTGATGGCGTCGTTGTTCGCGAATTCGGGGTCCTGGTCGCCAACCATCTCGTTGGACCAGTGGAAGAGCTTCTTCCGGTCTTCCTGCGGCACACCCATCAGCCCGGCGATAGCCTGCAGCGGCAACTCGCACGACACCTGTTCGACGAAGTCGCCGGATCCTTCCGCTGCGGCGGTCTCGACGATGCGCCGGGCCCGCTCGCGAAGATCCTCGCGCAGGCGCTCGACGGCCCGGGGGGTGAAGGCCCGCGAGATGATCTTGCGCAGCCGGGTGTGCTGCGGCGCGTCCATGTTGAGCAGGACGAACTTGCCACGATCGATCTGCTCGCCGACCGTGCCGTCCCTGTAGCGCGGCAGGGCGGTCTTTTGCAGGCTGGAGAAGACGTCGCTGCGCAGCGAGATCTCCTTGACGTCCTTGTGCTTGGACACCACCCAGAAGCCGCCGTCGTCGAATCCGCCCACCCCGATCGGCTGCTCGTTCCACCAGATCGGTGCGGTTCGACGCATCTCGGCCAGTTCTTCCACGGGCAGCCGCTCGGCGTAGATGTCTGGGTCGGTGAAATCAAACCCGGTAGGCAGATTGGGGGTTGGCATGAAGCACTCCTCGATACGACGTGTTCTAGTGCCAATAAACCATTGCTACGCCCCGGTTGGGAAGCACTGAAGCAAGATCGACACATGCGAATTGCAACGTGTTCAGCGCCGATGAATTTCGGGCACGCCGGCGGTCTGCACAAAAGAGCACCGACCAACAGCACCGAGCAAACGAAAGGGCGTGACCGATGCGCATCGTGCTGAGTGACTTCATGAGTCTCGATGGCGTCGTCCAATCACCGGGCGGCCAGGGGGAAGACACCGAGGGCGGATTCGCGCACGGCGGCTGGTCAATGCCCTACTTCGAACCCGAAACCATGGGCCCGGCCGTCACCGAGACCATGGGTTCCACGGAGGCACTGCTATTCGGCCGACGCACCTGGCAGACCATGGCCGCGGCCTGGCCGGACCGTGCCGGTGACCCGTTCGCCGACCGGATGAACGAGATTCCCAAATACGTGGCGTCCCGCACGCTCACCCAAGACGACCTCACCTGGCCCGGCTCGCACCTGCTACCGGCCGACGACGCGATCGGCGCGATACGCCGGCTGCGAGCGCAGAGCGGGGCGGCGATCCAGGTCATGGGTAGCGCGTCGTTGGCCGCACAGCTGATCGAGCATGACCTGGTCGACGAATACCGGCTGATGATCGAGCCGATCCTGCTCGGCGGCGGCAAGCAGGTGTTTCCCAGCGACGGTCGGGCCCGCGCGCTCGAGCTGGTTTCCGTGACGGCAACCGGCACTGGCGTTCTCATCTGCACCTACCGCCCGGCCGGCCATTCGGAGTAGGGGCTGGTTTTCTTTGGCTCTCACAACGATTCGCGCCCAAACCAACCCAGTCCCCAAACCAACCTTGTGGCCCGCGGCGCAATGGATATGCTTTGGTGCAGGTCACCGACGGCAAACGGGGTCAGGTGACATGGACGCGAAGGGTGGAGCATGGTTCGCGAACTTCTCGCCACGGCGGCAATCACGGGTGGCGCCATCGGCGTGGCGCCATGTGCGTCCGCCGGCTACGACGGCGACGTACCGGGCATGAACTATCAGGCTTCGTTGGGTGCGCCCTGCGACAACTACGAGCGCTTCATCTTCGGACGAGGGCCCAGCGGCCAGGCCGAGGCCTGCCATTTCCCGCCGCCCAACCAGTTCCCAGCGGCCACCATCGGATACTGGGTGATTTCCTACCCGCTCTACGGGGTCCAGCAGGCCGGTGCCAAGTGCCCTGGCCCGCAGACCGCGGCACAGTCGGCGGCGGGGCTCCCCATGCTCTGTCTGGGAGATCAAGGCTGGCAAGAGGGATGGTTCACCGGGGCAGGGTTCTTCCCGCCTGCTGGATGACCGGCTGGTCTACCGCTTGACCACTTCTGCACCGGGCGATCTCGTTTGCGGTATCAAGGAGGGGAGAGGTGAACACGTGATGCGACACGATCAGCCCATCCAAGCACCGATCCCACGATGGCTGCGCTTTGTCCTTGCATCCGATCGCGCCGGCTCGGCGTGGTACATCGGGACCGGTTTCTTCTTCGCGCCGGTGCTAGCCGTGCTGTCGCCGTGGCCCGCTGTCACCGCCGTGCTGTGGGGGATCATCGGGCTGGCCGGGTTATGGCTGGGCCTGCTCGGCGTGGCGATGGCCGTCGGGCTGGCACGAATATTGCGATCCGGCGCCGAGATTCCGGAAGACTACTGGCGCACCCTGGTCAACTACTGACGAGCGCTAGCGCCACGTTTAGAGTCGTACCAAAGGTCCCGCAACCAAAGGAGACTCCGATGGCCTTCAATCCCAGAGATGCAGTCGATGCGGCGAGGGACATCGCAACCAATGCCGTCGAGAAGACCTCCGACATCGTCGAACACGCCAGCGACATCATCCGCGGCGACATCGCGGGAGGTGCCAGCGGCATCGTTCACAATTCCATCGACATCGCGACGCACGCGGTGGACAGGGCCAAAGAACTGTTCACCGGTAAGAGCGAAGTCGACGTCGACGACGAGTAGGCGCCGTTAGACGGTGGCGGCGGCGTTGAGCTCGTCCAGTCTGTTCGTCGCCTCCAAGTACTCCTGCACCCAGCGTTCGATGACCATCGAGGTCTTCTCCACCTTGTTGAACTGACCGACAACCTGACCGACGGGGTTGAACGCCACGTCGACGGTCTCGTTCGGGTATTTGTTCGTGGCCCGAACCGCCATGCCGGAAACCATGTACTGCAGCGGCATACCGAGGGGCTTCGGGTTGTCGGGCTCCTCCCACGCCTCGGTCCAGTCGTTGCGCAGCATCCGGGCCGGCTTACCGGTGAACGAACGGCTGCGGACGGTGTCACGGCTGCTCGCCTTGGCGTAAGCCGCTTGCTGAACCGGGGTGTTCGAGGCTTCCTCGACCATCAGCCACTGGGATCCAGTCCACGCCCCTTGGGCACCCAATGCCAGCGCTGCCGCGATCTGCTGGCCGCTGCCAATGCCACCCGCCGCCAGCACGGGCACGGGGGCGACCTCCTTGATGACCTGTGGCCACAACACAATTGAGCCCACCTCGCCGCAGTGACCACCGGCCTCGCCGCCCTGGGCGATGATGATGTCGACTCCCGCATTGGCGTGCTTCCGCGCCTGTGAAGGTGAGCCGCACAATGCGGCCACCTTGCGACCGGAATCGTGGATGTGCTTGATCATGTCGGCCGGAGGAGTGCCGAGCGCGTTGGCGATCATCGCCACCTTGGGGTGCTTCAGCGCCAATTCGACCTGCGGTGTGGCCGTCGCCTCGGTCCAGCCCAGCAACTGCAGGGTGTCCTCATCGGCGTTGTCCACGGGTACACCGTGATCGGCGAGGATCTTCTTGGCGAAGTCCAAATGCTCCTGCGGCACCATCTTGCGCAACGTGTCGGCCAGCTCCTCCGCGGACAGGTGCGAGTCCATGCCCTCGTACTTGTTCGGGATCACGATGTCGACACCGTAAGGGTGGTCGCCGATGTTCTCGTCAATCCAATTGAGCTCGATCTCGAGCTGCGCGGGCGTGAAGCCCACGGCGCCGAGGACGCCGAACCCCCCGGCCTTGCTGACAGCCACCACGACATCGCGGCAGTGGGTGAAGGCGAAGATCGGGAACTCGATGCCGAGCTCGACACAAATCGCGGTGTGCATGCCTACTCCTGGGAAGCTTGACCGATGCTGAAAGAACTGAAACGTGTTCTAGTTTAGTACGGACCCCGTTGACGTGGCCAGCCGCCCTTGACCAGCGCGTCGGCACTACGGTGTTTCAGGACGTGTCAGGTGGTCCACAACACCAGGAATGCGAGCATGCCGCCGAAGCAGACCAAGTGATCGCGGCAGATGGCGCGCGCCAGACGGGTTTGTTCGACCTGGCCGTCCGCCCGGTGTCCGAGCCGGATCGCGGCGGGGACCGTGTGCGTCAGCGCCAGCACCATCGGGATACCCGCGAGTGCCGCCGATGTCGCCAGCAGCCATACGGGGTGGTGGCCCCGAGCGGCCTGAAAGCCCAACGCGCCCAGCAAGGTCAGCATGACTAGGGCGATCAGCCGGCTCATCGGTCGCGATGTGGTCGTCGCGCGGTGGTAGTAATTCGCGATGGAAGCGAGCACGGGCTCGGGCAATTCCTCACCCGCGCTTCTGTTTTGAAGAACCTGGACGTCGAAGATCAGGTCCATCCACAAGACGGCGAGCAGAAAGCCACTGCAGGCGGTGAGTAACGGGGCCACGACGCTCGATAACCTCCGGTTCGCCTAGGCGCCGCAAATGCGGATCCGCTTATTTTCCGTGCCGCACTTGCTTCTGGGAAATCGCTTCCAATTGTTGTAAACGTGTCGAATTACCCGCCAGGAACGCCTACCATCCGCTCATCGCTGTCGCAAGATGGTCGATTGGTCGGGCTACTGGAGGTTGTCAGATGTCGTTTGTGGTTGCAGTGCCCGACGCGATGGCGACGGTGGCAGAGAATGCGGCGAGTATCGGTTCGTCGCTGCGCGCGGCTAGTGCGGCTGCGGCGGCCCCCACCACCGGCCTGCTGGCCGCCGCAAGTGATGAGGTGTCGACGGCGATCGCTTCCTTATTCTCCAGTCACGCCGCCCAATATCAGGCGGTAAGCGCTCAGGCGGCGGCGTTTCATGCCGAATTCGTCCAGGTTCTGGGCGGTGCCGGCGGCGCCTATGCGGCACCCGAGGCGGCCAGTGCCTCTCCTTTGCAAACCCTTGCGCAAGATGTGCTCGGGGCGATCAACACGCCCACCCAGCTGCTGTTAGGGCGCCCGCTGATCGGCAATGGCACCAACGGCGCCGCGGGGACAGGGGCGAACGGTGGGGCCGGAGGGTTGTTGATCGGTAACGGTGGCAGCGGCGGCTCCGGCGGGGCCGCGCAGGCCGGCGGTGCCGGCGGGGCCGCCGGCCTCATCGGCGCCGGCGGGACCGGCGGGACCGGGGGTACCGGCTTTGCGGGCGGCACCGGCGGCACCGGCGG
>DASZLQ010000285.1:0-7200 GCA_035552295.1 Mycobacterium sp. | reverse complement strand
TCGCGCATCCAGGGGCGGTGGTCGGCCCCGACCGCGTGGTGGTGGGTGATGGTTCCGCCGGCGGCCATCATCGCGTCCGACGCAGCCTTTTTGGCGGCCTGCCACTGCTCGATCGGATTGCCACGCTGCCCGGCGACGACGGTGAAGTACAGCGACGCGCCGGTGGGGTAGACGTGCGAGATGTGGCACATCACCAGCGCCGGTGTGCCGGATTCGGCCAGTGCGTTGGTGAGTGCCTGGGTGACGGCAGTCTTGAGCACGAAAAGGTTCGACCAATCTGTGGCGGTCTCGAGCGTCTCGCAGAGCGCGCCCGCGGCCAGCAGTGAGTCGCGCAGGTAGGGCGCGGCGAACCGGCCGCGCTCCCACGCCTGCGCGGGACCTTCGCCCAGCGAGGTGCCGCCCTGGTCCGCCAGCAGTGCACTGGTTTCGGCGTGCCGGCTTTCGACGTGTTCCTTGGTGCCCTCGAACACGGTGATGCCCAGGCAGCCGCCGGTGATCTGGTTTTCGCCGATCGCGTCGGTGGTGGCGAGATTGACCCCGGTCTCCGCCTCATCGGAGAGCCGAATGACAGTGGGGCCGGTGGCAATTTGCGTGACCGCGCGTAGCGCGCCAGCTCCGGTCGCGAAATCGGGGAACGACCACGCTTCGTAGCGGACGGCCTGCGGCGCGCGGTGGACGCGCAACCGCACCTGGGTGATGACGCCCAAGGTGCCCTCCGAGCCGATCAGCAGCTGACGAAGGTCGGGGCCCGCGGCCGACTCCGGCGCACGGCCCAGATCCAGCGTGCCGGCCGGCGTGATCACCCGTAGCCCGCGAACCATGTCGTTGAACCGGCCATAGCCGGCCGAGTCCTGGCCGGAGGACCGGGTCGCCGCGAAGCCGCCGATGGTGGCGTACTCGAAGCTCTGCGGGAAATGCCCGAGCGAGAAGCCGCGTTCGCCGAGCAGGCGTTCGGCGTCCGGGCCGGTGACGCCGGCGCCGAAAACCGCCTGGCCGGAGATCTCGTCGAGCGAGATGAGCTGATCGAAGCGGCGCAAATCGAGTGACACCACCGCGCCGAAGTCGCCGCGGCTGGGATTCAGGCCGCCGACGACGTTGGTGCCGCCCCCGAACGGGATGACCGCGACGCCGTGCTCCGAGCAGTAGCGCAGGATCGCGGCAACGGCATCGTCGTCGCCGGGCAGCAGGATAGCGTCGGGTGCGTCTTGGACGCCTGTGTCGTTGCGCCGCAGCATGTCGATGGTGGACTTGCCGCCGGCGTGCAACAGCCGATCAGGGTCGGCGGTGCGGCAGTAGCCGTCGCCGACGATTGCGGCGAGCGCGTCCCAATCCGTTTGGGACAACGCCGACGGGCGCAGCTGAACCTGATCCGGGTCGAGTTCGGCCTCATCCGCGTCTTCCAGGCCTACGGCCTGTTTCAGCAGCGCCCGGATTCCCTCGGAAAGCGGCTTGGCCGCGCCGGGATCTCCCCATGCGTTCCATTTCATCGGTGGAAGGAGTTCCTCGGGGTGGGTCATGCGTTACAGTATTACACATGCTGTCAATCAGTAATGCTCCCGCGGAGACCGGAGAACGGATCCTTGCGGCGGCCGCCCGCTGTGTGGTCGATTTCGGGGTGGACCGGGTGACCCTGGCGGAGATAGCCCGGCGCGCGGGTGTGAGCCGCCCGACCGTATACCGCCGCTGGCCGGATACCCGGTCGATCGTGGCGGCGCTATTGACCCGGCACATCACCGACGTGATGCGAGACGCGCCATTGCTCGGCGATGACCGGGAATCCCTTGTGCGACAGATCGTTACGGTGGCCAATCTGCTGCGTCGCGATGAATTGGTGATGTCGGTGATGCACTCCGAGCTGGCGCCGATCTACATCACCGAGCGCCTGGGGTCCAGCCAGCAGATGTTGATCGACGCCCTTGCCGACCGGTTGCGCCTGGCCCAGCGCCACGGCAGCGTCCGCGCCGGCGACCCCCTGCAGATGGCCACCATGGTGTTGCTGATCGCCCAGTCGACCATTCAGTCGGAGCAGATCGTCCGGCCGATTCTTGATGCCGACGCGCTGGCCGGCGAACTCACCTATTCGCTGAACGGATATCTGTCGTGAATTCCGCAGCCTTGAACGCCGCGCGCCGCGCGGCCGGCCTGAATGCCCTCGCCGACGGTGAGCCGTTGGACGTCCTGGTGATCGGCGGCGGCATCACCGGCGTCGGGATCGCCTTGGATGCCGCGTCGCGAGGCCTGCGGGTGGCGCTGGTGGAAAAGCACGATCTCGCATTCGGTACCAGCCGCTGGAGTTCCAAATTGGTCCACGGTGGTCTGCGGTATCTGGCGACCGGCAATGTGGGAATCGCCCGGCGCAGCGCCATCGAGCGCGGAATCCTGATGACGCGCAACGCCCCTCATCTCGTGCGTGCGATGCCGCAGCTGGTTCCGTTGCTGCCGTCGATGGGGCGTTCGAAGCGCGCTCTGGTGCGCGCTGGATTCCTCGCCGGTGATGCACTGCGGATGCTAGCCGGCACGTCCTCGTCGATCCTGCCGCGATCGCGCAGGGTTGCGGCTGATCACGTGGTGGAGATGGCTCCGAGGGTTCGGCGTGACGGCCTGGACGGTGGCCTGCTGGCCTACGACGGGCAATTGATCGACGACGCCCGATTGGTCACCGCGGTCGCACGCACCGCTGCGCAGCACGGCGCCCGGATTCTCACCTATGTGGCGGCATCCGAGGCCGCGGGCACCTCGGTGCGGCTGACCGACCAACGCACGGGCGAGTCGTTCGACGTGTCGGCCGGTGCGGTGATCAACGCGGCCGGGGTGTGGGCGGGTGAGATCGACGGATCGTTGCGATTGCGCCCAAGCCGTGGGACACATCTCGTTTTCGACGCCAGCGCCTTCGGCAATCCGACTGCAGCGCTGACGATTCCGATTCCCGGCGAGCTCAACCGCTTCGTGTTCGCCATGCCCGAGCAGCTGGGCCGTGTCTACCTCGGATTGACCGACGAAGACGCGCCCGGTCCGATTCCCGATGTGCCTGAACCGTCCGCGGGGGAGATCACGTTCCTATTGGACACGGTCAACACCGCGTTGGGGGCGGCGCTGGACAGTGACGATGTCATTGGCGCCTACGCCGGCTTGCGGCCGCTGATCGATACCGGCGAAGGCCGCACCGCCGATGTTTCGCGCGAGCACGCCGTCGTCGAATCGCCCTCCGGCGTAATCAGCGTGATCGGCGGCAAGCTGACCGAATACCGTTACATGGCAGAGGATGTCGTCGATCGCGCCATCGAACTGCGGCACTTGCATGCCGGCGAATGCCGAACGCGCAACCTGCCGCTGGTCGGCGCGCCGGCAAACCCGGGTTCGACGGTGCCGCCGATGGCCGGCCTGCCCGAGTCACTGGTCCTGCGCTTCGGGGCCGAGGCGGCCCACGTCATCGCCGCTTCTACGTGCGAGCGGCCCGGCGAGCCGGTGGCTGACGGGATCGACGTGACCCGCGCGGAGTTCGAATACGCGGTGACCCACGAGTGCGCGCTGGATGCCGACGACATCCTCGACCGTAGGACCCGGATCGGTCTGGTGCCACCCGATCGCGAGCGGGTGGTGTCGGTTGCGGAGGAGTTTCTGGCTGGCATTGGAAAGTGACAGCCGCTACCATTTTGGTGTGACTACCATATTACGGGTACCCGTGCTCATTGTTGGTGCCGGCGCCGGCGGGCTGGCCACGTCCACATTGCTTGCCAAACACGGCGTTCGCTCACTCCTGATCGAAAAGCGGCGCGAGATCTTCATTTATCCGAAAGCGCGCAACCTGAGTTTCCGCAGCCTGGAGATCCTGCGCGGCCTGGGCCTCAGCGACGAGGTACACGCGGTCGCCGATCATATTTCGGCCATGGTCGTCAAGCCGGCGCTGAACAGCGCCGACGAACAACTGGCTATCGACATCGACGCGATCTTTGCGGGTCTCGACGACCTCAGTCCTGAGCCCGCCGCCCAGTACTGCCCCCAGAGCAGGCTCGAGCCGATGTTGCTCGCCGAAACACGCCGACGTGGCAGTGAAGTGCGCTACGCGACCGAACTCTCCTCGCTCGAAGTAGACGAAACCGGCGTCACCGCGGTGCTGCACGACGTGGACTCGGGAGAGTCCGAAACCGTTCGCGCCGACTACCTCGTCGGCGCCGACGGTGTGCACAGCCCGATTCGTAAGTGGCTGGGCATCAATACGTCTGGCTATGGCGCGCTGCCGATCTATGTCGTCTTCGTCTACTTCCGGGCGCCGTGGCGAAAGCTCGTCCCTCAGTTGGACGATGGCGATGGCATACAAGTCAAAAATGCGGACGTGGATGGCATATTCCTGGTGGCCAAGGGCGATCTCGGCATGTTCATCACCACCTATTTTCCGGGCAAGGGCGAGACTGCGGACCAGTTCACGCCGCAACGTTGCCGCGAGGTGCTCACCAAGGCAATTGGCGAACAGATCGACATCGACATCATCGAGGTCGCGGCCTGGCAGCCTTACGAACAGGTGGCCGACCAATTCCGTTGTGGACGAGTCTTTCTGGTGGGTGATTCGGCGCACACCATGCCGCCGTTCAAGGCCGGAGGAGCCAACACCGCCATCCAGAGCGCGCACAACCTGGCGTGGAAGCTGGCCGCGGTGCTGGGGGGAGTGGCCGGCCCGGAACTACTCGACACCTACCACGACGAGCGTCATCCGGTAGGGCGATTTGCCGCCCGCCAGTCGCTGTCCGGCCCGACGGTTGCCGTACTCCCGCTGAGCGACGACCGACCACAATTGCCGGCCGACGAGGAGTGCTCGATGGTCGCCCTGCTCATCGGTTACCGGTACCGCTCGGCCGCGGTCGTGACTGACGAGCCTCCGGTAAACCCGGACTCGGTGCAGCTGGTGGACGAGTTGCACGGTCAACCCGGCACCCGCGTTCCACACGTATGGATAGAGCAAGGCGGCCAGCGTGTTTCGACGCTGGATCTGCTAGGCCCGGGGTTCACCGTGCTCACCCGAAATGAGCGATGGTGTGCCGCCGCGGCGTCGGCATCGGTCGCTGCGCATCGCATCTGCAGCGACGAGTGGGCGGCGATTACTCAACTCGGGCCAGACGGCGCGTTGCTCGTCCGCCCCGATGACTTCGTCGGCTGGCGAGCCGACGAGCTGCCACTCGATCCGGAAGCCGAATTACACCAGGCGCTTTCGACGATCCTCACGCGAGCGTGACGCCACGGCGAGTTTAGTCGCGATCTTTCGCCGCGGCGTTACGCCCGCCGGGAAAGAGGGCTCGCGGTGAGAAGCCGGGTGCCTACAGCGGAATGTTCTTGTGGCGACCGCGGCGTGCCGGCGCCTGGGCCAGCGCTTCGGTGAGCTTGCTGCGGGTGTGCGCCGGGTCGATCTTCTCGTCGACCACGCCGATCTCGATGGCACTGTCGACGCCACCGGCGATCCGGTCGTGCTCGGCGGCCAGCTCGTCGTGCAGCGCTTCGCGCTCGTGGTCCGGCGCGGCGGCCAGCTTCTTCTTGTGCAGGATGCCGACGGCCGCCTTGGCGCCCATCACCGCGACCTCGGCGTCCGGCCACGCGAACACCTTGGTGGCGTTCAGCGAGCGGGAGTTCATCGCAATGTAGGCCCCGCCGTAGGTCTTTCGGGTGACCAGTGTGACACGCGGAACGGTGCACTCGCCGAACGCGTGCAGCAGTTTGGCGCCGCGTCGCACCACGCCGCCCCACTCCTGGTCGACACCGGGCAGATAGCCGGGGACGTCTACGACCACCACCAGCGGAATCCCAAAGGCGTCGCAGAGACGCACGAAACGTGCTGCCTTCTCTGCGCTTTCGGAGTTCAGGCAGCCGCCGAGGCGCAACGGGTTGTTGGCCAGCACGCCGACCGTGCGGCCGGACAGCCGGCCCAACCCGATCACCATCGACGGCGCCCAATTGGCCTGGAACTCGTCGAATGGCGTCTCGTCGTCAAGGATCGCGGTCACGATCGGACGCACGTCGTAGGCCCGCCGAGACGACTCGGGCAGCAACGCGTGGATATCAGTGTCGCCAGCCTCAGCCTTGTCGCGGTCGAAATGCCCTTGCTGGCAGAACAATCCGACCAACCGGCGACCGCGCTCGTAGGCATCGAGCTCGTCGTCGGCGACGATGTGGCACACCCCGGACTTCTTGTGGTGGGTCTCCGGACCACCGAGCGAGGCCATGTCGACGTCCTCGCCGGTGACGCTGCGCACCACGTCGGGCCCGGTGACGAACACCCGGCTGTCCGGCGCCATCACGACGACGTCGGTCAGGGCCGGCCCGTAGGCGGCGCCGCCGGCGGCAAAGCCGACGACCACCGAGATCTGCGGGACATATCCGGACGCCCGGATCATGGCCTCGAACACCAAGCCCACCGCGTGTAGCGCCTTAACGCCTTCGGCCAGCCGGGCACCGCCGGAATGCCAGATACCCACGATCGGGCTCTGTTCTGCGATGGCGGTGTCGTAGGCGTTGACGATGTGCGTGCAGCCGTCGATGCCCATGGCGCCACCCATCACGGTGCCGTCGGTGCAGAACGCGATGGTGCGCAAACCGTTCACGGTGCCTGCGGCGGAAAGCACGCCTGAGCGGTCACGCTCGTGCAGTAGTTCGACGGTGCCGTCGTCGAAGAAATTGCTCAAGCGCAACAGCGGGTCGCGAGGGTCGAGCGACTCGCCAACCGCCTCGGGGGCCATGAGTGTCATCGCAGGTCTCCTGTTTTCCGGTGGTGCCCGGGGTTGATACCGCCGGGTTTAGTACCGCCCAAAGGCGATCGCCACGTTGTGGCCGCCGAATCCGAACGAGTTGTTGACCGCGTACCGGTATTCACCGTGCCGCGGCTTGCCCGCCACCACGTCCAAGTCGATCTCTGGGTCGAGGTTCTCGAGATTCAGCGTTGGCGGAACGACCTGGTCTCGCAATGCGAGCACGGTAAGGATCGACTCCACCGCACCGACCGCACCCACCGAGTGGCCGAGAGCGGACTTGGGAGCGTACACCGCCGGCTTGTTGCTACCCAGGGCATTGTTGATGGCCTTACCCTCGGCGACGTCACCGATCTGGGTGCCGGTGGCATGGGCGTTGACATGGCCGATATCGCTGGGGCTGAGGTCCGCGAGCTGTATGGCGCGCGTCATCGCATGCCCGGCGCGTTCGCCGTTGGGATCCGGCGCC
>DASZLQ010000284.1:0-6020 GCA_035552295.1 Mycobacterium sp. | reverse complement strand
CGTCATCACCGGCGCCTCCTCCGGTATCGGCGCCGAACTGGCTCGCGGCCTGGCCCGCCGTGGCTTCCCGCTGTTGCTCGTCGCGCGCCGCCGTGAGCGGCTCGACGAGCTCGCCAACGAAGTGGGCGCGGAGTACTCGGTTGCGGTCGAGGTGATGTCGCTGGACCTCAGCGACAGCAAAGCCCGCGTCAAACTGGCGGCCCGGCTCCGCAACGAACCGATCGCCGGTTTGTGCAACAGCGCCGGTTTCGGCACCAGTGGCGTTTTCTACACGTTGCCGATCGAACGGGAGAGTGAACAGATCACGCTCAACGCGCTGGCATTGATGGAACTCACCCACGCGGTCGTGCCCGGCATGGTCGAACGCGGGGCCGGGGCGGTGATGAACATCGCATCGATCGCCGGGTTCCAGCCGATGCCCTACATGGCGGTGTATTCGGCCACCAAGGCCTTCGTGCAGACATTCTCCGAAGCCATCCACGAGGAGCTGCACGGCACGGGAGTGTCGGTCACCGTGCTGTGCCCCGGCCCGGTGCCCACTGAGTGGGCCGAGATCGCCAATGCCGAACGGTTCAGCCTTTCCATCGCGCAGGTCTCGCCATCCGATGTCGCCGAAGCCGCGATCGGCGGGATGCTCGCAGGCCGGCGCAGTGTGGTGCCAGGGGTCGTGCCCAAGGTCGTCAGCACTAGCGGCAGGTTCGTGCCGCGCAGCCTGCTGCTGCCCGCGATCCGGATCGGGAACCGACTTCGCGGCGGGCCGAGCCGCTGATGGCCGCCGTTGACATGACCGCCGACATGCCGATGACCCCACAGGACATGTGGGATCACGTTTCGGACCTGTCGGATTTGGGCGAGTGGCTCGTCATGCACGAGGGGTGGCGCAGCGAGCTGCCCGACGAGATCACCGAAGGCACCCAGATCGTGGGCGTGGCGCGGGCCAAGGGCATGCGCAACAGGGTGACCTGGACGGTGACGAAATGGGACCCACCGAACGAGGTCGCGATGTCAGGGTCGGGCAAGGGCGGGACGAAATACGGCGTCACCCTCACCGTGCGGCCCACCAAAGACGGGTCCAGCCTCGGCCTGCGTCTTGAGCTGGGCGGACGTCCGCTGTTCGGTCCGGTGGGTTCGGCAGCGGCTCGCGCGGTCAAAGGAGACGTGCAGAAGTCATTGAAGTTGTTCGTCGAGAAGTATGGGTGACGGCCGCCGGCCGTCGGCGGCGTCGACACGCGCTATCGGTGGTGCTCCGGCACGAAATCGTGCCGGCGAGGCATCCTGGACGGGTAGCCAGAAACGTCTTGAGACACACTCCGCGACACGCCGGGATCACGTCAGCCCTCGGTCATAGACTGGCGTCCCTATGAACCAGTCCTTCGTGCACCTGCATAACCACACCGAGTACTCGATGCTGGACGGTGCCGCGAAGATCACGCCGATGCTTGCCGAGGCGGAACGGCTGCAGATGTCCGCGATCGGCATGACCGACCACGGAAACATGTTCGGCGCCAGCGAGTTCTACAACGCGGCGACACAGGTCGGGATCAAGCCGATCATCGGCGTCGAGGCGTACATCGCGCCGGGCTCACGTTTCGACACCCGCCGTGTCACCTGGGGTGACCCCGGCCAGAAGGCCGACGACGTCTCCGGGAGCGGCTCCTACACGCACCTGACGATGGTGGCCGAGAATGCGACCGGCCTGCGCAACCTTTTCAAGCTGTCCTCGCTGGCCTCCTTCGAGGGGCAGCTGAGCAAGTGGTCGCGAATGGATGCCGAGCTCATTGCCGAACACGCCGAGGGCATCATCATCACCACCGGCTGCCCGTCGGGGGAGGTGCAGACCCGGCTGCGGTTGGGTCAGGACCGGGAGGCGCTGGAGGCGGCCGCCAGGTGGCGGGAGATCGTCGGGGCGGACAACTATTTCCTGGAACTGATGGACCACGGGCTGGCGATCGAACGGCGGGTCCGCGAGGGGCTGCTGGAGATCGGTCGCACGCTGGGCATTCCGCCGCTGGCCACCAACGACTGCCACTACGTCACGCGCGACGCCGCCCACAACCACGAGGCGCTGTTGTGTGTGCAGACCGGTAAGACGCTGTCGGATCCGAACCGGTTCAAGTTCGACGGCGACGGCTACTACCTGAAGTCGGCTGAAGAGATGCGCCAGATCTGGGACGACGAGGTTCCCGGCGCGTGCGACTCCACGTTGCTGATCGCCGAGCGGGTGCAGTCCTACGCCGACGTGTGGGCACCGCGCGACCGGATGCCGGTGTTCCCGGTGCCCGAGGGACACGACCAGGCGTCCTGGTTGCGGCACGAGGTGGAGGCGGGGCTGAGCCGGCGGTTTCCCGCCGGCGCGCCGGACGGATACGCCGCCCGCGCCGCGTACGAGATCGATGTCATCTGCGGCACGGGCTTCCCGTCCTACTTCCTGATCGTCGCCGACCTGATCAACTACGCACGGTCGGTGGGCATCCGGGTGGGTCCCGGACGTGGCTCGGCCGCCGGATCGCTGGTCGCCTACGCCTTGGGCATCACCGACATCGACCCGATTCCGCACGGGCTGCTGTTCGAGCGGTTCCTCAACCCCGAACGCACCTCGATGCCCGACATCGACATCGACTTCGACGACCGTCGGCGCGGTGAGATGGTGCGCTACGCCGCCGACAAGTGGGGCCAGGACCGGGTCGCCCAAGTCATCACCTTCGGCACCATTAAAACCAAAGCGGCGCTGAAGGATTCGGCGCGAATCCACTACGGCCAGCCCGGGTTCGCCATCGCCGACCGGATCACGAAGGCGCTGCCGCCGGCGATCATGGCCAAGGACATTCCGCTGTCGGGCATCACCGACCCCAACCACGAGCGGTACAAGGAAGCCGCCGAGGTCCGCGGCCTGATCGAAACCGACCCCGACGTGCGCACCATTTACCAGACCGCACGCGGCCTGGAGGGTCTGATCCGCAACGCCGGCGTGCACGCCTGCGCGGTGATCATGAGCAGTGAGCCGCTGACCGACGCCATCCCGCTGTGGAAGCGACCGCAGGACGGGGCCATCATCACCGGCTGGGATTACCCGTCGTGTGAAGCCATCGGCTTGCTGAAGATGGATTTCCTGGGTCTGCGCAACCTGACGATCATCGGCGACGCGATCGAGAACATCAAGGCCAACAAGGGAATTGACCTCGACCTTGAATCCGTGCCGCTAGACGACAAGTCCACATTTGAGTTGCTGGGCCGCGGCGACACGCTGGGTGTGTTCCAGCTCGACGGTGGGCCGATGCGCGACCTGCTGCGCCGCATGCAACCGACCGGGTTCGAAGACGTCGTTGCCGTCATTGCGCTCTACCGGCCGGGACCGATGGGCCAGAACGCGCACAACGACTACGCCGACCGCAAGAACGCCCGTCAGGCGATCCGGCCCATTCATTCGGAGCTGGCCAAACCGCTTGACGAGATCCTGGCCGAGACCTACGGGTTGATCGTCTATCAAGAGCAGATCATGCGCATCGCGCAGAAGGTGGCCGGCTACTCGCTGGCCCGAGCAGACATTCTGCGCAAGGCGATGGGTAAGAAGAAGCGCGAGGTGCTCGCCAAGGAGTACGAGGGCTTCGCGGAAGGGATGCAGGGCAACGGGTTCTCGGCGGGCGCCATCAAGGCGCTGTGGGACACCATCCTTCCGTTCGCCGACTACGCATTCAACAAGTCACACGCCGCCGGCTACGGCATGGTCTCCTATTGGACCGCTTACCTCAAGGCCAACTATCCCGCGGAGTACATGGCCGGTCTGCTGACCTCGGTGGGCGACGACAAGGACAAGGCGGCCGTCTATCTGGCCGACTGCCGCAAGCTGGGCATCACGGTGCTGCCACCGGATGTCAACGAGTCGGGCCTGAACTTCGCGTCGGTGGGCGCCGACATCCGCTACGGGTTGGGTGCGGTGCGGAACGTCGGTGCCAACGTGGTGAGTTCGTTGATCGGAACCCGCGGTGACAAAGGGAAGTTCACCGACTTCTCGGACTACCTGAACAAGATCGATATCTCGGCGTGCAACAAGAAGGTGACCGAATCACTGATCAAGGCGGGCGCGTTCGATTCGCTGGGGCATGCCCGCAAAGGCCTCTTCCTGGTCCACACCGACGCCGTCGACTCGGTGCTGGGCACCAAGAAGGCCGAGGCGATGGGGCAGTTCGACCTGTTCGGCGGCGGAAATGACGGGACCGGCACCGGAGACCCCGTGTTCACCATCAAGGTGCCCGACGACGAGTGGGAGGACAAGCACAAGCTGGCCCTGGAACGAGAAATGCTGGGCCTGTACGTGTCCGGGCATCCGCTCAACCGGGTGGCACACCTGCTGACGGCGCATGTCGACACCGCGATCCCGGCGATCCTGGACGGCGATGTCCCCAATGACACCCAGGTGCGGGTGGGCGGCATCCTGGCCTCGGTGAACCGGCGGGTCAACAAGAACGGAATGCCCTGGGCCTCGGCCCAATTGGAAGACCTCACCGGCGGCATCGAGGTGATGTTCTTCCCGCACGCCTACACCGCGTACGGTGCGGAAATCGTCGACGATGCGGTCGTACTGATCAACGCCAAGGTCGCGATCCGGGACGACCGGATCGCCTTGATCGCCAACGACCTTGTGGTGCCGGACTTTTCCACCGCGCGGGCGGACCGGCCGCTGGCGGTGAGCATGCCGACGCGGCAGTGCACCTTCGACAAGGTCAGCGCGCTGAAGCAGGTGCTGGCGCGCCACCCCGGCACCTCGCAGGTGCATCTGCGGCTCATCAGCGGGGACCGGATCACCACACTCGAGCTGGACGCCTCGCTGCGGGTGACGCCCTCGCCGGCGCTGATGGGCGACCTCAAGGAGTTGCTCGGTCCGGGGTGTCTCGGCGTCTAGGGCGCCCGCCGAGTGTGCGACGAGGGCTTCGGCTGTGCGTCCAGGGTGGGATCCGGCGGGCGGATTTTCCGCCGTCAGCGCACACTGGGCGCCGTAGACGGTGCAAGGTCCACCCGCACGATGACGCTGTCGGACCAAACCCCGCGGTCGCGCGCACGCCGTAACTTCTCCCGGGCGCACAGATCTTGGTGAACGCTGGTCACGCCCGGAATCTTGATCAGTGGCACGATGTTCCACTGCCAGCCGTACCGCTGGTGCAATAGACGGTTGGCCCGCTCGGCGTCGGCGTCCGACAGGATCGTGGCGCGGCCGGCCACCGTCGTCGCGCCCGGGCGGACCCGGCCCCGGTAGTCGCATGGGGCGAATTCGACGTCGCGTCGGATCGCCAGGCGCCTGGTTTTCGGTCCCACCTTGGTTCGAAACAGCAGCGCGTCGCCGTCCAGGCCGAACCAGATCGGGGTGTCAACGGGTGTGCCGTCGCGGCGGAACGATCGGAGCAGCGCATAGCGGGCGGCGCTCAGCTCGGCGAGTGCGTGTTTGTGCATGGTCACAGTCAACGACTTAGAGTTAGCTCTAAGTCAAGCATCGAATCCTCGGGAGGCGCGGATGGCGGCAAGCCTGACAATCGGGGAGGTGGCGCGCCAGGCCGGGGTCGCCGCGACGACGTTGCGCTACTACGAGCAGATCGGGCTGGTTCCGGCGCCGGCGCGGCTGGGCGGCCAGCGGCGCTACGACGATTCCGTTCTCGCCCGACTCGAGGTAGTCCGCCTGTGCAAATCCGCCGGCTTCGCGCTCGAGGAGATCCAACTCCTGTTCGCCGATGATGCGCCCGGCCGACCGGCCAGCCGCGCACTGGCCGAGGCCAAACTCGCCGAGATCGACGCGCAGATGGAATCGCTGGCCCGCGCGCGGGCCGTCATCGAGTGGGGAATGCGCTGCACGTGCCCGTCAATTGACGCCTGCACGTGTGGCATTCACAGCGCATTACCCGTCGAGTCGACCACGGACGTACGCTCACCGATGTATGGGCACTGCTGATCCGGGGCTAAGGAGAACGGAAATGACGACAACCGAACGTCCGGCCACCTTGTGCGAGGCGTTCCAGCGCACCGCGTCGATC
>DASZLQ010000283.1:0-34882 GCA_035552295.1 Mycobacterium sp. | reverse complement strand
GCCGACGACCGGGAATCGCCGATGGGCAGGCACGTCAAGGCCCTGGCCGAAATCGACGAGTTCGGTTTTCCGGTGGCGCCGTGGATGTTCGGCGCGGCGGGCCGCGAGCACATGAAGAAATACGGCACCACCGCGGAGCATTTCGCCAAGATCGGTTTGAAGAACCACAAGCATTCGGTCAACAACCCGTACGCGCAGTTCCAGGAGGAGTACACCCTCGACGACATCCTGGCCGCGAAGATGATCTCCGACCCGTTGACCAAACTGCAGTGTTCGCCCACCTCCGACGGGTCGGCGGCGGTCGTGCTGGCCAGTGAGGATTACGTGGCCAAGCACAACCTTGCCGCGCAGGCCGTGGAGATCGTCGGGCAGGCGATGACCACCGACTTCGCGTCCACCTTCGACGGCAGTGCCCGCAACATCATCGGCTACGACATGAATGTGCAAGCGGCCCAACGGGTTTACGACCAATCCGGGCTCGGCCCCGAGGATTTCCAGGTGATCGAGCTGCACGACTGCTTCTCCGCCAACGAGCTGCTGCTCTACGAAGCGCTGGGCCTGTGCGACGAGGGCGAGGCGCCCAAGCTGATCGACGACAATCAGACCACTTATGGCGGACGGTGGGTGGTGAACCCCTCGGGCGGGCTGATCTCGAAGGGCCACCCGCTGGGCGCGACCGGGTTGGCGCAGTGCTCTGAGCTGACCTGGCAGCTGCGCGGTGCGGCGGACAGGCGTCAGGTCGACAACGTGACGGCCGCGTTGCAGCACAACATCGGGTTGGGCGGAGCAGCCGTCGTCAGTGCCTACCAGCGCGCCGACCGCTGAACCCGGCGGTGCTGAATCCGACAGTGGGTCGCCAATGATCGAGTGGTCCGACACCGACCTGATGGTTCGGGATGCCGTCCGGCAGTTCGTCGACAAAGAGATCCGGCCGCATTTGGACGAATTGGAAACCGGCGCAATGTCGCCCTATCCGATCGCGCGCAAGCTGTTCAGCCAGTTCGGTCTCGACGTCATGGCCGCCGAGGCGATCAAGAAGATGCTGGACCGGGAGCGGGCGAAGCTGGAGGGCAAGCAACCCGAAAGTGACGAAAAATCCGACGACGCAGGCGGTTTCGGCGGTGGCGCCCAGGGATCGATGGTCGCGGTGCTGGTGTCCGAAATCGCCCGGGTCAGCATCGGATTGCTGAGCACCGCGTCGGTCAGCCTGGGTCTGGGCGCGGCGACCATCATGAGCCGCGGGACGCTGGCCCAGAAGGAACGCTGGTTGCCCGAGCTGATGACGATGGAGAAGATCGCGGCGTGGGCCATCACCGAGCCGGACTCGGGCTCGGACGCGTTCGGTGGCATGAAGACCTACGTCAAACGCGATGGCGGGGACTACATCCTCAACGGGCAGAAGACGTTCATCACCAACGGCCCCTACGCGGACGTGCTGGTGGTGTACGCCAAACTCGACTCGGCCGATTCCGGCGGCAACTCTCCCGCGGACAAGCGGAATCGGCCGGTGCTCGTCTTCGTCCTCGATTCGGGCATGCCGGGCCTGACGCAGGGCAAGCCGTTCAAGAAGATGGGCATGATGTCCTCGCCGACCGGCGAGCTGTTCTTCGACAACGTGCGCCTGAGCCCGGACCGGCTGCTCGGCGAGAGCGAACAGCACACCGACGGCGACGGCCGCGACAGCGCCCGCGCCAACTTCGCCGCCGAACGGATCGGCATCGCGACGATGGCGCTGGGAATCATCAACGAATGCCACCGGCTGTGCGTGGATTATGCGAAGACGCGCACGCTGTGGGGCAAGAACATCGGGCAATTCCAGCTGATCCAGCTCAAGCTGGCCAAGATGGAAATCGCCCGGATGAACGTGCAGAACATGGTGTTTCACACCATCGAGCGGCAGCAGGCCGGGAAACCGCTGACCCTGGCCGAGGCATCGGCGATCAAGCTGTACTCGTCGGAGGCGGCCACCGACGTGGCGATGGAGGCGGTGCAGCTGTTCGGCGGCAACGGCTACATGGCCGAGTACCGGGTGGAGCAGCTGGCCCGCGACGCCAAGTCGCTGATGATCTACGCGGGCAGCAACGAGGTTCAGGTGACCCACATCGCCAAGGGCCTGCTGAGCTAGGCCGAGTGATCCCGTCCGGCTGCGCCGCGCGTGCACTCAGCGCGAGAAATCGGCGCCAAGGAGCTAGGCGACCACCCAGATCGCCCGGGCGGCCGGGCTGCCCAGATCGACGGTGCTCTCCGCCCCGTCGTCGGATTCGATCGCCACGGAGATCATGCCGGCGAATTCCCGGCGGGTCAGGACCCGCACCCGGGAGTCGAGAATGATCCCTACGTCGGCGAAATAGCGCAGCATCTCGGGGTCTGCATCGGAGATCCGGGCCACTGTGCCGGTGTCGCCGTCGCCGCACGCCCACAGCTGACGGGCCGGCGGCGTGGGCACCTGCCCGTCGGAGGCCGGGATTGGGTCACCGTGCGGGTCGCGCCGCGGGTAGCCCAGCTTAGCGTCGATGCGGGCCACCAGGCGATCCGATACCGCGTGCTCGAGCACCTCGGCCTCGTCGTGCACCTCGTCCCAGCCGTAGCCGAGCTCGTTGACCAAAAAGGTCTCCAACAGCCGGTGCCGGCGCACCACCTCGAGCGCCGCCCGCCGCCCCGCCTCGGTCAAGGTCACGGCGCCGTACTTCTCGTGATCGACCAGGCCCTGCTCGGCGAGTTTGCGGATCGACTCCGAGGCCGTGCTGGCCGATACGCCGATCCGATCGGCCAGCATTTTGGTGCTGACCTTCGCGGGGCCCCCTTCCGATGACCATTCCTGGGCATTCCAGATGACCTTCAGATAGTCCTGGCCGACCGCGGTGATACCGCCAGGCTCGTCATCAGCCCTCACGAGCAAAAGTCTAGGCAACCTTGCAAACTTGGGGGCCTCGACCGCGCATTGCCGTCGCCGCCCACGCGCCATGGACCTTCCTGGCGCCGTAGGCTTGCGGTCGTGCAGCGGTGGCGCGGCCAAGACGAGATTCCCACGGACTGGGGCAGGTGCGTGCTCACCATCGGGGTGTTCGACGGTGTGCATCGCGGGCACGCCGAGTTGATCGCTCATGCGGTGAAGGCCTCCCGCGCGCGCAACGTGCCAGCCGTGCTGATGACGTTCGACCCCCACCCAATGGAAGTGGTCCATCCCGGCAGCCACCCGGCGCAGCTGACGACGCTGACCCGTCGCGCCGAACTCGTGGAAGAGCTGGGCATCGACGTCTTCCTGGTGATGCCTTTCACGACCGACTTCATGAAGCTCACCCCCGACCGCTACGTCCACGAGTTGTTGGTGGAAAACCTGCACGTGGTGGAGGTCGTGGTGGGGGAGAACTTCACCTTCGGCAAGAAGGCGGCCGGCGACGTCGACACCCTGCGTCGCGCCGGCGAGCGGTTCGGGTTCGCGGTGGAGTCGATGTCGCTGCTCTCCGAGCACCACAGCAACGAAACCGTGACGTTCTCCTCGACCTATATCCGATCCTGCGTGGACGCCGGCGACATGGCGGCGGCCACGGAGGCCCTGGGCCGCCCGCATCGCGTCGAGGGTGTGGTGGTCCGGGGCTACGGGCGGGGCGCCGAGCTGGGCTTTCCCACCGCGAACGTGGCGCCGCCGATGTACTCGGCCATCCCGGCCGACGGCGTGTACGCGGCATGGTTCACCGTGCTCGGGCACGGACCGGTGACCGGCAGCGTCGTCCCGGGGGAGCGCTACCAGGCCGCAGTGTCCGTCGGCACCAACCCGACCTTCTCCGGACGCACCCGCACGGTCGAGGCGTTCGTGCTGGATACCGCCGCTGACCTGTATGGACAGCATGTGGCATTGGACTTCGTCGCGCGCGTGCGCGGACAGCGCAAGTTCGACTCGGTGAAGGATCTCGTCGCCGCGATGGGTGACGACACCGACCGGGCGCGTGCCCTGCTCACAGACTGAGCTGCTCACAGACTGAGCACTGGCTGAATCGCAGGCTGCTAAACTGCCGGACGACATCGGCGCGTGCTGCGGTTCGCGGTGGCCGCGCCGGAGAGATCCATGATCGCGGACCAATTGATGGAGATATTTCGTGGCGCTTACAGCCGAGCAAAAGAAGGAAATTCTTAGCCAATACGGCTTGCATGACACCGACACCGGATCCCCGGAGGCGCAGATCGCGCTGCTGACCAAGCGGATCGCCGACCTGACCGAGCACCTCAAGGTGCACAAGCATGACCACCACTCGCGGCGGGGATTGCTGCTGCTGGTCGGGCGCCGGCGGCGGCTGATCAAGTACGTGTCCCAGATCGACGTCGAGCGGTATCGCTCGCTCATCGAGCGGCTGGGTCTGCGTCGCTGACCGGGCCGCTGACCCGGACTGCGGAGCCCGGCAACTCTCCCACTACCCAAACCTCGAGCCAAACCTCGAGCCAAACCTCGAGCCGTCCTGGCAGGCTACGTCCTGGCAGGCTAAGTCCGCCCGTGTAGAGTGAGAGCGTTCTGGGCCGAATCGGTCCGAGCAGACGGTGCGGTTCGCGCAGATCCGCGCGCGCCGTTCCAGCGTGTCACAGCGCATGTCACAAGGGAGCAGCCCAGTCTGCATCGGGCGGTCTTCGGTAGTGGCTGCCGGGCTCTCCGGATCTGGGGTAGGTCGACAGCTTCGATCGATGGCCGTAGCCGTATTCAGACCCCTTCCTCCTAGGGAAGCCCTTGGGGAAGCTCTCGGGGTACTTGCGCGTGACGACGCGAAAACGCTGAATAACCCAGAGAGGCCGTACGGACAACGTTATGTCTGTAGCTGAAATTGACAAGGGCGTCTTCGAGGCGACCGCCAACATCGACAACGGGAGCTTCGGCGCCCGGACCGTCCGATTCGAGACCGGTCGGCTGGCCCAGCAGGCCGCCGGCGCCGTCGTCGCTTACTTGGACGACGAAAACATGCTGCTGTCGGCGACTACCGCCAGCAAGGCTCCCAAGGAGCACTTCGACTTCTTCCCGCTGACCGTCGACGTCGAGGAGCGGATGTACGCGGCGGGGCGTATCCCCGGCTCGTTCTTCCGTCGTGAGGGCAGGCCCTCCACTGACGCGATCCTGACCTGCCGGCTCATCGACCGTCCGCTGCGCCCGTCGTTCGTCTCCGGCCTGCGCAACGAGATCCAGATCGTGGTGACGATCCTGAGCCTGGACCCCAACGACCTGTACGACGTGCTCGCGATCAACGCCGCGTCGGCCTCCACCCAGCTGAGCGGCCTGCCGTTCTCGGGCCCGATCGGGGGTGTGCGGGTCGCGCTGATCGACGGCACCTGGGTGGCGTTCCCGACCGTGGAGCAACTCGAGCGCGCCGTTTTCGACATGGTCGTGGCCGGCCGGAAAGTCGAGGGCTCCGATGGTCCCGATGTCGCCATCATGATGGTCGAGGCCGAGGCCACCGAAAAGGTCATCGAGCTCGTCGAGGGCGGTGCCCAGGCGCCGACGGAAACCGTTGTGGCCGAAGGACTTGAGGCCGCCAAGCCGTTCATCGCCGCGCTGTGCACCGCGCAGGAGGAGCTGGCCGGGGCCGCCGCCAAGCCGATCAGCGACTACCCGACGTTCCCGGACTACGCCGAGGACGTCTACTACTCGGTCGCCTCGGTGGCCACCGACGAGCTGGCCAACGCCCTGACCATCGGCGGCAAGGCCGAGCGCGACGCGCGCACCGACGAGCTCAAGGCGGAGGTGCTCGAGCGGCTCGCCGACACCTACGAGGGCCGGGAGAAAGAGGTCGGCGCCGCGTTCCGTTCGCTGACCAAGAAGCTTGTGCGTCAACGCATCCTCACCGACCACTTCCGCATCGACGGCCGGGGCATCACCGACATCCGCGCGTTGTCGGCCGAGGTCGCCGTCGTTCCACGCGCGCACGGCAGCGCGCTGTTCGAGCGCGGAGAAACCCAGATCCTGGGCGTGACCACGCTGGACATGGTCAAGATGGCCCAGCAGATCGACTCGCTGGGGCCGGAGACGTCCAAGCGGTACATGCACCATTACAACTTCCCGCCGTTCTCCACCGGCGAGACCGGCCGGGTCGGCTCGCCCAAGCGGCGTGAAATCGGGCACGGCGCGCTGGCCGAGCGGGCCCTGATGCCGGTGCTGCCCAGCGTCGAGGAGTTCCCGTACGCGATCCGTCAGGTGTCCGAAGCCCTGGGCTCCAACGGCTCGACGTCGATGGGATCCGTCTGCGCGTCCACGCTGGCGCTGCTGAATGCCGGTGTGCCGCTGAAGGCTCCGGTGGCCGGCATCGCGATGGGTCTGGTCTCCGACGACGTCCAAGTCGGTGACGGCGGCAGCGCCGAGCGTCGGTTCGTCACGCTGACCGACATCCTGGGTGCCGAAGATGCGTTCGGCGACATGGACTTCAAATGCGCCGGCACCAAAGACTTCGTCACCGCGCTGCAGCTGGACACCAAGCTTGACGGGATTCCGTCACAGGTCCTCGCCGGCGCACTCGAGCAGGCCCGGGACGCCCGGCTGACGATCTTGGAGGTCATGGCCGAGGCCATTGACAAACCCGACGAGATGAGCCCGTACGCGCCGCGGGTGACCACCATCAAGGTCCCGGTGGACAAGATCGGTGAGGTCATCGGCCCCAAGGGCAAGGTTATCAACGCCATCACCGAGGAGACCGGCGCGCAGATCTCCATCGAAGACGACGGCACCGTGTTCGTCGGCGCCACCGATGGACCCTCGGCGCAGGCCGCGATCGACAAGATCAACGCCATCGCCAACCCGCAGCTGCCGACGGTAGGTGAGCGATTCCTCGGAACCGTGGTCAAGACAACGGATTTCGGTGCATTCGTATCGCTGCTGCCCGGACGCGACGGCCTGGTACACATCTCCAAACTCGGCAGGGGCAAACGGATCGCGAAGGTCGAGGACGTTGTCAACGTTGGCGACAAGCTGCGGGTCGAGATCGCCGATATCGACAAACGCGGCAAGGTCTCGTTGGTCCTGGTGGCCGACGAAGACGCCGCAGCCTCGGCGCCTTCCGCTCCTGCTCCGGCGGCCGCGCCAGCCGATGCCGCGACGGCCAGCAGCTGACGTAGCGACCGGGGCTCGCTCCGGTCGTCCGGGCGCGCTGCGGCGGGGCAAGCAAACCACCGAAGCTACACCTCAACATCGGCTGCGCCGCACCACCCTGCCGGGCGGGTTGCGGGTGGTCACCGAGTACCTGCCCGCGGTGCGTTCCGCATCGGTCGGTGTCTGGGTTGGTGTCGGGTCGCGGGATGAGGGTGCCAGTGTGGCCGGGGCGGCGCACTTCCTGGAGCATCTGCTGTTCAAGTCGACCCCGACCCGCAATGCCGTCGACATCGCGCAGGCGATGGACGCGGTCGGCGGGGAGCTGAACGCGTTCACCGCCAAAGAGCACACCTGCTACTACGCGCACGTGCTGGACAGCGATCTGGAGCTGGCCGTGGACCTGGTTGCCGATGTGGTGCTCAACGGGCGCTGTGCCGCCGACGATGTCGAGCTCGAACGCGATGTCGTCCTCGAGGAGATCGCGATGCGCGACGACGACCCCGAGGACGCGCTGGGCGACATGTTCCTGGCCTCGCTGTTCGGTGATCACCCGGTGGGACGGCCGGTGATCGGCACCGCGCAATCGGTGTCGGCGATGACGCGGGCCCAGCTGCACTCGTTCCATGTGCGGCGCTACACGCCGGAACGGATGGTTGTCGCGGTGGCCGGCAATGTCGACCACGACGAGGTGGTCGGGTTGGTGCGGGAACACTTCGGGCCCCATCTGGTCCCCGGACGGCAACCCATTGCGCCGCGCAAGGGCGCGGGACGCGTGAACGGCGGCCCCGGATTGATGCTGGGCCACCGGGACGCCGAGCAGACCCACGTGTCCTTGGGCGTCCGCACGCCGGGGCGAAATTGGGAGCATCGCTGGGCGCTATCGGTGCTGCACACCGCGCTGGGCGGCGGGCTGAGCTCGAGGCTGTTCCAAGAGGTCCGTGAATTACGCGGGCTGGCCTACTCGGTGTACTCGGCGCTGGACGTCTTCGCCGACAGTGGTGCGCTGTCGGTGTATGCCGCCTGTTTGCCCGAGCGTTTCATCGACGTCATGCGAGTGACCGGCGAGGTGCTCGAATCGGTGGCACGCGACGGCATCACCGAAGCGGAATGCCGCATCGCCAAGGGCTCCTTGCGCGGCGGGCTCGTCCTCGGCCTGGAGGATTCCAGCTCCCGGATGAGCCGCATCGGCCGCAGCGAACTGAACTACGGCAAGCACCGCAGCATCGAGCACACCTTGCGGCGAATCGACGAGGTTACCGTTGAGGAGGTCAACGCGGCGGCCCATCAACTGTTGCGCAAGCGCTATGGCGCTGCGGTTTTGGGTCCATATGCCTCGAAACGATCGCTGCCCCAACAACTTCGGGCGATGGTAAATTAGCCGGATGGTACTGGGCTTTTGGGACATCATGGTGCCCATCGTGGGTGCGCCGATGGCCGGGGGCCCGGGTACCCCGGCATTGGCGGCGGCGGTGTCCAACGCCGGCGGACTCGGTTTCATCCCCGCCGGATACCTCAGCCCGGAGCAGTTCGCTGACGACATCGCAGCGGCGCGTGCCGCCACCACCGGCCCGCTCGGTGTCAACCTGTTTGTGCCTCAACCCAGCGTCGCCGACTGGGTGGCGCTGGAGTACTACGCGGAAGAACTCGAAGACATCGCCGACCACTACCAAGTCGACGTCGGTCGACCCGAGTTCGGAGACAACGACGACTGGGAGCGCAAGCTCGAGGTCGTGGCCGACGTACGCCCGGAGCTGGTGTCGTTCACCTTCGGTGTGCCGTCGCCGGATGTCATTCGGCGGCTCGGCGCGTTGGGACTATTGGTCATGATCACGGTGACGTCGGCCTATGAGGCCGGTGTGGCCATCGCCGCCGGCGCGGACAGCCTGGTGGTCCAGGGCCCGGGTGCCGGCGGGCACCGCGGCACTTTCGCGCCCGACATGGACCCCGGCACCGAGTCGCTGCACCAGCTGATCGATCGGATCCGCAACACGCACGACGTCCCGGTGGTCGCGGCCGGTGGACTGGGCACCGCTGAGGACGTCGCCGGCGTATTGCGCAGGGGAGCGGTGGCCGCACAGGTCGGCACCGCGCTGCTGCTCAGCGACGAGGCGGGCACCAACCAGGCGCACCGCACCGCCATGGCGAATCCCCTGTTCGGCAAGACCATCGTCACGCGCGCATTCTCGGGCCGGTATGCGCGTGGTCTGGAGAATGAGTTCATCCGCATGTTCGATCGCATCGCGCCGCTGGGGTATCCCGAGGTGAACCAGATGACGGCACCGATACGGGCGGCCGCGGCGCAGCTGGAGGACCCGAATGGGATGAACCTCTGGGCGGGAACCGGATTCTCGGCCGCCCGCCCAGGGCCGGCGGCCGACATCATCGCCGGCCTCGTGGCAACCGATTGACGCCGCTGCCAACACTGTCATGTGCAACACGGTCACGTGCAACACTGTCACGTGCAACACTGTCACGTGAGCGTCAGCCCAATACGCTCGCCGGTTTGGTGAACTCCAAATCCAGATCGGCGGCCACCTGTTCGGACAACAGCGCACCGTCGTGCGTCGAAAGCCCTTTGGCCAGAGCGGGATCCGTGCGGCATGCCGATTGCCAACCGTGGTCGGCGAGCTTGAGCACATACGGCATCGTCGCGTTGGTCAGCGCGGAGGTCGAGGACTTCGGTGCCGCGCTGGGCATGTTGGCCACACAGTAGAACAGAGTGTCGTGCACGGCGAACGTCGGACAATCATGGGTGGTCGGCCGCGAATCTTCGAAGCAGCCACCCTGGTCGATGGCGATGTCCACCAACACCGCACCCGGCTTCATGTGTGCGACAAGCGAATTCGAGATCAGCTTGGGCGCTTTGGCGCCCGGCACCAGGACGGCTCCGATCACCAGGTCGGCCGCTTTGACGGCGCCTTCGAGCTCGTAGGTCGACGAGTATCGGGTGCGGACCGCGACGCCGAACTCCGCGTCGAGCTGCCGCAGTCTGTTGATGTTGACGTCGAAGACCGTGACGGCCGCGCCCATGCCGCTAGCCACCCGGGCGGCGTTGTAGCCCGCGGTGCCGCCGCCGATCACGACGACGTCGGCAGGTTCGACGCCAGGCACCCCGCCCATCAGCACGCCGCGTCCGCCGTGTGTGCGCATCAGGTGATATGCCCCGACCTGGGCGGACAGCCGACCGGCGACCTCGCTCATGGGCGCCAGCAGCGGCAGTGCACCGTCGGCGGTTTGGACGGTCTCGTAGGCGATCGAGGTTGTGCCGGACGCCAACAACGCATCGGTCAAGGCGCGCGAGGCGGCCAAGTGCAAAAAGGTGAACAAAATCTGGCCGTGCTGCAGGTAGCCGTACTCACCCGGCACCGGTTCTTTGACCTTGAGCAGCAGATCGGCGTCGGACCACACTTTTTCGGCGGTGCTGACCAGTTGGGCGCCGGCCGCCTTGAAATCCGCGTCGGCGATTGCCGAGCCTTCTCCAGCACCCGCCTGGACGAGCACCTCGTGGCCGCCGCGCGTCAGTTCGACGACGCCGGACGGAGTGATGGCCACCCTGAACTCGTTGTTCTTGGTCTCGGTTGGAACGCCGACGCGCATGACTCAAGTGTGAAGAAAGTTCGGAGCACCTTCAAACATGCTGATGATAATTCTATAAAGTGCTTGTATGGCTGATAAGTCAACGGAGCGGGCGGGCTCGCCGGGTAGCTCACCGAAGGATGTTCGGCAGGATGTTCGGCCCCCTGTTCGGCCGGCTGCTCGGCCCGCTGCTCTGGATGCTGTGGACCGCAGAATCCTGAGTTTGCTGCACGCCGATGCGCGTACCACCAACAACGCGCTCGCCGAGGAGGTCGGGATCGCACCGTCGACGTGTCATGGCCGGGTGCGGCGGTTGGTAGACCTCGGCGTCATCCGGGGTTTCTACACCGACATCGACCCGGTCGCGGTGGGAATGCCACTGCAGGCGATGATCTCGGTCAGCCTGCAATCCAACGCGCGCGGGAAGATCCGCAGCTTCATCCAGCAGATCCGCGACAGGCGGCAAGTGATGGACGTCTATTTCCTCGCCGGCGCGGACGACTTCCTGTTGCACGTCGCCGCCCGCGACACCGAGGACCTGCGCTCGTTCGTGGTCGAGAACCTCAACGCCGATGCCGACGTCGCCGGCACCCAGACCTCACTGATTTTCGAGCATCTGCGCGGGGCGGCTCCCATTTGAGCTATCTCCGATTTGACCTGTTGAGTCCGGGTTTGCTGTGGTTATGATCCACTGATGAGTGACCCCTGCGTGTCGGCCACCGTTCAGATCGACGCCCGCCCCGACGTGGTCTATGGGCTCATCACCGACCTGCCGATACTGGCGTCACTGGCCGAGGAGGCGGTCGCCATGGAGTGGTGTAAGGGCGATGCGGTACGTCAGGGAGCGGTGTTCGCCGGCCACAACCAGAATGGCAGCAAGCGGTGGAGCACGAAGTGCACCGTCACCGACGCCGAACCGGGCCGCCGGTTCGCGTTCGACGTGCGGCACACGGTCTTTCCGATTGCGCGCTGGCAATACGACATCACTGAGTTGACGGCGTCCGACGGCGGCTGCCGGGTCACCGAAAGCACCTGGGACCGCCGGCCCGGCTGGTTCCGCAAGCTCGCCGGCAGGGCCACCGGCGTTACCGACCGGGTGGCCGCCAACACCAAGAACATCGAGCTCACTCTGCAGCGCCTCAAGCAGCGCGCCGAGGCCGGGTAGCGAGACAGGGCGGTAGCACCGATGACGAGACGCGATCCCGCCGTAGCCGTCGTCGGAGCGGGCATGTCGGGAATGTGCGTAGCAATTGCGTTGCTGCGCAGCGGCATTACCGATGTCACCATCTACGAGAAAGCCGACGAAGTGGGTGGCACCTGGCGGGAGAACACCTATCCCGGTCTGGTCTGCGACATTCCCTCGCGGGTCTACCAGTACAGCTTCGCCAGGAATCCGAATTGGTCGCACCTGTTCTCGCCCGGCGGCGAAATCCAGGCCTATTTCCGGGGCATCGCCGACCGCTACGCGTTGCGACACCGGATCCGGTTCGGCACCGAGATCGTCAGCGCACGATTCGACGACGGCCGCTGGGTGCTGCGCACGGATAGTGGAGCGGAGGCAGAAGAGGAGTTCAAGGTTGACTTCCTGATCTCGGCTACCGGCGTGCTGCATCACCCCCGCATGCCGTCGATCGCCGGTTTGGATGACTTCGGCGGTCACGTCTTCCATTCGGCACGCTGGGATCACGACGTGAGGTTGCAGGGGCGCCGAATCGCGGTGATCGGCAACGGATCTACCGGCGTCCAACTCATCTGTGGCCTTGCCGGCGTGGCCGGGAAGCTGTTGATGTTCCAACGCACCGCGCAATGGGTGCTGCGGCTGGCTAATCCCCGCTACAGCAGGTTCACCGGCATTACCCGGCAGAAGTTCCCGTGGCTTGATTGGTTGGCGTACCGCGGATACAGCCTCGGATTCGACTTCTTCTCGGTCGGACTGACCAAGCCCGGCTTGCGTCGAAAGATCATGGCGGCGGCGTGCCGCGCCAGCCTCTGGGAGGTGCGTGATCATGAGTTGCGCCGGGCCCTGACTCCCGACTACACGCCGGCGTGCAAACGACTGGTGATGTCGAATGGCTTCTACCGGGCCATGCAGCGCGACGATGTCGAACTGGTCACCGCCGGTATCGATCATGCCGAACGGCGGGGCATCGTCACCGACGACGGCGTGCTGCACGAGACGGACATCATCGTGCTTGCCACCGGGTTCGACACGCATGCGTTCTTCCGGCCGATGGAGCTGATCGGCCGGGACGGTATTTCCGCCAATGACGTTTGGCGCGACGGTCCCCGGGCCTACCAGACCGTCGCGCTGTCGGGCTTCCCCAACTTCTTCATGATGCTCGGGCCGCACAGTCCGGTGGGAAACCTGGCGCTCACGACGGTGGCCGAATCACAGGCCGACCACATCCTGGGCTGGATTGAACGTTGGCGTCGCCGCGAATTCGATACGGTCGAGCCGACGGGCTCGGCGACCGAGCGTTTCAACGCGAAGCTGCGGGCCGCGATGCCGGACACCGTGTGGACCACCGGCTGTAACAGCTGGTATCTGAACAAAGACGGAGTGCCCGAGGTGTGGCCCCTCACGCCGGCCGAACACCGCTCGATGCTGGCGAACCCCGACCCCGGCCAGTACGACCTGCGCCGTCGCGTCGCTGCTCACTGACGACAACTCACTGGGGACAACTCACTGGGGACAACTCACTGGGGACAACTCGGGGCCGGAACCCGGTACCGGCGGTTTCGCATATTTGGGCCGCGAAACTATACTTGCCGCGAATACTTGCCACGCGCGACTTGCCACGCGCGGGTAAACGCCGAGGTAGGGGGTCATGATGTTCACCGTCGACGACCAGGCAGCGGGTCCGCACGACGCATCGCTGGACCACGAGCGTCTCGTCCTCGAGGCGCGCGATGTCGAGTTCGACTGGGCAAAGCTGCCGCTTCACTACGTGCCCGACGAGCCGTTTGCCACCCACGTCCTCAACGTGTTGCACCTGCTGTTGCCCGCGGGCGAGGAGTTTTTCGTCGAGGTGTTCAAGAGGACGTTGCCGTTGATCAAAGATGATCAGCTGCGGCTGGATGTGCAGGGATTCATCGGTCAGGAGGCCGTGCATTCCCAAGCGCACTCCGGGGTGCTCGACCACTTCGCCGCCCAGGGCGTGGATGTGACGCCCTACACCGACCAGATCAAGTGGCTGTTCGGGAAGCTGCTGGGCGATCGGCCGCGGTGGAGCTTGCGACGACAGCACAGCTGGCTGCTGGAGCAGGTCTCGTTCGTGTCGGCAATCGAGCACTACACCGCGATTTTGGGTGAGTGGATTCTGGATTCCCCGGCGCACGATGCCATCGGAACCGATCGAACGATGCTGGACATGCTCCGGTGGCACGGCGCCGAAGAAGTCGAGCACAAGGCAGTGGCCTTCGACACCATGAAGCACCTGCGGGCCGGGTATTGGCGGCAGGTGCGCGCCCAGCTGGTGGTCACGCCGGCGTTGCTGTGGTTGTGGATTCGCGGAGTGCGGTTCATGTACTCGGTGGATCCGCAGCTGCCGCCGGGGACCAAGCCGCGCTGGCGCGATTACTTCAGGGCGGCACGCCGGGGCTTGGTGCCGGGGCCCATGCGATTCATTCGGGTGGTCGCTGACTACTACCGGCCGGGGTTTCACCCGTCACAGCTCGGCGGGCTAGGGCTCGCGGTCGACTACCTGGCCGTCTCACCTGCCGCCCGTGCGTCGCACTGATCTATGACCGTCACTTCCGGCATCACCGCGTCCGACGGTGTGAACCTGGCGGTTCGCAGGTACACCGAGATCGACACTGCGCGCCCGACCGTTCTGGCCATTCACGGCTATCCCGACAACCATCACGTGTGGGATGCGGTGGCCGAGGAGTTGTGCGAGCACTACCGGGGCCGGTACAACGTCGTGGCCTACGACGTGCGCGGAGCCGGCGAATCATCCCGTCCGGCAAAACGATCCGGATATGCACTTCGCCAGCTGGTGTCCGACATCGGTGCGGTGATCGACAGCCTGGGGGTCGGGCAGGTCCATCTCCTGGCCCACGACTGGGGCTCGATTCAGGCCTGGGCCGCAATCACCGACGATTCGGTGATGGGCTCGGTGATGGGTAAGGTCGCGTCGTTCACGTCGATCTCGGGCCCGCATCTGCAGTACGCGGGCGCCTTCCTGCGGTCGGGGCGCACGCCCCGGACGCTGGCCCAGGTCGCCAGGCAATTGGTGTCGTCCGGGTACATCGGTTTCTTCCTGTGCCCGGTTGTTCCGGAGTTGGCGTTTCGCTCGCGCCTGGGTGTGAAAGTCGTTGAAGCGCTTGAACGTATCGGCCGGTCGAGCACTCGTAGCCAGCACCGCAAAGCGCCGCGCTCTGTTGCCGACTATGTGAACGGGCTCAGCCTGTACCGGGAGAACATGCCTGCGCCATTCTTATCGCCGGGGCCGGAACTGCCGAAGACCACCGTTGCGGTCCAGGTGCTGGTGCCGCGCAGGGATGTCTTCGTGACACCGGCCCTGCAGCGCTTCACCGGCGCAATTCCCGCCGGCGGCCGGGTGATTTCGATCGAAGGCGGGCACTGGGTGGTGACCTCGCGCCCCGAGGTCATTGCCCGGCTGACCGGCGAGTGGGTCGATCGCAACACAGGCGCTTTGGCTGGCGGCGCGGCCACCGAACGTGCGTCGGTTGTGCGCGGCGGCCCGCGCGAGGTGCAGGGCAAGCTCGCGCTGGTCACCGGGGCGGGCGCCGGCATCGGCAGGGCCACCGCGGTGGAACTGGCCCGGCACGGCGCTCGCAAGGTGGTGATTGTCGATCGCGATCTCGCCGCGGCCAACAAAAGCGCGGATGCCGTTCGGGCGGCGTGCGCCGAGGTCGTGGTGTATCAGGCCGATGTCAGCGACGAATCCGCCATGAATGACCTTGCCGCACAAGTCTTCAACGAGCACGGCGTGGTCGACATCCTGGTCAACAACGCCGGCATCGGAATGGCCGGCCGCTTCTTGGAGACGTCGGCGGCGAACTGGGACGACATCATGGGGGTCAATGTCCGCGGCGTCATATCCGGCAGCAGGGCGTTCGGCGCCCAGATGGTCGAGCGTGGCGAGGGCGGAACGATCATCAATGTTGCGTCGGCGGCGGCCTACCTACCGTCGAAATCGATGGTCGCCTACAGCACTACCAAGGCGGCGGTGCTGGGTTTCAGCGAATCGCTGCGGGCCGACCTCGCCGACGAGGGCATTACCGTGACCGCGGTGTGCCCGGGATTCGTCAACACCAACATCGCCAAAAGCACCATCTACGCAGGGATGTCGGCCGACCAGCAGGCGCGCGCCCGAGATAAGGCTGATGCGGCGTACCGACGGCGCAACTACACACCCGAAGCAACCGCCAAGGCGATCGTCAAGGCCGTCAGAAGCGGCCCGGCCGTGTTACCGATCGCCGCCGAGTCGAGGATCGGCTACGCGATGCGCCGCATCAGTCCATCGATGATTCGGCTGTTCGCGCGCTTCGACATCCGGCAGAAATAGGGATTTTACTGTGTCGGATTTTACTGTGCCGAATTTTACTGTGTCGGATTGTACTGTGTCGGATTGTACTGTGTCGGAAAGCATTTGGACTTCTAGGCCCACCGACCTCTACGGCCGGCGCGACCACGATCGGCTGGGCGCGGTGCTGTGGGGGATTCGCACGTTGGTCGGTGGATTCGCCTCGGTCTCGCGATGGGAGCCGTCGCGGGTCAAGCAGGTGCGGCGGACGCAAACTGCAGTCGTCACCAAACGCGAACTCGTCGCTCCCGACGTCGTCGCACTGACGCTGGCGGATCCCGATGGCGGATTGCTGCCCTCCTGGACACCCGGCGGGCACATCGACGTTCAGTTGCCTTCGGGCCGGCGCCGGCAATACTCGCTGTGCGGTCCGCCCGGGAGACGCACGGACTACCGCATCGCCATCCGCAGGATCGCCGACGGCGGCGGCGGTTCGATCGAGATGCATGACGTGTTCGACGTGGGTGACACGCTGGTGTTCGAAGGACCGCGCAACGCGTTCTATTTGGGCACGGCCGAGCGTGATGTGCTGTTTGTAATCGGCGGCGTCGGGGTGACGCCCATTTTGCCGATGATGCACTTGGCCCGGCAGCGCGGAATCAACTGGCGCGCGATCTATGCCGGGAGCAGTCGCGAGTACATGCCGTTCCTGGACGAGGTGGTATCGGTGGCGCCGGAGAGGGTCACCGTGTGGGCCGACGATGAGCACGGCCGCGTCGCCGGCGTGGATGACCTACTGGCCGACGCGGGGCCGACGACGGCGGTTTACGTGTGCGGGCCCACCGGCATGCTGGAAGCGGTACGCGTGGCCCGCAACGAACATGCTGACGCGCCACTGCATTACGAGCGGTTCAGCCCGCCGCCGGTGGTCGACGGCATTCCTTTCGAGCTCGAGCTCGCGCGGTCCAACCGGGTGCTCAGCGTGCCGGCGAATCGGTCCGCGCTGGACGTGATGCTCGACCACGATCCGACGACCGCGTACTCCTGTCAGCAGGGGTTCTGTGGGACCTGCAAGGTCAAAGTGCTTGCCGGACAAGTCGATCACCGTGGCCGCACCGCGGTCGGCGATGACGAGATGGTGGTCTGCGTGTCGCGGGCAAAAGGCGATCGCCTGGTCATCGACGCCTGACGCGCTCCGATCGATACAGCCGGTAGCCCACGTGCGGCACGGGCACACCGGGCAGTGGCTTCCAAACGAAGGTGCGGCCATCGAGGCGAAAGTTTTTCTTCTCGTAGAATTCGCGTGCCTTGAGGTTCCTTTCCGCGCACCACAAGATCACGTCGCCCGACGGATTCGTGCGCACCGCCTTGTCGAGCAGGCGGCCACCGATGCCGAGGCGCTGGCTTTCCTCCGCCGTGTACACGGCGTCGATTTGCAGATCATCGGGATTGACAGCGTCCGGGCCGAAGATGGTCATGCCGACCGTCTTGCCGTCGGACTCGGCAATCCACATGGACCACCCGGGGCGGCCCAGATCTTCGGGGTAAGTCTCGGTCGCCCAGCGCCTCGGCGAACCGAGCATGTCGAGCAGGTGGTCCGCCAGTATCCCGGACCATGACCGTCGCCAAACCGGGTAGTGCATCTGTGCGACATTTGCGAAGTCGGCCGGCTTGGCTTCACGGATCCTGATGTCGCCGGGCCTGACCTGAGCAGCTCTGCGGATAGTGCTCATTCCGCCCGGGAACCTTCCAGATAGGCGGCCAGAGCGTTGGTCAGACCCCGCCGTGCCATGTCGAGATCGGCGTAAGAACCCAGCTGGCGCTCTGACACCAGGCCGCGCATCGCGCCGGGGATGAGAGTCGCGACCTCGCGTACCCGCTCCGGGTCGACATCGAGACCGGCGAAGGCGTGCTGGCAGGTCTCCAGCCAGCTCTTGCCCCAGGAGAACAGCTCGGCGGCGGTTCGTGGGTAGAGACGCTCGAGCTCGTCGGGGTCTCGGGGCAGCGCTGCCCGTAGGTTTTCGATCGCGCGTGAATCTGCCGACGCCAAGCCGTGATAGAGCGTTTCGATGATGGCGCCGACACGCTCACGCAGGGGCGCGTCCGGTTGGACCGGCGTGGACAGCATGAAGAATGTCGCGGCGCGTCGCTCGGCGGTGCGATGCAGCACCGCGGCCCAGAAGCCGTCGGTGTCGCCGAACTGGTACTGCACCGCGCCCCAGGTGGCGCCGGTCTCCTTGGCGATGCGGTTGGCCGACACCGAGCCCGGTTCACCCGAGGCCAGCGACCGCAGCGCGGCCTCGAGCATGCTCTCCCGGGTCGCGTTGCCACGCCGGTTGGGACGTCGGCCCACGACCGAGGCACGTGCAACCTGGCGAGGCATCTGCCGATCCTATCGACTGGTTGCACCGGGTAGGGCAGATTTTCATAGAGGGGACTGTGATTTGTTCCCGGCTCCGCCTATCATTCGTACGCGAGGAGGACAGCTCAGATGGCAGGGCTTGATGGCATGGCAGGGCTCGATGGCATGGCAGGGCTCGATGGCATGGCAGGGATTGATGGCATGGCAGGGCTCGATGGCTAGGCCGCCGTTGTCGATGAAACCGACCGGATGGTTCCAGGTCGCCTGGTCCGAGGAGATCGGCGTCGGCGACGTCCACAAGATGAAGTACTTCGACCAGGAGATGGTCGCCTGGCGGGCCGAGTCGGGCGAGCTCACCGTGATGAACGCCTACTGCGAACACCTCGGCGCCCACCTGGGGTACGGCGGCAAGGTGGTCGGAGAGGTGCTGCAATGCCCCTTCCACGGGTGGCAGTGGAGCCGGCAGGGGCGCAACGTGTGCATCCCGTATCAGGATCATCCCAACCGCGGCCGGCGCATGCGCACCTATCCCGTCGTGGAGCGCAACGAGTCGATTTACATCTGGCACGATGTCGAGCGTCGGGAGCCCTATTTCGACGCGCCCGACGTGTTCGCCGCATTCGGCGACGGCAGCAGCGCCGCCGACTACTACCCACAGCAGCGGCTGTACCGCGAAAGCCTCGAGCTGCACCCGCAGTACGTGCTGGAAAACGGGGTCGACTTTGCGCACTTCAAGTACGTGCACAACACCCCGATCGTGCCGGTCTTCACCCGTCACGACTTCGACGAGCCGGTCTCCTTCGTCGACTTCACCATCACCTTCGAAGGCGACGACGCCCAGTTGATCGAGGATGTCAACAGCGGGGTGGAGGCCATCAACGGCGGTTTGGGAATCGCGGTGACTAAGAGCTGGGGCATGATCGACAACCGCACAATCTCGGCGATCACACCGGTCGACGAGTCCACCTCCGATGTGCGCTTCATCGTCTACATCGGTCGGACGCCGGGCAAAGATCCAGGCCTCGCCGCGACCAAAGCGCAGGAATTCGGACAGGAAGTGATCCGCCAGTTCGAGCAGGACGTCGAAATCTGGCAGCACCAGCGCTACTCGGATCCACCCGCGCTGGCCACCGACGAGTACCAGGGCTTCACCGCAATTCGCAAGTGGGCCAAGCAGTTCTACCCCGACGGCGGCCCTGTCAGCGGGGGTGGCAGCGCCGCTGAAGTGTACGCGGCATCCCAGAAAGGCTGAACCGAATGAACGCACCCGCTCGACCGATTCGCGTCTTCCAGGTAGGCACCGGAAACGTCGGTTCGGAGATGATCAAGCGGATCGCCACACAGCCCGACCTGGAACTCATTGGCGTGCACTGCTATTCGCCGGACAAAATCGGCAAGGACGCCGGTGAGCTGGCCGGCTTGGCGCCCAACGGGGTGAAGGCCACCGGCACCGTCGATGAGATCATCGCCGCGGGGCCCGACGTGCTGACGTTTCATGGCGTGTTTCCCGACGAGGACGTCTACGTCAAAGTGCTCGAGGCGGGGATCAATATCGTCACCACCGCCGACTGGATCACCGGCTGGCACCGCGACAAGAACCATCCGCACCCGTCGGGCAAGGCGGTGAGCCAGCTGCTGGCGGAGGCTTGCGAGACAGGTGGTGCGACCTTCTATGGCACCGGGATGAACCCGGGGCTGAACCAGATTCTCGGCGTGGTGTGCTCGGCCGACGTCGCCGACATCGAGAACATCACCACCATCGAGTCCGTCGACGTGTCATGCCACCACTCCAAGGACACCTGGATCGAGGTCGGCTACGGCCAGCCGGTCGACGATCCGGAAATCCCGTCGAAGTTGGAGAAGTACACTCGCGTGTTCGCCGACAGCTTGCTGATGATGGCGGACTGCTTCGATCTGCGACTCGACGAGGTCAGGTTCAGCTACGAGCTGGGCGCCTGCACCAAGGACGTCGACCTGGGCTGGTACACGCTGCCGAAGGGCTCGCTGGGCGGCAACTACCTCAAATACCAGGGCATCGTCGACGGAGTTCCGCGGGTCGAGACGCACCTGGAATGGCAGATGACCCCGCACACCGATCCGACCCGGAACATCAAGGGTTGCTACATCACCCAAATCAAAGGCGATCCGTGCGTCTACAACAAACACATGATTTTCCCCAAACCTGGTGTGGACTTGTCCAACCCGGACAACTTTGCCTCGATCGGCATGACCGTGACCGGGATGCCCGCGCTGTACTCGATCAAGTCGGTAGTGGCGGCGCGGCCGGGACTCATCACCAGTGCCGACCTTCCGCTGCGCGGGTTCGCCGGGCGGTTCAAGAAGTAGGGCCGGGTCAAGGGGCTTCGTCGTCGTCATCGTCGAAGAGGCGTTCCGGGTGGTGGTAATCGTTGGTGCGCGCGCCGCGGTCCAGCTGCGGCGGCGGGATCCATTCGGTGCGCCCGTTGGGGAGTTTCCTTGTTCGCCAGCCCTTTTCGACTAGCTTGTGGTTGGGCGGGCAGGTGAAGGTGAGCCTGTCGGCGTTCGTCAGGCCCCCGCCGGCCCAGTCGTCGATATGGTGGACCTCAGACCAGTAGCCGGGCGCGTCGCAGCCGGGGTGTGTGCAGCCGCGATCCTTCGCATAGAGGACTATCCGCTGATCCGGTGACGCTATTCGCCTTGACCGGCCGAGATACAACGGCCGACTCGAGTGCTCGTCGAACACGGCCAGGTAATGGTAGGCGTGGCTGGCCATCCGGATCACGTCGCGCATCGGCAGGAGCGTCCCGCCGCCCGTCACGGCCCGGCCCTCGCCCGAGGTCAGCTCTTGCAGCGTGGTCGACACGATGACGGTCACCGGCAAACCGTTGTGCACACCGAGTTTCGGATCGCCCAGCTGGCCGCGCACCAGGGCGTTCAGCGCGTCGTGCTGGCGCTGGGCATGGCTGCGCAGGTCCCTGCCCGCCGCCTCCGCGGGGGGTTCGCCTTCGACGCAAGGGGTTTGATCGTCGGGGTTGCACATGCCGGGGGCCGCGAAGCGGGCCAGCCACGCGTCGAGGCTGGCACGCAATTCCGGGGATGCCACTAGTTTCCCGATGCTCATCCCGTCGAGTCGCTGGCCACACCAGGTGAAACCGCGCTGGCGCGCGCGGTCGGACTCGGAGAATTTCCCGTCGGGGTTGATCCGCAGCGCACACTGATGCGCCACTTTCTGAAGCTGGTCGGGACGCAGCTTCATCGCTTGCCGGGCCAGAAAACGTTCGGCTTTTTCCACCGTTTCGACCGGTATGACGTCCGGCAGGTCACCGACGAACGTCTGAATCACCCGCACGTGCTGACCATCGAGCAGACCATCGCGCCACGCCTCGGCCGTGGCCGGCAGTTCGGGTGGCAATTCCTGGCCGGTGAGAGTCAGGCGCGGAGAAAGCTGTTTGGCGTCCCGAAGTCGACGGCAGGCCTCGGCACAGTTGATCCGCAGCCAGTCGGCGACAACTTTGTGGACCGGACCGCCGATGTCGACCGGATCCTCTTTGTCGAGGCTCGCGATCACGTCGTGACCCACCGCAATCTGCCGTCGGCGCGAGGCCTCCATCCGTTCGAGCGCGCGCAGCCGGACGACAGGGCTCAGCCCGGCGAATTTCAGCCCGCGGATCGCCGTGTCGGCGGCGTCCAGCGCGTCGAGTGCGGCGGACACCTCGGCCGGAACTTCGATCGAATGCATGTTCGAATTTTATGGCGGATGACCGGCGGCGGCTATGCGAAAGGAGGCCTCTGTGGATAAGGGCGCAACTGTGCACAAATCGGCACCGGACTCCCCGGTCTAGGGTGAAGCCCATGCGGGTAGGCGTGTTGGGAGCCAAAGGCAAGGTCGGGGCGACGATGGTGGGCGCCGTGCAGGCCGCCGAGGACCTCACCCTGTCCGCCGAGGTGGACGCCGGTGATCCGCTGAGCCTGCTGACCGACGGCAACACCGAGGCGGTCATCGACTTCACCCACCCCGACGTGGTCATGGGAAATCTAAAGTTCCTCATCGACAACGGAATTCACGCCGTGGTCGGCACCACCGGCTTCACCCAAGAGCGCCTCGAGCAGGTGGGGTCCTGGCTGACCAATAACCCCGACACGTCAGTGCTGATCGCGCCGAACTTCGCGATCGGGGCGGTGCTCTCGATGCACTTCGCCAAGCAGGCCGCACCTTTCTTCGACTCGGTAGAGGTCATCGAGCTGCATCACCCGCACAAGGCCGACGCCCCGTCGGGCACCGCGGCCCGAACCGCGAAGCTGATCGCCGAGGCCCGAAAAGGCCTGCCGCCCAACCCCGATGCCACCAGCACCAGCCTGCCCGGTGCCCGTGGCGCCGATGTCGAAGGAATCCCGGTGCATTCGGTGCGGCTGGCTGGACTGGTTGCCCACCAGGAGGTGTTGTTCGGAACCGAAGGGGAGACGCTGACCATCCGTCACGACAGCTTCGACCGCACGTCATTTGTCCCGGGCGTGCTGCTGGCGGTGCGCCGCATCCGGGAACGCCCCGGCCTCACGGTCGGCCTCGAGCCCCTGCTCAACCTGCAATGAACGGCGCTGTCATGACCGGGCGCACTCTGCGCATCCAGCTGCTCATCGCATTCATGTGCGTGGCGATGCTGGCGTATTTCGTGCTGCTGGGCCGCTTGGCCATCGCGATGATCGCCTCGGGCAAGGCCGCCGCCATCGGCCTGGGGCTGGCGGTTCTGCTCATGCCCGCCATAGGGCTGTGGGCGATGATCGCCACCCTGCGGGTCGGATTCGCTCACCAGAAGCTGGCCGGCCTGATCGCCGAGGACGGAATGGAACTCGACACCAGTGCGCTTCCGCGACGGCCGTCGGGGCGCATCGAGCGAGACGCGGCCGACGCGCTGTTCGCTGCCGTGCGCACTGAGGTGGAGGGCGATCCCGATGATTGGCGGCGCTGGTACCGGTTGGCCCGGGCCTACGACTACGCGGGGGATCGCCGCCGCGCACGGGAAGCCATGAAGACGGCCCTGCAGCTACATGGAGAGCTGCAGGCCCGCCAATGAGCAAGACGCCAATGAGCAAGACGCCAATGAGCAAGACATGAGCAAGACACTGCTGATCGTCCATCACACGCCGTCTCCGTTCACGCAGGCGATGTTCGAGGCGGTCCTGTCCGGTGCCACCGACCCCGAGATCGAAGGCGTGGAGGTGGTGCGGCGACCCGCCCTAACCGTCGCACCGGCCGACATGCTCGAAGCGGATGGCTATCTACTGGGAACCCCGGCCAATCTCGGCTACATGAGCGGTGCCCTCAAGCACGCGTTCGACGTCTGCTACTACCCGTGCCTCGATGCGACCCGCGGGCGCCCGTTCGGGCTGTACCTGCACGGCAACGAGGGCACCGAGGGCGCCGAACGCGCCGTGGAGGCGATCACCAGCGGGCTCGGCTGGGTGAAAGCCGCTGAGCACGTGGTGGTGTCAAGCAAGCCGAGCAAGAGCGACCTCGAAGCGTGCTGGAACCTAGGCGCGACGGTGGCTGCTCAGCTGATGGGTTAGTGGCGAAATGTTAGTGGCGAAATGTTAGTGGCAACATGTCCGTGGCAACGTAGCCAAGGGCGCCCGCAAGAACCACGAACTTGATCAAAGCCGCGATCTGCGCGCGCCGCGCATGAACGGCAATCTGGCTACGGCGAAGTACCTTCAGCAGCGAAACTCCCTCCGCCGCGTCGGCGGCGACGGCAACAATCACCGCGGCGGGCAAGACAGCCGGGTGGCCACGCCGTCGGCGTGCGCGGTCAACGAGTAGCGCCGTGAGCGTGCCGTATGTTGCCATGTAGCCGAAGTCGAGCCACAGGGACAACCGCGCGGCTCGCTGACCGTCGCTGCCCCAGCGGGTCATGATGTCCTCGGCTCGAGATGCGCTGCCGGCCAGCTCAAATGAAATGATCCCCGGCCCGCCGCTGCGGCGCATGCGACGTTCCAGCATGAGCATCACCGTCGTGTAGCCGAGGAAGCAGACGGCAGCCGTCGCGAGGCGATTGTCCGGTATGCGCTGGCTCACCACACTCAACTCCTTCGAATTCGAATTCGAAATAGCCGGGATCCTGGGTCCTCGTCATGACGGCTGGAACGCCTCGGCGGGCTGGGCCAAAGCCAGCGCCGAGCTGGTGCCGATCGGCCCGCGCCGGTCGAACAGGGTAGCGGCGCCGGTGGCCACACCGGCCGTGCCGTAGTGGCTCTGGGCTGCCAGGCCGACGAATTCACCGTCGGGTAGTCGGCTCGCGGTGACGGTGTAGTCGGCGTTGATATAGCGCAATCCGCCTGTGCCCCAATGGGTGAGCGAACTGGTGATGTCGCCGACGAATGCGAGGCGAGTAAACGGTGTGAGCGGGTAGTCCTGCACCATCGGGCGAAACACCCGTGCCCACGCGAACTTCTGGGAGTGGGATTGCTCCCACTCGCCCGCGGTGATGCCGGGACTCCCGTCCAGGGTGGCCCCGTACCCCCAGATGAGAAACGGCATGTCCGCCGGGAAGCCGTCGGAGTCCGTCGGAAGCGGCGGCATCTCTACCGGGGAGGACCAGACCTGTCCGTCCGGATGATCGCTTCGCCGCAGGAACAGCGCGCTGGCCCGCGCGACGGTCGTTCCGTTCTGCACCAGCGTGCCGTCCACAAGCTTGACCCGCCGGCCTTCCCGCTGCACCGAGGTGTGAATCTGCACAGGCTCGAGCAACACGGGACGCAACAGGTCGACCGTGAAGCGGGCGGGCTGAAACTCGGGATCGATACCGGATCGCTCTATCCCCCAACCCAACAGGCCGCCGATGTTCTGGCCGCCCATTGCCGCACCCCACGGTCCTCGCGTCATCACACCTGGCACATAAGAGTCGCCATCGACAGTGAAGAACGCCTCAGGCATGATGGCGGAATCCTCGATCGTCACCAGTATCACGATAGGACACCGGATCGTAAGGACGGGGCATGCCTGCAGTGATCGAAATTCCCAATGACCGCAACCCCTTCCCGACGACCGGTGTCTCCCGCGATCCCAACGGCGTTCCGCGCTACGGAAGCCTGCCCGCCACGCTGCTGGACATGCTCGCCGAGCAGGTCGACAACCGCCCGAACAGCGAGGCCGTAGTCGAGCTCGGTGCCGGCCGACTGACGTACCGGGAACTGTGGAGCCGCGCGGCGCGGGTGGCGGGTGGGCTACGAGCGGACGGATTGAGCCCGGGTGATCGCGTCGCCGTGCGTTACCCGGCCGGCATCAATTGGGTGCTCGCGTTCTGGGGCACCGTGATGGCCGGTGGCGTTGCGGTGCCGGTCAATCCGCGGTTAGCGGAACCGGAGGTCGAGTTCGTCGGGTCTGACTCGGGTGCCCGGATGGACCTCGCGCCCGACACCCCGCTACCGGACGGCGAGCCGCACGTGACCCACGGGCTCAGCCATACGGATACGGCCGCGCTGTTCTACACCTCCGGAACCACCGGCCACCCCAAGGGCGTTCCGACCACGCACGAGGCGTTCCTGACCAACACCGAGAACATGCTGCGTTGTCTCGGGCAACCAGCCGATCTCGGTGATCGGCTGCGCACCCTCATCTCGGTGCCGCTGTTTCATGTGACCGGTTGCAACTCACAGCTGTTGATCGCCGCTCGGGTCGGGGGAGCGGCGGTGATCATGTCCGCGCTGAACCTGGACGAGTTGATCGCGGCGTTGCCCGCAGAGCGGATCTCATTCATCGTCACCGTCCCAGCGGTGTACTCGTTACTGTTGCGACACAAAGAATTTGCCGCAGCAGATGTTTCAGGTGTGCGCTGGGTGGGATACGGTGGCGCGCCGATCGCCCCGTCGTTGGTGCGGTCGGTGAAGAATTCGTTCCCGTGCGCCACCGTGTTCAATGGCTACGGCATGACCGAGAGCGCCTCGCTGATGACCGTGCTGCCCGACCAAGATGCCGTCGAGCACGCCGACTCCGTCGGATATGCGGTGCCGTCGGTGGATCTTGGCGTGATTCCCTTCGGCGAGGATGCCAGCTTGGGCGAGTTGGTGGGCGAGTTGGTGGGCGAGTTGGTGGTGCGCGGAGCCAACGTGACCAGCGGCTACTGGAACCGGCCGCAGGCCTCCGAGGCCACGATCGTGGACGGCTGGTTGCACACCGGCGACGTGGTTCGGGTCGACGACGCAGGCCGGGTGCACATCGTCGATCGACTCAAGGACATCATCAACCGGGGCGGCGAGAACGTGTCCAGCGTCGAGGTGGAAGCGGTGTTGCTGGCGGCACCCAACGTCGCCGATGCCTGCGTGCTGGCAGTGCCCGACGAGGTCATGGGGGAGAAAGTCGGTGCGGTGCTGTTCGGCGGCCAAGACGGGATCGACGTGCCGGTCGTGCTCGACCACTGCAGCGCCCAGCTTGCCGACTTCAAGGTCCCGCAGTACGTCACCGTGGTAGACAGCGCGCTGCCACGCAACGCCGGTGGCAAGCTGCTCAAGGGCAAGCTCCGCGAGCAGGTCCAGTGGGGCGACCCGCTCCGATGAACGTACTGATCGCCAACCGCGGGGAGATCGCTCTTCGAATCATCCGCACGGCGACAGAACTGGGCCTGGAAACGGTCGCGGTTTATGCCGAGGACGATGCCGACAGCCCGCATGTGCATGCGGCCGACGAGGCCATCGGCCTGACCGGCGCCGGCCCGGACGCTTACCTGGATCACGCCGAGATACTGGCGGCCGCCAAAAAGTCCGGCGCCGGACTGATTCATCCCGGGTACGGCTTCCTCAGCGAGAACGCCGAGTTCGCGCGCGTGTGCCGGGCAGCCGGATACACGTTCGTAGGACCGGACGCCGACGTGCTCGAGTTGGTCGGCAACAAGTCGTCGGCCCGCGGCGCCGCGATCACCGCCGGGCTGCCGGTGCTGCCCGCGACCGAAGGGCCGAGCACTGTCGACGACGTCCGGGCATTTTTCGCCGCCCAGGATGGGGCGATCATGATCAAAGCGCTCTCCGGCGGCGGCGGGCGGGGAATGCGCAAGGTGCACAGCGCCGATCAGATCGACGATGCCTACCGCCAGTGCGCGGCGGAGGCGCGGCTCGGCTTCGGTAATCCGGCGCTGTTCGCCGAGGCGCTTCTCGACGCCGCGCGGCACATCGAGGTCCAGGTCGTGGGTGCACCGGCCGGGTACCAGACGCGCGCCCTGGCTCTCGGCGATCGCGATTGCAGCATCCAGCGGCGCTACCAGAAGCTCGTCGAAATCGCTCCCGCGCAAGGGCTTTCAGACGTCCTGCGCAGGGAGCTGCACCACGCTGCCGCCCGGCTGTGCGCCAGGGCCGGCTTGCACGGGCTGGCCACGGTCGAGTTCCTGGTCGCCGGCGACAAGTACTTTTTCCTCGAGGTCAATCCGCGTATCCAGGTGGAACACACGGTCACCGAGGAAACCACCGGGGTGGACCTGGTGGCCGTTCAGTTGGCCATCGCCGGTGGCGCGTCCTACTACCAGCTAGGACTGCCGGCCGGAATTGCTTCTGACGGCACCGAAGTCATCGGGGAACCCGCCGCACGGCGGGGAATCGCGATACAGGCGCGGGTCAACATGGAGACTTTTGCCGCCGACGGGTCCGTTGTCCCCGCGGCGGGCACCCTGACGGTGTTCTCGCCGCCAACCGGCCCGGGCGTGCGCGTCGACAGCTACGGCCGGCCGGGCCTGGTCACCAGCCCGCGGTACGACTCGCTGCTGGCCAAGGTCGTCATCCATGTGCAGGGATCGTCCTTTGCCGCGGCGCTGCGCAAGGCCCGGACGGCCCTGGGCGAGTTCAGCGTCGAGGGCATTCGCACGAACATCGGGATTCTGCGAGAGCTGTTGTCCGACAGCGAAATCCAGTCGGGTGTGGTAGCGACGGGGTTCCTCGACGAGAAGCTTCCCGAATTGGCGGCAACGGCGCTTTCTCGCCAGCATGACATTCGTGTTGCCGCCGTTGAGCTCTACCCGGGTGAGGAAGTGCTGCGCGCGCAGTTGGCCGGTACGGTGATCGAGGTGGCCCCCGAAGGCGTGGAGTTCGGCCCCGGCGGCCAGCTGGTCGTCCTCGAGGCGATGAAGATGCAGCATTCGCTGGTTGCGCCGGATGCGCTGCGTACGGTGCGGGGCTTGGTGACGCCCGGCCAGGTTGTCGGCACCGGAGACCCGTTGCTGGTCTTCACCCGTACCGGGACCGGCGGCGTCGGCGAGTCTGCCGCGGCCACAGTGGATCTCGATCGGCCGCGCGCCGACCTCGAAGAGGTCCAAGAGCGTCACCTGCTTACCCTCGACGAGGGCCGGCAGGCCGCGGTTGCCAAGCGGCACAAGCAAGGTCGCCGCACTGCGCGGGAGAACATCGCCGATCTGGTCGATGCCGGCAGCTTCGTCGAATACGGCGCGTTGGCCATCGCCGCGCAGCGCAGCCGGCGCTCGGAAGAGGATTTGATCGCCAACACCCCGGCCGACGGGTTGGTCGCCGGCCTGGCGACCATCGGCGCCGAAACATTCGGGCGGGCAGCGGCCGAGGCGGTAGTGGTGTCCTACGACTACACCGTGCTGGCCGGGACACAGGGCATGCGCAACCATGCCAAGACCGACCGGGTCTTCGAGTTGGCTAGCCGAAAACGCTTGCCGGTGGTGCTCTTCGCCGAGGGTGGTGGTGGCCGGCCCGGCGACACCGACGTCGGCGGCGCCGCCGGGCTGGACGTGCCGACCTTCCGGATGCTGGCCGGCCTGAGCGGCCGCGTGCCGCTGGTGTCGATCGTCTCCGGCCGCTGCTTCGCCGGCAACGCCGCGCTGGCGAGCGTGTGCGATGTGATCATCGCGACCCCGGACGCAAATATCGGGATGGGCGGTCCCGCAATGATCGAGGGCGGCGGGCTCGGGGTGTACCCGCCGGAGGCGATCGGGCCGATCGACATCCAGCGGCACAACGGCGTGGTCAGCCTGGTCGCCCGCGACGAGGCGCACGCGGTGTCGCTGGCGAAGCAGTATCTGTCGTACTTCCAGGGCAGCTTGCACGACGACAAGGCCGAGCGGGACAAGGCTGAGCGGGACAAGGCCGAGCGGGACAAGGCCGAATGGGAAGCACCGGATCCGCGGCTGGCCCGGCATGTAGTGCCGCAGAACCGGTTACGCGCCTATGACGTGCACCGGGCAATCGAGTCGATCGTCGATAAAGGATCCGTCCTGGAGCTGCGGCCCGACTACGGTGTTGGGATCGTCACCGCGCTGGTTCGCGTCGAGGGCCTGCCGTACGGGTTGTTAGCCAACAGTAGCCACCATCTCGGCGGCGCGATCGACGCCGAGGCGGCCGACAAGGCCGGCGACTTCCTGGCGCTGTGCGAGTCGTTCCGGTTGCCGGTGATCTCGCTGTGCGATACGCCGGGATTCATGGTCGGGCCGGACGCGGAAAACGAGGCCGCGGTACGGCGGTTCGGCCGGATGTTCGTCCTCGGCGCCAGGCTGACGGTGCCGTTCGGAATGATCATCCTGCGCAAGGGTTATGGATTAGGCGCGATGGCGATGGCCGGCGGCTCCTTCCGCGCGCCGCAGTTCACCGTCGCGTGGCCCACCGGAGAAATCGGCGGCATGGGCCTGGAGGGAGCTGTCCGGCTCGGCTTCAGCAAGGAGCTTGCCGCGGTAGCCGATCCGGTCGAACGCCAGAAGCTATTCGACAAGCTGGTCGCGGCGGCCTACGAGCACGGCAAAGCGCTGCGGTCAGGCACCACATTCGAACTTGACGACGTCATCGATCCCGCAGACTCCCGGGCCTGGATCACCAGGCTGCTGGGAGGCTGAGGGCCGAACCGTTATCCGTGGCTGTTATCCGGGGCTGTTATCCGTGGCCGGAGCCGCAGCCGACGCCCGGAAGACAGCCAGTTCCGCCCGGCACGCCGCCGGGACCCGCGAACTGTCCACCGGAGCCGCAGCCGACGCCCGGGACGCAGCCTTGCCCGCCCGGACCACCGCCGGGGCCGTTGTTCTGGCCACCGGAACCGCAGTTGCCGTTGGCGTCGCAGCCGCCGCCGCCCGGGTCGTCCTTGAAGACAACGTGGGTCGGCGCGGGGCCTGTCGTCGCTGGTCCAACCGCAAATACGTCAGCAGCGGCCGTCGGTGCCGCGGCGATCGCCGCAGCAACCGCCCCGGCGACCACCAGTGGTTTCATCAGAGTTAGTTTCGCTAGCATTCCTGTCGCATACCACGTACACACGTGTACAAAACATCGCGAATAATTCCGGGTGCAACCGATGCCCTCCGCGTGCGGGGTCCGGCCACCAACGCAAGCAGAACGCAAACAGCAGAACGCAAGCAGAACGCAAGCAGAAGGCATACGAAATGACCTCACTGGATCTGACCGGCCGTACCGCGATAATCACCGGTGCCTCCCGTGGAATCGGGCTGGCGATTTCACAACAGCTGGCAGCCGCCGGGGCCAATGTGGTGCTCACCGCCCGCAAGCAGGAGGCGGCCGAGGCAGCCGCGACGCAAGTCGGCGAGAAAGCCCTGGGTGTCGGCGCTCACGCGGTCGACGAGGACTCGGCCCGGCGCTGTGTGGAGCTCACGCTGGAGCGCTTCGGCAGCATCGACATCCTGGTCAATAACGCGGGGACAAACCCCGCCTATGGTCCGCTGATCGACCAGGACCATGCCCGCTTCACCAAGATCTTCGACGTCAACCTGTGGGCGCCGCTGCTGTGGACCTCACTTGCGGTCAAGTCATGGATGGGCGAGCATGGCGGCGCGATCGTCAACACGGCTTCCATCGGCGGCATGCACCAATCACCGGCCATGGGAATGTACAACGCCACCAAGGCCGCGCTGATCCACGTCACCAAGCAGCTGGCGCTCGAGCTTTCACCAGGTGTCCGGGTCAATGCAATCTGCCCCGGAGTGGTGCGCACCAGGCTCGCCGAAGCGCTGTGGAAAGACCACGAGGATCCGCTGGCCTCGTCGATCGCGCTCGGACGCATCGGTGAGCCAGTCGATGTGGCCGGGGCGGTCGCCTTCCTGGTTTCCGACGCGGCGAGTTGGATCACCGGCGAGACGATGGTCATCGACGGCGGTCTACTGCTCGGGCCCGTGTTTGGGTTCCGGCAATGAACCCCGAGGACTTCGCAGCCGACCTGGACGCCCGGGTGCAGGCGCTGTTAGACGAACACGACCCCGCGACCAGCGACCCGCGGGAATTCCTCGGCGCGCAATACGACGCGGGCCTGGCCTGGGTGCACCTGCCGCGGGGATTCGGCGGACTGGATATACCGCGGAAAGCTCAGGAGCAGGTCGACGCCCAGCTTGCCGCCGCCGGGGCGCCGGTGGGCGGGACCGTCAAGAACTTCATCGGCATGGGCATGGCGGCGCCGACGATCGCTGCGTTCGGGACCGACGAGCAGAAGCGAAACTTCCTGCGCCCGTTGTTCACCGGCGAGCAGGTCTATTGCCAGCTGTTCAGCGAGCCCGGCGCCGGGTCGGACCTGGCCGGGGTGGCCACCCGGGCGGTCCGCGACGGTGACGACTGGGTTGTCAACGGGCAGAAGGTGTGGACCTCGATGGCCCAGCACGCGCAGATGGCCATCCTGGTCGCCCGCACCGACCCGACGGTGCCGAAACACGCCGGCCTGACGTACTTTCTGTGCGATATGACGCAACCCGGCGTCGAAGTCCGGCCGCTCCGCCAGATCACCGGCGAGGCGGAGTTCAACGAGGTGTTCCTCACCGATGTCCGGGTACCCGACGCCAATCGGCTCGGCCCGCAAGGTGGCGGCTGGCGCGTTGCGACCACCACGCTCAACAACGAGCGGGTCGCCATCGGTACTCGCGCCGGAACGCCGCGAGAGGGCGGGATCATCGGCAAGGTCACCAAAGCCTGGCGGGACGAGCCGGGGCTGCGCAATCCTGCGATGCACGACGAGCTGATGCGGCTGTGGGTCGACGCGGAGGTCCTTCGCCTGGCCGGTGAACGGCTGCGGCAGCAGGCCAAGAAAGACCCAGCCGGTCAGCCCGGACCGGAAGGTGCGGGCATGAAGGTGGCCTTCGCCAAGCTGGCGCAAGCCATCTCGGGTTTCGACCTCGAGCTGCATGCGGAATCCGGGTTGCAGTACGACGACTGGACCATGCGCAGAACAGAAGTCGTCGATCTGATCGGACGCGAGCCCGGATACCGCTACCTGCGGGCACGCGGCAACTCGATTGAGGGCGGCACCTCGGAGATCCTGCGCAATACCATCTCCGAGCGGATCCTTGGCCTGCCGGGCGAACACCGCGTCGACAAGGACGTCGCCTGGAAGGACCTGGACCGATGAACTTGCTGTACTCCGACACCGAGGAGGCGCTGCGCGACAGCGTGCGCCATCTGTTTGCCGACCGCTGCCCGCCCGACACGGTGGCCCGAGCATACGACCCAGCGCCGCAAGACTTTTCACCGGTCTGGCGGACGTTGTCCGCCGAACTGGGGGTGGCCGGGTTGCTGGTGCCCGAATCTCTCGGCGGTGCCGGCGCGGGTGCCCGCGAGGCCGCAGTCGTCATGGAGGAGATCGGCCGGGCCGTCGCGCCGGTGCCGTTCTTGTCCAGCGCGGTGCTGGCCACGGTCGCGCTATTGCGTGCCGGCGACACCGAGACGGTGTCCGAGCTGGCCCAGGGTTCGGTCACTGCGGCGCTGGCGGTGCCGCTGTCCACAGCCCCCGGCGATCCGGTCGTCGGGGTCAGCATCGGAGGCGACGGGCTGAATGGGTTGGTCAGCAGCGTTGCGGGTGCCACCGAAGCCGACGTGCTGGTGGTGCCGGTCGCGGGGCCGGCCGGACTCGAACTGCACACCGTCTCCGGCGCCGCGGCCGGGGTCGAGGTATCGCCGCTGCTTGCATTGGATATGACGAGACCCCTTGCGAATGTGCGGTTCTCGGCGGCGGCGTCGTCACCGGTCGGGCCGGCGGACGGGGCCGTGACCGAGGCGCTTCAGACAGGGGCGGCGCTGCTCGCGTCCGAGCAACTCGGGACAGCGCAATGGTGTTTCGACACCACGCTGGCTTATGCCAAGCAGCGCAAGCAGTTTGGCCGCACCATCGGTTCCTACCAGGCGATCAAGCACCGGCTGGCGGATCTGTGGTTCGAGGTCAGTTCGGCGACGGCAGTGGCCCGCTATGCCGCGGACACCTGCGCCCGCGGAGATGAAGACGCGGGTACTGCCGCGGCCATCGCGCAGGCCTACTGCAGCGGAATCGCCGTGCATGCCGCGGAGGAGTGCGTGCAGCTGCACGGTGGTATCGGGATGACCTGGGAGTATCCAGCGCACCTGTACCTCAAGCGGGCCAAGAGCGACCAGTTGGCCTTCGGCTCCGCCTATCGTCACCGGGCCCGATTGGCCGGATTGGTCGACCTGCCCGGCAATTAGAGCCGAGGCGTGCTCTTCCCGTCGGGGGCAACTCGTCGCGATGTTCGGGCCAGTGCTTCATGTGGTAGTTCGAGGGCCTTGCTGGTCAGCCATAGTTCTTCGGTGAGGTCATGGAAGCTGACCAGCGCGACCGTGTCGTCACGGCGTCGCATGGCCGACTTGCTCATGCTGGCCCAGACAGAATGGCCGTACTTGTGTCGCAGCTCCACAAACCGCGGACCGTCGATTCCAACCAGCGCAACCCAGCGGTCGTTGGCCGGCAGGCTCTGGAAGATTTCGTCGAAATTCGCCGGTAGCGGATCGTCGGACGAATAACCCACCATGTCGCAGAACGCCCCGTTGGCAAAAAGAATGGTTCCGGCCCGGTCGACCGCCAGGGCCGGCGTCGGCAGCCGTTCCAAGACGACCAGCGCAGGCATATCCTGCAGTTCTTCGATGGGCAATTGGCCAGGTGGCTTCGGGCGTCGGCGCTCGATGCGGTCACCGCCCACAGTAGTGGGACCGTTCGTAGCCACGCCTCACTCCGTCATTGCGCTGGCTCTGTCCCCGATGGGGTAGAGCTCCCCCCGACCCATTCCGCTTGGCAGCAAATGCTATGGCATGCCGGGCAGTAAAAGTCCATAGTCCGACAGCCGCATTTGCTATTAGCCGCATGCGTAATTAATTTCCGTTAATTTCCGCTAATTTCCGTCGTATTACACGGTTTCAGGCAGGGTTTTTCTAGCACCTTTTATTAGCTGAAACTGGATTTAGTTGCTAGCTGCCTGGGTGGCCACTCTGCCACAGCAAACACTGGCCGCCGTCACGCTGAGCACATCGCAACCGGCGTCGGCCTATACGGCCGGCGGTCGCCCTGTTTCTCTTGCCCTGTTTCTCTTGCCCAGATTTTTTCTCTCACTCACAGAAGAAGTTCTCGTTTTGCAGCTGCATCCCTAGGGTTGGTGGAGCCCCTCGCGGTTCGCGCCGCGGGTAGCGGTGCTGCAGAATCTATTGCCGAGACCACAA
>DASZLQ010000282.1:0-7989 GCA_035552295.1 Mycobacterium sp. | reverse complement strand
CTCCGCGGATTCCCGGATCGTTGCACGCGGCCGAGCATGCGGCCATCGGCCTGTTGCCCTTGGTGGCCAGCTGCGACCGCGGCGACATCGGCGGCATGTCGACCGCGCTCGGTCCCGATCCCCTCGGCCTGCCCAGCGTCTTCGTCTATGACGGATACCCGGGCGGCGCGGGATTCGCTGAACGCGGCTTCCGGCGGGCACACACGTGGTTGGGCGCGACAGCCGCGGCCATCGAGGCGTGTGAATGCACAGGCGGATGCCCGTCGTGCGTGCAGTCCCCCAAGTGCGGCAACGGCAACGACCCATTGGACAAGGCGGGTGCTGTCCGGGTGCTTCGCCTGGTGCTGGCGGAGTTGCCCTAGGTGTCACGCTGGGCAATCCGCCGGAGGGCGACCGACCCCTCAACGGTCGACCTCCACGGATGGCATCGACGGCCGCGCCCGGGCACATTTCCCTTTTGCTGAAGAAATGCCTGTTGCCATTACACATCACGGCGAATACCTGGACATCGGTTTTCGCTCACAAACCCGACTGCGCGAACGCAGCAGCAAGCTACCAAGGCTGCGACGGCATTTGCAAACTCGTCGGGTGCCCCACCGGCGGGGACTACGGCCGCCCGCGGCCGGATACCCGACACCCAGGGCCCGTCGCACCGCCGTAAAATTGGGCGCATGACCCACGACTGGTTGCTCGTGGAGACGCTAGGGGACGAACCCGCTGTGGTAGCGCAGGGGCGGCAACTCAAAAACCTCGTCCCGATCACAACGTTCCTGCGTCGCAGTCCCTATCTGTCCGCGGTCCGGACAGCCATAACCGAGTCGGTGCAGACCGGCCAGAGCCTCACCAGCATCACCCCCAAGCGCGATCGGGTCATCCGCACCGAACCGGTAGTGATGTCCGATGGCCGCATGCACGGTGTGCATGTGTGGACCGGTCCCGCCGATATCGAACCACCCGAGCGGCCGACCCCGGGCCCGTTGAAGTGGGATCTGACCCTTGGCGTGGCGACCGACACCAGAGAGTCGTTGGCCAACAGCGGTAAGAACCCCGAAGTCGAGGTCACTTTTGGCAGAGCTTTCGCAGAAGATCTTCCGTCCCGTGAACTCAACCCCAACGAAACCAAGGTTCTTGCCATGGCGGTGCGGGCCAAGCCGGGCCAAACACTCTGCAGCACATGGGATCTCACCGATTGGCAGGGAAACCCCGGCCGGATAGGTTTCGTCGCACGCACTGCGCTGGAGCCGGGACCGGACCGCCAGGACCACCTCGTTGCGCGGGCGATGAACTGGCGTGCCGAAGTCAAGGGCCCGGTGGTGTCAGCGGACGATCTGGCACAGCGAATCCTCCACGGCCTGGCGCAGGCCGGAGTCCACCGCGCACTGGTCGACCTCCACAACTGGACCCTGCTGAAGTGGCTCGACGAGCCCTGCACCTTCTACGACTGGCGGGGCAGCGATAAGGACAGACCGAAGGTTCATCCCGACGATCAGCCCCTGATATCCACTATGACAAAGGAATTCGCTGACGGTGCGACCAGCCGCGTACTGCGGATGCGGGGTCACGACGCCGATTGGGTGCCGGTGCATGTCACCGTCAACCAGGTAGAACTGGAACCCGATACCTTCGCCGGCCTGGTTTCACTGCGGTTGCCCACCGATGAGGAAATCGCCACTGGACTGCCGGAAGCCCGAGCCGACACGACCTAAGCCTCTGACACCGGTCCTGCCCGCGCGGCCGCCCGCGCCGGACCGGCAAAGGCGACGGCCACCTGGACGGTGACGACGACGTCGAGATCGTCCGCCTCGCATTGCACACCGTCGACCCGCATTTCGCGGGCCACCGCCGTCGCACGCGCGCACGCAGCTGAAACACCCGACGGCATCCGCGCCGCGGCGGCCAGCGCCGCGAGATCGGCCGCGGCCTGCGCGCGGTGGCGTGCCACCACCACCGAACCGACGTATGCGCCGGCGCCCGTGACGCATAGCAGCACCGCGACCATCGCGGCCGCGAGCACGGTGGCCGAGCCACGGTCATCGCTGGGGCTCCGCCGCCGCGACGGCTTTGGCGGCAATATCCAACGTGGGCAATAGTTTTGAGTGTGCGACGACCGTGGCAACCAGGAAATCCCCGTCTCGGTGTAGCTGGATCCGCGCGGCAGGCGGTGCGATGCGGCGCGCCGCGTCGACTGCCGAGCGGTCGTCACCGCGCGCGGCCAGTCGGGCGGCCTCGCGCGCAGCATCGACACAACGCACCTGCATCGACACCGCGGACAGACCCGCCAGGCACAGCACCACCACGATGACCAACGCGGCGATCGCCAGTGCCGCTTCAACGGTGCTCGCACCGGCACACCCGGCTAAACCTTGGTGCTGAGCGCCCGACCGATGATGTTGGTCAACGCTGACACGATGGAATCGCCGGTGACGACAGTGTAGAGGATTGCGCCGAAGGCGGCCGCAGCGATCGTCCCGATTGCGTACTCCACCGTGGACATGCCAGACTCGTCGGTCGCCAAGCCCGCCATTCGTGCCACCAGCACGCGAAACATGTTGACCACCAATACATCCTCTCTTTTGAGATAGCTGCCCATATTTCACAGCAGGCCTGACTGCAAAACATCACCGGCCAGCCCGGCCACCACCGGAACGATGCCGAGGCACACGAAAGCCGGCAGGAAGCACAGTCCGAGAGGTCCGGCGATCAGGACCCCGGCCCGCTCGGCGGCGGCGGTGGCCGCGTGCGCGGCGTCCTCTCGGGACTGGTCGGCCAGGTCTCCGACACCGTCGGCCAACGCGGCACCAGAGGACGCCGAACGGCGCGCCAGCCGCAGCAGCGCATCGGTCTGCGGGTCGGCCTCGCCGGCCGGCGGGTCCGGCGACATCGACCATGCCACAAAGGGATCGGCGCCCAGCGCCAACAGATCGGCGGCCCTGCGCAACACCCGGGCCAGTTTCGGCGGCGCGGATGCGACGGTCGCCGCCGCAGCGGTTGACACCGCCATGCCCGCAGACAGGCACGCAGCCAATACGTCGAGGGTCGACGCGACGGCCATCGGGTCCGGGCCAGCTGTCGCCTGCGGGCGCGGCCGAAGCTCGCGTGCCGGCATCCTGGCGCGCGCCCGCAGCACCGGCGGGCCAGGGCCGATCCACAATGCCAGGGACAGCAACAACGCCGCCGTGCTCATGCCGCGATCCGACCGGTGATTCGGTCCGACCAGAGCAGCCCACCGCACGCCAGCGTCACCCCGACTACCAACAGCCACCCGCCCACATGCGCGCTCAGCAAGAAATCAAGTGGTCTGGCCCCGATCAGCTGACCGAGTAGCACGCCCAGCAGCGGCAGGCCCGCCAGTATGGCGGCAGTAGCGCGCGCCCCGGCCATCGCCGATGTCGCCCGGTCCGAGAACCGTTGCCGCTCGGCGATATCGCGCTGCGCCGTCCGCATCAGGGTGGCGATCGCAAGCCCGTGGTCATTGGCCAATTGCCAGCACACAGCGAGCCGATCCCAGTGTGTGGGCAGAGCCGATGATCGTGCCGCGGCGCGCAGGCCGGCCGCTACATCGGCGCCCAGTCTGGCCCGCGCCGCGACCTCGCGCAGCGACACAGCCACGGCGCCAGCGGTTTCCTCGGCGGCAACGCAGAACGCATGTACCGGATGAGAGCCCACTCGCAGCTCGCCGACCAACACATCGAGGGCGGTTTCCAGCGTTCGACCCTCGTCCGTCGCGCGTCGCATCCGACGTTGGCGACGGTAACGCAGGCCCACGGTTACGCCGACTACCGCAACGGCAAGGACCGTCGTCAGCGGCAGCAGGACCGCGAAGGCGACGGCGGCACACACGGTCACGAAGCCAGCCCCACGCGTACCCACCCTGACACGCCGGCGGGGTGGCGCCGCAGGGGTGAGCCGGCGCCTCGGTGACGCCGGAAAAACCAAGAGCGCGAGCGACAGTAGCAGCGCAACCGCCATCGGGCCCTTCATGCCGGCATCCGGCTGCGCAGCATGCGGTGCAGATCGTCGGCATCGTCCGTCATTCCCCGGTCCACGTGCCACACCGTGACCGCCCGAACCCGCCCGTCAAGGTGGCGCAGCACGGCGACCTCGGCGAGCCGGCGCCGGCCGGCACGGTCCCTCGCGACATGTAGCAATACCTGGACTGCCGCGGCGAGCTGGCTGTGCAGTGCGGCCCGATCCAGTCCGCCGAGCGCGCCCAACGCCTCGAGCCGGGCGGGAACCTCGCCCGGGTTGTTGGCATGCACCGTGCCCGCCCCGCCGTCGTGGCCGGTGTTCAGCGCCGCCAGCAGGTCTACCACTTCGGCGCCCCTGACCTCGCCCACCACGATGCGATCGGGCCGCATCCGCAGCGCCTGCCGGACGAGTTGGCGTACCGGAACCTCGCCGACTCCTTCGATGTTGGCGCACCGGGCGACCAGCTTGACCAGATGTGGATGTCGAGGCGCCAGCTCCGCGGCATCCTCCACGCACACGATCCGTTCGGTGGGCGGTACGGCGCTCAGCATCGCCGCCAGCAACGTTGTCTTCCCCGCGCCGGTCCCGCCACACACCAGGAAGGCCAATCGGGCTGCGATGATGTCGGACACCAGTGCGGCGGCCTGGGGCTCGATCGCGCCGGCCGCGGCGAGCGCCGCCAAATCCTGAGTGGCTGGCCGCAACACCCGCAGCGACAAGCAGGTACCTGCGGCGGCCACGGGCGGCAATACCGCGTGCAACCTCACCGCGAACCCTCCCGCACCGATGCCGGTCAGCTGCCCATCCACCCAGGGCTGCGCGTCGTCGAGCCGCCGGCCGGCCGCTAACGCCAGCCGCTGCGCCAGCCGCCGCACCGCCGCCTCGTCGGCAAACCGAATCCGGCTGCGTCGCAAACCGTTTCCATCGTCAACCCATACCGCGTCGGGTGCGGTGACCAAGACGTCGGTGGTGCCGTCCGCACACAAGAGCGGTTCGAGAATGCCGGCACCGGTCAGCTCGGTCTGCAGCACACGCAGATTGGCCAGAACCTCGGTATCACCGAGCACCCCATTCGACTCGGCCCGTATCGCGGCGGCCACCACGTTGGGCCGCAGCGGGGCGGATTCGGCTGCGAGCCGCTCGCGCACACGTTCAATCAGCGAGCCGCTCACGCCGCCCTACCCTGCTGCCCTGAGCGCGCACGTGGCAGGACCGCAAGCACCCGGCGAGCCGCGACCGCGAGCACGGATCGCCGCCCCAAGCGCAGACCACCGTGCTCCACCTGCTCGGCGAGTTGCGGCTGAGCCTTCATGGACGCCAGCAGCGGCAGGCCGGCGATATCAGCGATCTCGGCTGCCCGCAATCCTCCCGGCGACGGTCCCCGCACGACCAGCCCGACGTTCGGATTGATCGTCGCCAGCATCGGAGCCATCGCCGCGGTCGCCGCGCACGCCCGCACATCGCACGGGCTGACTACGACGACAAGATCGGCGGCGTAGAGCGCCGCTTGGGCGGCATCGGTGAGACGACGAGGAAGATCGCAGACCACGGTGACTCCCCCGCGGCGCCCGGCATCGACGACGGCGTCCACCGGCGCGGCATCCAGCTCGCAGGCGTGCCGGGTGCCGGACAGCACGCTGATTCCGCGATGTCGCGGCAGGGCATCGCGCACGGCTGACCAGTCAAGCCGTCCGCCCTGTAACGCCAGATCGGGCCAACGCAACCCTGGTGTGGTCTCGCCGCCCACCAGCAAATCGATGCCGCCGCCCCACGGATCGAGGTCCGCCAAAAGCGCGTCACGGGCGGCCTGCGCCAGGGCGACGGCCAGCAAAGACGCCCCGGCCCCACCGCATCCGCCGATGACCGCCACGATCTCGCCGTGCAGACCATCGTCACGCGCCGATTCAGTGGCTTCGGCGAGCTCGCGGATCAATTCATCTTCCTGCTCGGGCACCCTCAGCACATGCTGGGCACCGACGGTGATGGCCGCCATCCACGTCGCCGTCGTGGGTTCGGCGGCCGTCAGCACGCTGACGTGTGCACGCCGCGGGAACACCGTCTGCCCGCATCGATCCGCCGCCGCCGCATCGAGCACCACGGCCGCGGCCGCCGACCACGATTTCCTGCTCACTTCAGAACCGCCGACATGGACCACCCGAACCCCGACAGCGGCGCCCACCCGGTCTAGTTCATCGCGCAACTCCGCATCGGCCAGGGCCGCCAACACGCCCGCGGAACCCGGCGTCGCAACGCGGGTATTCGTAGTCACCCACTCACCGTGGGGGGCCGTGACCTTGGGACACCAGTCCCAAACACGGTTTTGTGGAGAGAGACGCAAGTGTGCACAAAGGCATGGTTCGGCGCGCGCTCAGCTTACCGATCGCACGATCCCCGCAACGCGCAGAAGGCCGCGCCAATCGCCGCGAGATCAGCGAATTGTTCCCCAGAAAAGAGACGACCCCCGCCAGGGGGGGAGGAGGCGAGGGTCGTCGTGTATCAGCCCCGGGGGGTCGGGCTGATACACCCTCGGCTCAGCCGAGTACTGCTTACTATACACATGAGAGTGCCGATTAACGCAAGAGCTTGTTCTACCGAAAAAACAACCGTGAGCCGCAAAAACACCGTCGGTCCCGCCCGCCACACTTCTGCTGAGCGCCGATTTGGGTGCAAGGTCGTAGCCCGGCCGGACCACCGACATATGCTGGGTCGGTGACCGTCTTCGACCCGGCCGCGCACCAGCAAACTTCACCGCGAACGGCGGCAACCACCGTTCCCCATGCGCGCACCGCCGCCTTCTTCGACCTCGATAAGACGATCATCGCCAAGTCCAGCACCCTGGCGTTCAGCAAACCGTTCTTCGATCAGGGTCTGCTCAACCGTCGCGCTGTGCTCAAGTCCAGCTACGCCCAGTTCATCTTTCTGCTGTCCGGTGCTGATCATGATCAGATGGACAGGATGCGTTCCCACTTGGCCGATATGTGCACCGGCTGGGACGCGGCCCAGGTCAAGTCGATCGTCAACGAAACGCTGCACGACATCGTCACTCCATTGGTGTTTGCGGAGGCCGCGGACCTGATCGCCGCGCACAAGTTGTGCGGGCGCGATGTCGTGGTGGTCTCGGCGTCCGGGGAGGAAATCGTGGCGCCGATCGCCCGGGCGCTGGGCGCCACCCATGCGATGGCGACCCGAATGATCGTCGAGGATGGCAAGTACACCGGCGAGGTGGCGTTCTACTGCTACGGCGAAGGCAAGGTGCATGCGATCCGCGAGTTGGCCGCCCGCGAGGGCTACCCGCTGGAGCACTGCTACGCCTACTCCGACTCGATCACCGACCTGCCGATGCTCGAGGCCGTCGGCCACCCGAGTGTGGTCAACCCCGACCGCGGGCTGCGAAAAGAAGCCAGCGAGCGCGGTTGGCCCGTGTTGATGTTTTCCCGGCCGGTGTCCCTGCGTGACCGAATTCCGGCACCGTCGGGCGCAGCGATCGCAACCACCGCCGCGGTGGGTATCAGCGCGCTGGCCGCCGGAGCAGTTACCTACTCGTTGTTGCGCCGGTTCGCGTTCTAGCCCCGGGTCGCCCCGCCCACGATTCGCGCCGGCAGGCCACAGCAAACGTGTCGAGCACACCGGTTCGCAACATTCGCAGAATTAGGCCTTGCCGTGCTAAGGCTCCAAGAGTACAAATGGAACCACGGAAGCCCGGTGAGGCCTAGGTTGATCCGGAAGAGAAGGTTCGATCTCCCGATCCGGGCGCCCAGCACGGTACCCGGCACCCACGCGGAGTCATAGCCGCGATAATGGCAGAAGTGTTGCGGGCCTGCGTAATTGCGAAAAGCGGAAGGTGTCGACGGCCCCTTGGGTGGGGCTACAGCCTGAAGTGTCGCAAGATCGCCGAGGCCAACCCACGCAGCCCAGAAATGCACGCTTGGTAACCGGGTTCCGTGCGAGCGGGCGGCGGGCCGAATCTTTCGGAACGTCGCCCGCTTTACATTTCTGGAGCACATTCCTTTTCCGCCGTTT
>DASZLQ010000281.1:0-6225 GCA_035552295.1 Mycobacterium sp. | reverse complement strand
CGCAAAGCCACCGCCAAATGGCGTGACCACGGCTTCGAACTGGAGTTTGCGGACTTGGGATACGAGGGCGAGCGTAATGAGGTCCCCACCTACCTGGAGAACCTGGGCTGGCGCTCGGTCGGTACGCCGATAAGTCGGCTCTTGGCCGACAACGGACTAGCGGCCATGCCGCATAGTAGCGACTGGATTCCGATGGCCGACAGTGTCTACTACACGTCCGTCTTGAGCAAGTAGTCGACCACGGGGCAAGTGCTTAGTGACCGCGTACGCAGATGGATACGTTTTCCCTTCCATCGGCCATTGGTGATGACCGTGGGAAGTTGACGGAACAGTGCTGTTTAGCAGCAAGTTTCAGCCTATTTCCATCTCTAACCCACGTCAGCCATTTCCCTGTTCGTCGTCGTTCGGGACGAAGAGGCCGTGGGTTGGCATGGCACGCCGCACCGCGTGGGAATAGGTAACTCACGTCCGTGCCTAACCACGATGATGCGCAGGGGTTGTCACGTTGTGCCAGTTGTGCCAGTTGTGCCACGGTTATGAACTGGCATTACATGCGCGGGTTTAGGCTTCAGTGGTGAGCGCCAAAGATGGACACGGGCACTGTGTCCACTGGACACACCTAAACCCATTTTCCCAGGTTACTGATGGCACTTTCACGACACTCTCGGACACGTCAAACCTGTTTTACTAGGTAGGACGGTTAAAGTAGGAGATTATTTAGATGACCTACGACCTGATCATCCGCAATGGCACCATCATCGACGGGCTGGGTGGTGAGCCATACGTCGGCGACGTCGCGGTGCGCGACGGCGCCATCATGGCAGCGGGCTCGGTCAACGGCGATACCGCCGCTCGCGAGATCGACGCGACCGGGCTGCTGGTCACGCCCGGTTTCGTCGACCTGCACACCCATTACGACGGCCAGTCCATCTGGTCGGAACGCCTGACTCCGTCGTCGGCGCACGGGGTGACGACGGTGGTGATGGGCAACTGCGGGGTCGGCTTCGCGCCGTGCCGCCAGGAAGACCACGACGTGCTCGTCGACGTGATGGCCGGCGTCGAGGACATTCCCGGCGTCGTCATGACCGACGGCTTGCCGTGGACCTGGGAAACCTTCCCCGAATACCTGGACGCGCTGGATGCGGGCAAGCGTGACATCGATGTGGCCGCTTACCTACCGCATTCCCCGCTGCGGGTCTACGTGATGGGTCGGCGCGGCGCCGACCGCGAGCCGGCCACCGCCGAAGACCTCGCGAAGATGCGGGCCTTGGCCAAGGAGGCGGTCGAGGTCGGCGCGCTGGGCTTCGCCTCGTCGCGGTTGACGATTCACAAGACCGAAAGCGGTTCGCCCATCCCGAGCTACGAGGCCGCCCGCGAGGAGATCGAACAGATCGCGCGGGGTGTCGTGGATGGCGGCGGCGGCCTGCTGCAATTCGTACCCGACATTCCCGCCGGCGGCTACCAGCCCGTGCTGCAGACGGTTTTCGAGGTCGCCGAGGACGTCGGGCTGCCGCTCACCTTCACGCTCGTCGTCGCCAACGCCGGCGACCCGACGTGGCCGGACGCCATCACCATGATCGAGAAGGCCAATGCCGCGGGCGGTGATATCAGCGCGCAGCTGTTGCCGCGGCCCATCGGGTTGATCATCGGGCTGCAGCTGTCGGCCAACCCGTTCGTGCTCTACCCCAGCTACCGCGAGATCGCGCACCTGCCGCTGGCCGAGCGGGTGGCCGAGATGCGCAAGCCGGAGGTCCGCGCCCGCATCCTGGCCGACAAGCCCGGACAGGGTCACCCGATCCTGTACGTGGCGCAGATGTGGGATTGGATTTTCCCGCTGGGCGACGAGCCCAACTACGAGCCCGACCCGTCGACCAGCGTCGGGGCCCGCGCCCGGGCCCGCGGGGTGGACCCGATGGAGGAGGCCTACGAACGGCTGCTCGACGACGACGGCCGCGCCATGCTGTTGGTCGCCACCAGCAACCTGGAGCGCAACTCACTGGACACCGTCGGGCAGTTGCTGCACCGCGACGATGTGGTGCTGGGTCTCGGCGACGGTGGCGCGCACTACGGCATGATCTGCGACGCCAGCTACTCGACGTACTTCCTGGCACACTGGGCACGCGATCGCAAGTCCGGACGCTTCACGGTGCCCGAGGCCGTCCGCGAACTCACTTCCGTCCCGGCCCGCATCGCCGGGCTGGGCGACCGCGGCCGCATCGGCGTCGGATACAAGGCCGACCTCAACGTCATCGACCATGCCGCGTTGCGGCTGCACAAGCCGGTGATCACCTACGACCTGCCCGCCGGTGGGCGCCGCCTGGACCAGACCGCCGACGGGTACGTCGCCACGATCGTGTCCGGTGAAGTGATCGCCGAAGACGGCGTTCCCACCGACGCGCGCCCCGGCAAGTTGGTCCGCGGCCGCAAGCCTGCCCCCATACCTGCGCGATAACGCCACGAAGGGCGGCTTGTCCCGGTTAACTTTGGTTAGTGACGAGCCCGCACTATGCGCGGTTGCCGCCCGAAATCAACTCGGCACTAATTTTCGCCGGTCCAGGAGCGGCGCCGTTTCTCGCTGCCGCGAAGGCGTGGGATGGGCTGGCCGAGGACCTTGCATCATCGGCATCCTCGTTTTTTTCGGTGACATCGGATCTGGCCAACGGTTCATGGCAGGGCGCGTCGTCGGCGGCGATGATGGCCGTTGCGACCCAGTATGTGAGCTGGCTCAGCGCGGCGGCGACCCAGGCGGAGGCGGCATCCAGCCAGGCTTCGGCAATCGCGACCGCGTTCGAGGCGGCACTCGAGGGCACGGTCCAACCCGCGGTGGTGTCGGCCAACCGTGGTCTGGTGCAAGCGTTGGCGTCGACGAACCATTTGGGGCAGAACGCTCCGGCCATCGCTGACATCGAGGCCGCATACGAGCAGATGTGGGCATCGGACGTGGTGGCGATGTCGGGTTACCACGCCGACGCGTCGGCAGCGGTGGCGAAGTTGTCGCCCTGGCAGCAGGTCCTGCCGAAACTCGATCTCGGCTCCACCACGGGCCGGCCGGCTTTGGGCCTCCCCGCTGGCACGCAAGGCAATTCCGATGTCGGTTTCGGTACCAACGTCAGCCAAAGTGTGGGCCCAGGGCACCCCGATACCGGAACCGTCGACCACTTCAGCTCCGGGCGCTACGTCACGGGCGGCGTGAGCCCCAACCTCAGCTCGGACATGCTCAACTCGGCCACCGCAAGTACGGGCTTCAACCTGGGCGTCACAAGCCCCGGCTTGCTCAACCGGCCCTGACCAACGCGCCTATCCTCGAAACCATGCGCACGAAGAAGAGGGTGGACTTCGAGCGGCTTGCCGCTGCTCTCCCGGACTACCCGTTCGCGTACCTGATCACCGTCGACGACAACTACCGCGCGCACACGGTGACGGTCGAGCCGGAGCTGCGTGAGGCGACCATCGACATCGGCCTCATCGGCGGCCGCACCCAGCAGAACCTGGCGCAGCGCGGCGATGTCACCCTGTTGTGGCCTCCGCCCGAGCCCGGCGGCTATTCGCTGATCGTCGACGGCACGGCCGAGGTGACCGACGCCGGGGACGCCGTTCGGCTGGGTGTGGTGCCCACTCGTGCGCTACTGCACCGCGACGCGGACCCCGACTCGCCCGAGACAGCCAAAGGCTGTCTGCACGACTGCGTGGTGTTCTCGTTGCCGGCCTGACGCTGGGGCGTCGAGTGTTTGTCCTATAACCACTCGCGAAGCTTGGTTTTGACGCGCTCAACAATCGCATTCGGCCGCAACAGCACACTCGTCGCCGCACGAAAAAGCCCGGCCCCCAAGGGGACCGGGCTTTTTCGTTGTCGGACTTAGAAGTCCATGCCGCCCATGCCGCCGGTCGGGTCGCCCGCCGGAGCGGCCGCCTTCTCCGGCTTGTCGGCAACGACAGCCTCGGTGGTCAGGAATAGCCCCGCGATGGACGCCGCGTTCTGCAGCGCCGAACGGGTCACCTTGACCGGGTCGGCAACGCCGGCCTTCAGCAGGTCCTCGTACTCACCTGTGGCCGCGTTCAGGCCCTGGCCCGCCGGAAGGTTGCGCACCTTCTCGGCCACCACGCCCGGCTCCAGCCCGGAGTTGAAGGCGATCTGCTTCAGCGGAGCCTCCAGCGCCACCCTGACGATGTTGGCGCCGGTGGCCTCGTCACCGGAGAGCTTGAGCTCCTCCAGAACCGGGGCCGCCTGCAGCAGGGTCACGCCACCACCGGCGACGATGCCCTCCTCGACGGCCGCTTTGGCGTTGCGGACCGCGTCCTCGATGCGGTGCTTGCGCTCCTTGAGCTCGACCTCGGTTGCGGCGCCCGCCTTGATCACCGCAACACCGCCGGCCAGCTTGGCCAGGCGCTCCTGCAGCTTCTCGCGGTCGTAGTCGGAGTCGCTGTTCTCGATCTCGGCGCGGATCTGGGCCACCCGCCCGGCGATGGCGTCGGAGTCACCGGCACCCTCGACGATGGTGGTCTCGTCCTTGGTGATGACCACCTTGCGGGCCTTGCCCAGCAGCGAGATGTCGGCGGTCTCCAGGGAGAGGCCGACCTCTTCGCTGACGACCTGACCACCGGTGAGGATGGCCATGTCCTGCAGCATCGCCTTGCGCCGGTCACCGAAGCCCGGGGCCTTGACCGCCACCGACTTGAAGGTGCCACGGATCTTGTTGACGACCAGGGTGGACAGCGCCTCACCCTCGACGTCCTCAGCGATGATCAGCAGCGGCTTGCCGCCCTGGATGACCTTCTCCAGCAGCGGCAACAGGTCCTTGACGGTCGACACCTTGGAGCTGACCAGCAGGATGTAGGGCTCCTCCAGGACCGCTTCCTGACGCTCGGCGTCGGTGACGAAGTAGCCCGAGATGTAGCCCTTGTCGAACCGCATGCCCTCGGTGAGCTCGAGCTGCAGGCCGAAGGTGTTGGACTCCTCGACGGTGATGACACCCTCGTTGCCGACCTTGTCCATCGCCTCAGCGATCAGGTCGCCGATCGACTGGTCACCCGCCGAAATCGCAGCGGTGGCCGCAATCTGCTCCTTGGTCTCGACCTCCTTGGCGCCCTTGAGCAGGGTCTCGGTGATCTTCTCGACCGCCTTCTCGATGCCGCGCTTGAGACCCAGCGGGTTGGCACCGGCCGCGACGTTGCGCAGGCCCTCTTTCACCAGCGCCTGGGCCAGAACCGTGGCCGTCGTGGTGCCGTCACCGGCGACGTCGTCGGTCTTCTTGGCGACTTCCTTGACCAGCTCGGCGCCGATCTTCTCGTACGGGTCCTCCAGTTCGATCTCCTTGGCGATGGACACACCATCGTTGGTGATCGTGGGGGCGCCCCACTTCTTCTCTAGGACGACGTTGCGGCCCTTGGGGCCCAACGTCACCTTTACCGCGTCGGCGAGGGCGTTCAGGCCCCGCTCGAGGCCGCGACGGGCCTCTTCGTCGTACGCAATTGTCTTGGCCATTGCGAAGTGATTCCTCCGGATTGGGGATGACACCGGGTGACCACGTGTGAGCCACCCCGTTACTTACGCTGGCCGGGCGCAGTGCCCGCGACGGACGACCAGAGCTGGTCTCACCGTCCCGACCTAGCACTCACCAGTCGCGAGTGCCAACGTCATTCTTAGCACTCGCCTATGCCGAGTGCAAGAATGCCTGACCCCTTATCGCTTCGCGCGTAAACCGTCGATGACGACGTTGGTCACCTGCTCGGCCGCCGCCGCGTTGTACGCCTCCATCGCCTGACACCCGACCAGGAGCGCCTTCACTTCCCGCACGCCGATGTCTTGGCGCGCCGTGCCCGCTTGCTGCGCGGCGCGCAGCAGCTCGCCCAGCGCGGCCAGGAACGCGTCCTCTGCGTGGGGCGCGACGCAGGCGATGTCGATGCCGAATCCGGCGAGCGCGTCCACCAGGCCACGATCGGTCGCACCCCACTGCAACACGATCGAGCGCAGGAAGGCGAAGATCGCTTCGCCCGGCGGTTCGGATTTCAGCAGGGCGTGACCCTCCGCGGCGGCTTGCTGCATCCGGTTCTCGATGACGGCGGCGAACAGCGCCTCCTTCGTCGGGAAGTGCCGGTAGACGGTGCCCGCCCCGACCCGGGCGCGCCGGGCGATCTCGTCGATCGGCACCGAGAGGCCCTCGGCCGCAAAGGTTTCGTAGGCGACCTCCAGTACGCGCGCACGGTTGCGCGCCGCGTCGGCGCGCA
>DASZLQ010000280.1:0-14253 GCA_035552295.1 Mycobacterium sp. | reverse complement strand
TGGTGGCGACGACGACTCGGAAATCAGCGACGGCGTGCTGGAATCCGGGCCGGTACGCATGGATGTCGAGCGGCACGTCGTGTCGGTCAACGGTGACACAATCACGTTGCCGCTCAAGGAATTCGACTTGCTGGAATACCTGATGCGCAACAGCGGGCGGGTGCTGACCCGCGGACAGCTCATCGATCGGGTCTGGGGCGCGGACTATGTTGGCGACACCAAGACCCTCGACGTCCACGTCAAGCGGCTGCGGTCCAAGATCGAGGCCGACCCGGCCAATCCAGTGCACCTGGTGACGGTGCGGGGATTGGGCTACAAGCTCGAGGGCTAATGCGCTTGCGGCAACGAGTGTGCGTTGAAGGCGCGAATTTCGCTTCTGGCCCGCCCAGGTCGCACACTCGACGCCAAGGACGCACGCGGGATCAGCGCGCACCGACCACCTCGTCGGCGACGGCCAGCGCCAGCGCCATGATCGACACCTGCGGGTTCACCTCCGGGCAGCTGGGCAGGATCGACGCGTCGGCCACCCAGACGCCGTCGACGCCGCGCAGCCGTCCGGTCTCGTCGACCGGACACCGTTGCTCGTCGCCGCCCGCGGCCGCGGTGCCCGTGGGGTGGAACGCGGCCAGGTGCAGGCTTCTCGGGTTGCTGCACCGCAATGCATCCTGCAGCGCGGCCATCGACGTCACCGTCATCGCGCCGGGCAAACCGGTGAGCACCTCGACGGCGCCCGCCGCGAACAGCAGCCGCCCCATGGCCTCCACCGCGACCACCAGCTTGGCGATGTCGGCTCGAGTGATGTTGTAGCGCACCAGCGTTTCGCCGCGCGCCGATAGCACCGAGCCGACACCGCGATCGGCGACCATGGCGCCGAACGTGGCGACCTGGGGCGCTCGGTCGAGCCAGCTGAGCAGTTCGGCGCCGTAGCCGGGAAAGACCATCGAGCCCATGCCGGGCGGCGTGGAGGTCGCTTCGATGAGCACGCCATCTGACTCGTGGAACTCGTGAACGGCCGCGCTCTGCAGCACGCCGTGCCACGCGACGACATCGTCGTCGAAGCGTCCGGCAAGCATCGTCGCCGGATGCAACGCGAGGTTACGGCCAAGGCGCGGGTGTGCGCCAAGACCGCTGCGCCGCAACAGCCCTGGTGTCTCGGTGGCGCCGGCGGCGACGATGACGGTGTCAGCAAGGATGTCGAGTGCCGTGCCGTCGGGGCGACGGGCGCGCACCCCGCGGGCGCGCCCGTGCTGGTGCAGCACGCGTTCGACGCGAGCCTGCGAGATGATCCGCGCGCCCGCGGTGCAGGCCTGCGGCAGTGCGTTGAGGTGCACACCGAACTTGGCGTTGCGTGGGCAGCCGATCGCGCACTGGCAACAGCCCTCGCATCCCGGCGCGTTGCGTGGAATGGGTGCCGCCCGCCAGCCCAGGGTGTGGGCGGCATCGAGCAGCAGCCGCCCGTTGCGACCCATGATCTGCAGCGGCACCGGCGCGACCCGCAGTGTGTGCTCGACGTCGTCGAGGTGAGCGGCCAGCCGGTCCGGGTCGGCCAGGCCGAGAGCGAACTCGTTGCGCCAGCGCCGCTGCACGGCCGGAGGCGGCCGGTAGCAGGTGCCGGAATTCACGACGGTGGTGCCGCCGACCGCCCGCCCGATGGGCAGCACCACGGACGGGCGTCCCAGCGCGACGGTGGCCCCGGCGCCGCGGTACAACCCGGCGTAGCGGTCGATGGGGTGGGTGGTACGGAACTCCTCGACCGTCCAGCGGCGGCCCTCTTCGAGGACCACGGTGTCCAGGCCGGCCCGGGCCAGCGTGCGGGCCACCATCGCGCCGCCGGCGCCGGACCCGACGATCACCGCGTCGGCGGTCACGACGGAACGGCTCTCGGTCGACGTTGTGATGGCCAATGGCGCATCGGGGCGCGCCACGTCGTGCTCCTGGGCGCTGGATAGCAATTCCGGCGCGTAGGCGTCAGCGCCGTTGGCGAGCAACACAATTGCCTTCATGGCCTCGACGGCCGCGGTGGCATCGGGGTTGAGCGCGGCTATTCGGCGCAGTACCCGATCCCGTTCGTCGGGACCAAGCCGCGAAAGCGACCGGCCGGTGGTCAGGTAGCTCACCGCTCCCACGGATAGCAGGCCGGCGCGCAACGCCAGCCGTGATGTCGCCGGCAGCCGCGCGAGGTAGCGGTCGACGCGATCGGCCAGCTGGGCCGGTGGCGGCCCGCCGTGCTCTTCGGGGAGCAACGCGGTGCCGAACGAGGCCAACGAAGCCCTTGCCCGATCGGCGAGACGGGTCATACCAAGCGCCCGAGCCGTCGGCCGAGCTTGATGAAGAACGGGTACGTCGCGAAGATGGCCCCGGCCGCCGCGTGCAGCGGCCAGCCTGCCTCGGCCGTATTCACGCCGAAAACGCCGCTGTTCCACATGAAGTCGCGGCCATTGCGCGCGCGGAACGGACGCCACAGCACGTCGAGTCCGGGCACGTTGTGGTAGAGCCCGAAGGAGCCGGCGAAGAAGACGCCGAGGACGGCGGCCTCAGCCACATCACGACGATCGCAGGGTACGTTGCGTTCGATAAGCACTCCCGAGGCAATCAGCAGCGGCGGGTCAAGCGCGAAACTCATGTTGGTGTCCTTAGGGTTGTAGGGGTCTGGGATTGGATGTCCTGGATGCCCGGGACGGTAGGGCGTGGCTAATGTTTGTTTGCAGCTGTTGTTGCTTGAAAGGAATGGCCACCCTGCCGTTTTGGACGGTCCTGGCCACTGATTGAGATCTGACGCGTACCGAATGACGCTGCTCTAAGGACCTGTTGGCGGGGTTGTCCGTGGGGACTGCGACGACGGGAACAGCGGTATGTCCGAAACGAGCCAGGTGTGGGTGGGTATCGATGTCGGGAAGTCGACTCACCATGCATGTGCGATTGATGACACCGGAAAGGTGTTGTGGTCGAGGAAGATCCGAAACGAGGAACCGGCGATCACGGAATTGATCGGTACCGTTGAGGCGACTACTGACCGAGCGGTGTGGGCGATTGATTTGACTTCGCCGCCGGCGGCGCTGCTGATCGCCACGCTGCTGGGCGCGCAGGCCGCGGTGGTGTATGTGCCTGGCCGCACGGTGAACACGATGAGCCACACATTCCGCGGCGAGGGCAAGACCGACGCCAAAGATGCCCGGGTGATCGCCGAAACCGCCCGGCACCGCAGGGATCTGTCCCCAGTCGGAACCACCGAAGATCTGGTCGCCGAGCTGCGGTCGTTGACCGCGTTCCGCTCGGATCTGATGGCCGACTGGGTGCGGGGTGTGAACCGGCTGCGCTCGATGCTCACCAGCATCTTCCCGGCCCTCGAAGCGGCGTTCGACTACTCGACGCGCTCCCCGCTGATCCTGGCCGCTGGGATGTGCACCCCCGCCGAAATCCGTGCGGTCAAACGGGCCGGAGTGATCAAGCACCTTCGGAAACACCAGGCGTGGCCCAACGGGATCGAATCGATCGCCGACAAAGCCGTCGCGGCCGCTGATACCCAGCTCGCTGTGCTGCCCGGTGAGGCCGGAACCGCAGCGCTCATCAAGCGACTCGCGCAGCGGTTGCTGGTTCTGGACGGGGAGATCAAGGACATCGATAAACAGATCACCGAGAAGTTCCGCGAGCATCCCAGCGCCGCCATCATCGAGTCGATGCCCGGCATGGGGCCACACCTGGGTGCCGAGTTCATCGTGATTACCGGTGGCAACATGGCCGCATTCTCCAACGCGGGGAGATTGGCCTCGTTCGCTGGATTGGTGCCCGTCCCACGAGATTCCGGTCGCATCACCGGAAACCTGCACCGCCCCAAGCGGTACAACCGGCGCCTGCGCCGCGTGTTCTTCCTGGCCGCATTCTCCAGTCTCAGAGTTGCAGGCCCATCGCGGGACTTTTACGACCGCAAGCGGTCCGAGAACCACGTCCACACCCAGGCACTGCTCGCCCTGGCACGACGCCACGTCGATGTCCTCTGGGCACTGCTGCGCGACCACCGAACCTGGCAACCCCAGCAACCAGCCGCCGCAGCGGCCTGACCCTCTCACTGAGAGCCTTCACCGGTTGACATGGTCATTGAGATTCCTTTCGTTGACGGCGGGTGCCTCGGCGCCGCGCAGGCCAACTTCGGCGTGCCCGGTTCCCAGCACCGACCAGCGGCGCTCGATAACTCGGGCGCCGCGGCCGCGGTGGCTGATTTCGACGTGAACGTCGGCCTGCTCGGTGTTGGTGCACACCGCGGTGCCGCCGTCGGGATCGGTGTAACCCAGGCTCACGCACTTCTCCGGGGGCTGATCGACGCGGATGAGCACGTCGCGGCCGCTGATGCGCCCCTCCAGCTGCCAGTGCCGCAAGCCGAGTGTGGTCCGCATCCGCAGCGACGGTAAAAAGCTTGCGGGCCAATCCTTTCCGCCGATGCGGAAGCGCACGAATGGCATCGGCGCAAGCCTGCGCAGCCCCGGCTTGTGCGAAACCGCGGTGACCGCCTCGAGGACGTCGCCATCGCCGAGGTCGGCGTGGATCCACCCCCAGCGTTTGGCGTTGCCGTGCCCGTAGATGTGGGCGACACCCCCGCGCCAGCCGTCGACGCGGTGCGCGGCATCGCCGGCGGTCAGTGAGCCGGTGAAGTCGGCGGTAGGGGCGAGAACCACCTGCGCGCCGGGCAGCAACTCGCGCTCCCACGCCGCGCGGGGAAACGTCCACAGCGGCGGCGTACCGGCGTCCTGCCAGCGCAGGTCCCATCCGAAAGATCCCGCGTGCCCGGTCAGCTCTTCGGGCCCCACTCGCACGCCCGTGGCGGTGAACCAGGCGGTGTCGGCCGCGGGTCGGGTGGACTCGGGGCCGAACCGCTCGGTGCGCGGCGAGCCGTCGGGCGGAAACCAGGTCACCCAGCCGTGCGCGTAGGGCTCCTGCGGGCCGTGCAGCGGCGCCACCGTCTCGCAGTGGATCCACAGGCCCGCACGCGTGAGCGGATCCGACAGGGTGGCGTACCAGACTTCCAGCCGGCCGGCCTTGCCCCGCCAGCGCGGGGACGCAGCGGATCGCCTTTCGTCGTCCACTGCTCCACCTCCCCAGGTCGTCGGTACCATCCACTATATTGGTTGAGCCAATGAACCAGTCAAATGTGCTGCAGCCGCCGGATCGCCAGCGGGTGGACGAACAGATTGCGGCGTCGATCGCCGACGCCATCCTCGACGGCGTCTTCCCGCCCGGCTCGACCCTGCCGCCCGAGCGGGAGCTGGCCGAGCAACTCGATGTCAATCGCACCTCGCTGCGCCAGGGCCTGGCCCGGCTGCAGCAGATGGGTCTGATCGAGGCCCGACACGGCAGCGGCAATGTGGTGCGCGACCCCGAGGGCCTGACCCATCCCGCCGTGGTCGAGGCGCTGGTGCGCAAGCTGGGCCCGGAGTTTTTGGTCGAGCTACTAGAGATCCGCGCGGCGCTGGGCCCGTTGATCGGACGCTTGGCGGCACAACGAAGCGTGCCCGAGGATGCCGACGCATTGCGCGCAGCGCTGGCCGCGGTGGCCGACGCCGACAGCGCCGCGGCGCGCCAGGCCGCCGACCTCGCGTACTTCCGGGTGCTCATCCACAGCACTGGAAACCGGGCGTTGGGGTTGCTGTATCGCTGGGTCGAGCACGCCTTCGGCGGCCGCGAGCACGAGCTCACCGGAGCCTACGACGACGCCGGCCCGGTGGTGGCTGACCTACGCGCGATCACCCAGGCCGTGCTGGCGCGTGACGCGACGGCGGGCGCCACCGCGGTCGAGGCGTACCTGCAGGCCAGTGCGATGCGAATGGTGTTGTCCTACAACAAGACACGAGTGACCTGATGGTTACCCGAGATTACTCGGCGAGCCGAGTAGCCGGGTGGACCGCGATGAGCCCTAACTTGCTGCGGCGCTTGCACATTGCCGCCAGTTCCGCGTAGGCCTTGGCGCCCAGCAGCTCCGTCAGTTCGTCGGCCAGGCTCTCCCACACCTGTTTGGCGCCGATATGGGTGGCCGGATCGCCGGTGCAATACCAGTGCAAGTCGGCGCCACCCGAGCCCCAGCCGCGGCGATCGAATTCGGTGACGGTGGTCTTGAGGATCTCGGTGCCGTCGGGCCGGGTCACCCACTCCTGACTGCGCCGGATCGGCAGCTGCCAGCAGACATCGGGTTTCATCGTCAGCGGCGCCACGCCCAACTTGAGGGCTTTGCTGTGCAGCGCGCATCCGGCACCGCCGGCAAAGCCGGGCCGGTTCAAGAAAATGCACGCGTCCTTGTGTCTACGGGTGCGGTATTGGGGCTGGCCATCATGCTCGTCGAGTTCCAGGTAGCCCTTACGGCCCAATCCTTTTTCGCGGAATTGCCAGTCGTCGTCGGTGAGTTGTTTCACCGCGTCATCCAATCGGGCGCGGTCGTCGTCGTCGCACAAGAACGCACCGTGCGAGCAGCACCCGTCATTTGGGCGGCCTTCCACCGTGCCGCGGCAGGCCGGCGTGCCGAATACACACGTCCAGCGGGATAGCAGCCAAGTGAGATCGGCCGCAATCAGGTGCTCGGGGTTATCTGGGTCATAGAACTCCACCCATTCGCGGGCGAAATCCAATTCAACCTCTTGTCCCGGCTCGAGATGCGAATTCGCCACGGATTCAACGTTAGACCACAATTCGTGCTCTCTGACCCGTAGACACTCGGGCCGGCGCGGACGCGGATTGCGTGCCCCCACAGCGGGGCGCAGCACGCCCCGCGTCCTCGCAACGATTAGGTTGTTTCTGTGCGATTAGGCGTGCTCGACGTGGGTAGCAACACGGTCCATCTGCTGGTGGTCGATGCCCACCGCGGTGGCCATCCCACCCCTATGAGTTCGACCAAGGCCACGCTGCGACTATCGGAATCCCTCGACAGCTCCGGCAAGATCACCAAGCGGGGCGCCGAAAAACTGATTTCCACCATCGACGAGTTCGCCAAGATCGCGGTCAGCTCCGGCTGCGAGGAGCTGATGGCCTTCGCCACGTCCGCGGTGCGCGACGCCGAGAATTCCGACGACGTGCTGTCCCGGGTGCGCAAAGAGACCCGAGTCGAGTTGCAGGTGCTGCGCGGCGTCGACGAGTCGCGTCTCACCTTCCTGGCGGTGCGCCGCTGGTACGGGTGGAGTGCCGGACGCATCATCAACCTCGACATCGGCGGCGGCTCGCTGGAACTGTCCAGTGGCGTCGACGAGGAGCCCGAGATCGCGTTATCGCTGCCGTTGGGGGCCGGACGGCTGACTCGCGAGTGGCTGTCCGACGATCCGCCCGGCCGGCGCCGGGTGGCGATGCTGCGAGATTGGCTGGATGCCGAGCTGGCGGACGCCAGTGTCACCGTTCTCGACGCCGGCGGCCCGGACCTGGCCGTGGCAACGTCGAAGACGTTCCGGTCGCTGGCGCGGCTCACCGGCGCGGCGCCATCGGCGGCCGGACCACGGGTGAAGCGGACGCTCACGGCCAACGGCCTCAGGCAACTCATATCTTTCATCTCTAGGATGACGACCGCTGACCGAGCTGAACTGGAAGGGGTTAGCGCCGAGCGGGCGCCGCAGATCGTGGCGGGCGCGCTGGTGGCGGAGGCGAGCATGCGAGCGCTGTCGATCGAAACGGTGGATATCTGCCCGTGGGCATTACGGGAAGGTCTCATCTTGCGCAAACTCGACAGCGAAGCCGACGGAACCGCCCTCGTCGAGACCTCGGTGCGCGATGCTGGAGGCCAGGAGGTTGATCGGAACGCGAACCGATCGAGAGGCGACAAACCATGACCGGACCACACCCCGAGACCGAGAGCCCTGGCACTCGGCCCATCTCGGTGGCCGAATTGCTGGCCAGGAATGGAACCATTGGCGCCCCGGCGGTCACCCGGCGGCGGCGCCGTCGGCGCGGCGATAGCGATGCCGTCACCGTCGCGGAGCTGACCGGCGAGCTTCCCGTCATCCGAGATGACGACGACACCGACCAGGGGACCAACGGGGCAGTCCAGGTTGTTGAACCGGCCGCTGAAGCGGGTCCCGCACCGGTTCCGGACGAAGCCGTCGCCGAACAAGTCACCGAAGAGCAGCCCAAAGCCGCGTACTGGTCCCAACCTGAGCCGCGCTGGCCCAAGTCCCCGCCGCAGCCGCAACGCGCGGCGGGGCCGGAGCGCAGCGCTTATCCGCGGCCTTCGCGCCACCGCGATGCGCGCGGAGCCGAGCAATCCGGCGCCGAGGACATGAGTCCGGACCCGCTGGACCAGTACGCCGATATCCCGGTCGACGTGATGGATTCCGAGGTGCGCGAAGCCGAGCTCGCGACCGAGGATTCCGCCTATGTGCGGTCATACCTGCAGTCTTCGGATTCGACGCTGTTCGGCGGGCAGACCCTCGCCGATGAGCTGGCCCGGCGGCGCGGCGGGAAGCCGGCTTCAGCGGACTCGCTGACGGACGGACAACTCGACCAGGGCCACCTCGATACCGACCGTACCCACGAGGCCGAGGACGCCCACCCGACGCACGACAGACTCGAGACCCTGTGGCGCGGCGGCCTGATCGTTTTGCAGTCGATCGCGGCCGTCGCGTTCGGCGGTCTGCTGTTCATCGCCTTCGACCAACTGTGGCGGTGGAACAGCCTGGTGGCGCTGGTGCTGTCGGTGCTGGTCATCCTGGGCCTGGTGGCGGGCGTGCGGGTGGTTCGCAAAACCGAGGACATCGCCAGCACGCTAATCGCCGTGGCGGTCGGGGCGCTGATCACCCTGGGACCGCTGGCACTGTCCCTGCAATCGGGCTAGGCGTCGCCCACAGACAGTGCGCCCCGCAATCAAAGTCGGCCTGTCCACGGCCTCGGTCTACCCGTTAAGGGCCGAGGCCGCGTTCGAGTATGCGGCCAGGCTCGGCTACGACGGCGTCGAGCTGATGGTGTGGAGCGAATCGGTCAGCCAAGACATCGATGCCGTCGAGAAGCTCTCGCAGCGCTATCACATGCCGGTGCTCTCGGTGCACGCCCCTTGCCTGCTGATCTCACAGCGGGTGTGGGGCTCCAACCCGATTTCCAAATTGGAACGCAGCGTGCAGGCCGCCGAGCAATTGGGCGCACAGACCGTCGTCGTGCATCCGCCCTTTCGCTGGCAACGGCGCTACGCCGAGGGGTTCAGTGACCAGGTTTCGGCCCTGGAGGCGTCCAGCGACGTGATCGTCGCCGTGGAAAACATGTTCCCGTTCCGGGCGGACCGGTTCTTCGGGGTCGACCAGTCGCGCGAACGGATGCGCAAGCGCGGCGGAGGCCCGGGCCCGGCGATTTCGGCGTTCGCGCCGTCGTACGACCCGTTAGATGGCAACCATGCGCACTACACGCTGGACCTGTCGCATACCGCGACCGCGGGCACCGACTCGCTGGACATGGCGCGGCGAATGGGCGCGGGGCTGGTGCATCTGCACCTGTGTGACGGCAGCGGCCTGCCCGCCGACGAGCACCTGGTGCCAGGGCGCGGAACGCAACCCGCCGCCGAGGTGTGCCAGATGGTGGCCGGCAGCCATTTCGCCGGCCATGTCATCCTCGAGGTGTCCACCTCCGCAGCGCGTTCAGCCAGCGAGCGCGAAGCCATGCTGGCCGAATCGTTGCAGTTCGCGCGCACGCATCTGATGCGGTGATTTAGGAGACCTCGCAGGAGACCATGAACGCGCTATTCACCGAGGCAATGACGTTGCGCGAGATCGATCCGGGTGTTTACGAAGGCGAGCTCAACAAGCACTGGACCATCGGACCCAAGGTGCACGGCGGCGCCATGCTGGCGCTGTGTGCCAACGCCGCCCGCAGCGTCTGCGGCGGACAATCGGGTGGACTTGAACCGGGCTTGCAACCTGTCGCCGTGTCGGCAAGCTTCCTGTCGGCGCCCGATCCCGGGGTGATGCAGCTGGTGACGTCCATCCGCAAGCGCGGTCGCCGAATCAGCGTCGTCGATGTGGAGCTCGCCCAGGACAACCGCACCGCGGTACACGCCGTGGTCAACCTGGGCGAGCCCGAGCACTTCCCGCCAGGCGGCCAGGCCGCGCCACTGCTGTCGGCGAACCCGGTGGTGGATCTGATGGCACCCGACCCGCCCGGCGACATCGCGCCGATCGGACCCGGCCACCCCCTGGCCGGCCTGGTCCACCTGGGCGAGGGCTGCGATGTCCGGCCGGTGCTGTCGACGATGGAGCCCAGCACCGACGGCCGCCCACCGGTGATCCAGATGTGGGCGCGCCCCCGCGGTGTGGCTCCGGACGCGCTGTTTGCGCTCATGTGCGGGGATCTGTCGGCGCCGGTGACCTTCGCTGTGGAGCGCACCGGCTGGGCGCCTACGGTTCAGCTCACCGCATTCCTGCGGAGCCTGCCTGCCGACGGCTGGCTGCGAATCATCGCGACATGCACGGAGATCGGGCATGACTGGTTCGACGAGGACCACATCGTCGTCGACACCTTGGGCCGGATCGTGGCGCAAGCGCGCCAACTGGCGATGGTGCCAGCCGCCCGATAGCCGCCGGTGTCTGCGATGCTTTCCGGCATGGCAAGAATCGCGATCCTCGGTGGCGGCAGTATCGGCGAGGCCTTGCTGTCGGGTCTGCTGCGCGCCGGGCGCCAGGTCAAAGACCTAGTGGTGGCCGAACGGGTGCCCGAACGCGCCAAGTTCCTGGCCGACACTTATTCCGTGCTGGTGACGTCGCCGACCGAGGCGGTGGAGAACGCGACGTTCGTCGTCGTCGCGGTGAAGCCTGCCGACGTCGAGGCGGTGATGGGGGAGCTGGCCCGGGCGGCCGCCGCAGCCGAGAACGACAGCGCCGAGCAGGTGTTCGTCACCGTCGCGGCGGGGATCACGATCACCTACTTCGAGTCGAAGCTGCCGGCTGGAACGCCGGTGGTCCGGGCGATGCCGAATGCGGCGGCAGTGGTGGGTGCCGGGGTAACCGCGCTGGCCAAAGGCCGTTTCGTCACTGCGCCCCAGCTCGAGGAGGTTTCGGCCCTGTTCGACGCGGTCGGTGGTGTGTTGACCGTCCCCGAGTCGCAAATGGACGCGGTCACCGCACTGTCCGGATCCGGTCCGGCGTATTTCTTTTTGATGGTCGAGGCCCTGGTGGACGCCGGCGTTGCGGCGGGTCTGAGCCGGCAGGTGGCCACCGACCTGACCGCGCAGACCATGGCGGGGTCGGCGGCAATGCTGCTGGAACGGATGGATCAAGACCGCCGGCCGGGCGAGGGCGAGGCGTTGGGGACCGGGGCGGATGCCACCGCGACGCAACTGCGGGCGACCATCACATCGCCTGGCGGGACGACCGCCGCTGGGCTGCGCGAACTCGAACGAGGCGGATTACGGACGGCTGTCGACGCGGCCGTTGAGGCCGCCAAAAGGCGCTCTGAGCAGCTAAGAATTACATCAGAATAATTCAAGAATTTTGAACTGATTGTCCCCCACCAGTACCAGTAACCCCACTAGTCCCGCTATTCTCTTTTCTGTATGCACGTGTGGGTGCCAGCGGAGGGGAAGCCGCTGGCATTGCGCGGGCCTGACACGATTGGGTTGCAATGACGTCTACGAACGGGCCATCGGCGCGAGATTCGGCTGGTAAGGCGCGGGACACCGGTTTAGTCGATGGCCAGCAGGCCAGGACACAATTTCTGACCGTCGCCGAGGTGGCGGCCCTGATGCGGGTCTCCAAGATGACGGTTTACCGGCTGGTGCACAACGGCGAGCTGCCAGCGGTTCGCGTTGGGCGGTCCTTCCGGGTGCATGCCAAGGCCGTCCACGACATGCTGGAGACTTCATACTTCGACGCGGGCTGAGCTCAAACCTGCCGCGCGGCCGAGGTTTTCAGGGCGCGGCCGGATCGGCGCCGAAGCGAGTTGCGTGACCCATCGTGCGGTCACGCGGCTACCGGTTTGGTGTTCTATGCGTTCGGCCGGGTAAAGTGTCCGGGTCCTTGTTTCCAAGCCGGTCGCGGGTCAGATAGCGGAGTTCATGGGTTCAGTAATCAAGAAGCGGCGCAAGCGCATGTCGAAGAAAAAGCACCGCAAGCTGCTGCGCCGCACCCGGGTGCAGCGCAGAAAACTTGGCAAGTAAGCCCCGCCCGGCTCAGTCCCGCCCGCACCAACCGTCACGCGGCCGTAACGCCGCCTTCTCTGCCGGCCGCTAGGCTGTTTGGGTGGATTCGCCGAGCGGGGATGATGGCGGAACAGGCGGCGCCGCCGCCGACACCATGCATTACCCCAAGGTTGTGCTGGTTACCGGGGCATGCCGGTTTCTGGGCGGCTACCTGACCGCTCGGCTGGCGCAGAACCCGCTGATCAAAGGGGTGATCGCGGTGGACGCGATCGCGCCGAGCAAGGACATGCTGCGCCGGATGGGTCGCGCCGAGTTCGTTCGCGCCGACATTCGTAATCCGTTCATCGCCAAAGTGATTCGAAACGGCGACGTCGATACGGTGGTGCACGCCGCGGCCGCGTCGTACGCGCCGCGGTCCGGCGGTAGCGCAGCGCTCAAGGAACTCAACGTGATGGGCGCGATGCAACTTTTCGCGGCCTGCCAGAAAGCTCCCTCGGTCCGCCGCGTCGTGCTCAAGTCGACGTCTGAGGTTTACGGGTCGAGTCCACACGATTCGGTGATGTTCACCGAAGACAGCAGCAGCCGTCGGCCCTTCCGCGGGGGTTTCGCCAAGGACAGTCTCGATATCGAGGGTTACGTGCGTGGCTTGGGCCGCCGCAGGCCCGATATCGCGGTGACCATTCTGCGGCTGGCCAACATGATCGGCCCGGCGATGGACACCTCGCTGTCACGCTATCTAGCTGGGCCTTTCGTGCCGACGATGTTCGGCCGAGACGCGCGACTGCAGCTGTTGCACGAGCAGGACGCACTCGGGGCGCTGGAGCGCGCGGCGATGGCCGGCAAGGCCGGCACGTTCAACGTCGGCGCCGACGGCATCATCATGCTGTCGCAGGCGATCCGGCGGGCCGGCCGAATTCCGTTCCCGGTACCCGGCTTCGGCGTCTGGGCGCTGGATTCGCTGAGGCGGGCTAATCGCTACACGGAGTTCAACCGCGAGCAATTCAGTTACTTAAGTTACGGCCGCGTCATGGACACCACCAGGATGCGCACGGAGCTCGGCTACCAGCCCAAATGGTCGACGGCCGAGGCGTTCCACGACTATGTCCGCGGCCGCGGCCTGACTCCCATAATCGACCCAGATCAGGTACGCTCCTTGGAGGGTCGCGCCATAGCCTTAGCGCAGCGCTGGGGTAGCCGAAATCCAATTCCATGGGGTGGGGTCAGGTAGATATCGTGGCGGGTGAAACCAGAGCGAATGTCATTCCACTGCACACCAATCGGGGTCGGGTAGCAGCGCGCCGCAAAGCCGACCAGCGCGCAGCGGCGTCTCGTCAACATCCCTCCTTACTCTCCGATCCGAGCGGCCGGGCGTCGGCCGAGCAGATCGCCGCTGTCGTCCGGGAAATCGATGAGCATCGCCGTGTCGCGGGTGCGCCATCGGCGGCCGAAGCACCGCTCAACCAGCTTGCTCAGCGCGTCGCCGCCGTCGCCGGATTCCTCCGGCAACGGTTGACGGGTGACTACACCGTCGATGAGTTCGGGTTCGATCCGCACTTCAACAGCGCGGTCGTTCGGCCTTTGCTGAGATTCTTCTTCAGGTCGTGGTTCCGGGCCGAAGTCAGCGGTATCGAGAACCTGCCGAGCGAGGGTGCGGCGCTGGTGGTGGCCAATCACGCCGGGGTGCTGCCATTCGACGGGCTGATGCTGTCGGTGGCGGTTCACGACGAGCATCCGGCGGAGCGGGACCTGCGACTGCTGGCCGCCGACATGGTCTTCGATCTGCCGGTGGTCGGCGAAACCGCCCGTAAGGCGGGCCACACCATGGCCTGCGCGACGGACGCACACCGGTTGCTCGCCGCGGGCGAGCTGACCGCCACATTCCCGGAGGGCTACAAGGGCCTGGGCAAGCGCTTCCAGGACCGTTATCGGTTGCAGAGGTTCGGGCGCGGCGGCTTCGTGACGTCCGCGGTACGCACCAAAGCGCCGATCGTTCCTTGCTCGATCATCGGTTCCGAAGAGATCTACCCGATGCTCACCGATGTCAAGCTGCTGGCGCGACTGTTCGGGCTGCCCTACTTCCCGATCACCCCGCTGTTCCCGTTGGCCGGGCCGGCGGGCCTGGTGCCGCTGCCGTCGAAGTGGCGCATCGCGTTCGGCGAACCGATTTACAC
>DASZLQ010000279.1:0-7422 GCA_035552295.1 Mycobacterium sp. | reverse complement strand
GGCGCTGCAGCGCATGGCGGGTCCAGTGAAATGCCTGTGCGACGTCCACGTTCCAGTTCTCACTGAATGTCTCCCAGGTCTGGTCCTGTAACGGACTCATCCGCGGAGCGGCCCCGGCGCATAGCACCAGTGTGCGCGGCCGGTACTCGTCGATGAGCCGGCGGGCCGTAGCCGGATCGGCGGCGTCGGCGACCACTGGAGTAAAGGTGTCGCCCAGCTGGCTGCGGGCCTCTTCGAGTAGCGCGCGGTTGCGCGCAACGCCGACGACTCCGGCACCGGCTGCCGACAACGCGGTGGCGATGGCACGACCGAATCCGCGGCTCGCCCCCGTCACTATCGCTGTCGTGCCGTCGAGGTTGGTGGTTTCTTCGGTCATGGTCGTGCTCGCTTTCGGTGTTGACGTTCTTGATGCCCGCACTAATTCAGATACGTTCTGTCACCGCGATTAATCGGTGCTACGCCCACCGATTCGCGCCCGCCTATGACTCGACCCGCTCTGCTTCCGCGAGCAGTGCCGCATACTGGCGCTCGAGCGCCTTCGCCGCGCCGCTATTCCAGCTGTCAGCCACGGACTTCGACATCGGGTCGGGAAAGATGTCCTCCTCGCCCTTCTCGACTCCGTCGAAGATGGCTCGCGCGACAGATTCTGGAGAGCTTTTCGGTATCTCAAGCCCTTGAGTCATGTCGGTGTCAACGGGGCCGGTGAGGACGGCATGAACCGTTACGCCCCGTCCGGCCAAAAGGGCGCGCAGCGATTGCGTGAGGTTGAACGCGGCCGCCTTCGAGATCGAGTAGGCCGGAATGAGCGGCAAGGGGGCAAGAGCGTTCACCGACAGATTGTTGACGATTGTCGCGCCGGAACGAGTCAGCAACGGCAGGAAGGCCTGGATCATCGCGTACGTGCCAAAGAGGTTGACGGCGAGGTGGCGCTCGAGCGCGAGGCGCTCGCTCAAGTCGTCATAGAGTGCCAGGCCGGCATTGTTGATGAGGACATCGAGCGATTCAACTTCATCGACCGCTGCCTGGATGTGCGCCGCGTTGGTTACGTCCAGGGTCAGGGGCGTGACGCGGTCATCTCGGTGGGTCAACGGCGCGCGCGTACCGACGTATACGCGCTTCGCGCCTCTGCTCAATGCTTCCGTGACCAAGGCCCGCCCGATGCCGCGATTGCCCCCGGTAACCAGAACTGTTTTGTCGGCGATTTTCACCATGATGACGATCTCCTCGTTGACTTGCTCGACGGTGCCGGTGCATCGCCGGCGCGGCGCGACGTCCGCACTAGTTCCGATACGGCGTGGGGCCCGGATTCATCGCCACTGACCGATGAATTTCGGTACCCGGGTGTCTCTTTACTGGAGTAGCGTTTCGGTCCCAACCCGGACCGGAGGCGAGATAGGAGAAGTCTGTGCCGGCTCAGGAGGATTTCATCGAGCGGGCGGCGCCGTTTCGTGCCGAGTTGATCGCGCACTGTTACCGCATGCTCGGTTCGGTGCAGGATGCCGAAGATCTAGTCCAGGAAACCTATCTGCGGGGCTGGCGGGGATATACGGCGTTCGAGGAACGGGCGGCGTTGCGGACCTGGCTGTACCGGATCGCGACGACGGCGTGCCTGCGTGCGCTGGAGAATCGCGCCCGCCGAGTGATGCCGGCCGGGCTGGGTGACAGCTCGATCGACCCCGACGTCAGCCTGGACGGTTACACCGGCGCCCATCAGTGGCTCGAGCCGATCCCCGACGCCCTCATGTTCGAGACCCCTGAGGGGGCCGCCACGGCAAGGCAAAGTGTGCGGCTGGCAGTGATGACGGCCCTGCAGGAGCTTCCGGCGCGGCAGCGGGCCGTGCTGATCTTGCGCGATGTCGTACAGTTCAGCGCCGCGGAGGTCGCAGAACTCCTCGAAACCACACCGGCCGCGGTCAACAGCTCCCTGCAGCGGGCGCGAGCCCGTCTCGCCGAGATCTCCCCCACCGACGAAAACGCTGTCGAGCCCGACGACGCCGAGCGCCGTGACTTGCTCGACCGTTACTGCGCCGCATTCGAAAACGCGGACATGGCCGCGCTCACCGAGTTGCTGCAAGCCGACGTCAAGCTCGAAATGCCGCCGCTGCCTATGTGGTTCACCGGGCGAGACACGGTGATGCGGTTCCTTGCCGTCCGTGCTTTCACCAAGGCCGGCGACATCGTGATGGTCCCGACGGCCGCGAACGCGCAACCCGCGGTGGCCGAGTACCGCCGCAGCGCCGACGGCGTACTTCGCGCCCATTCGATCCACGTCCTCACCGCGGGCGGCAAACCTGGCACCGCCGGGATCGCCGCGATCACCGTTTTTCTCGATCCGGCTTTGTTCGACGTGTTTGGACTGCCGCAACGTCGGTAAGCCCCCTCTCATCACACGCCCCTACCGTCGAGGCCGTATGTGGACAGGTCCCTGAGACACCAGGAGGATAGGCACGGTAGACGTAATTGAAGGATGGCCAAATGAAGATCCCGGGTGTAGCCAGCGTCGTCGCTGGCGTCACCGGCGGAGCGGCCCAGGTAGTGCGGGCCGGCGTGTCCACTGCGGCCGGCGCTGCGGGCACAGTGCAGATGCTGGCCAGCCCGGTAGTGGAGCTAGCCGGCCCCGTGGTGCATTCGGTGGCCAACTCGACCGGCCGAGCGTTCGGGATAAGCAGTTCCCCCAACGGTTCCGCTAACGGCATCACCCCGCCGGTGCGCTGGCAGAGCGGGCAGCGGGTGCACCTAGACCTGGATCCGTTGCTGCCGTTCCCTCGCTGGCATGAATATGCGGCGGTGATCGAGGAGCCGGTTCGCAGGATTCCGGGCGTGGCCAAGGCACATGTGGAGGGCTCCTTGGGTCGGTTGGTGGTCGAACTCTCCGAGGACGCCGACAACGACATCGTCCTCGACGAGGTGCGGGAAACGGTTGCCTGGATAGCTGCCGACATCGCTTCGTCAGGGTCGGAATCGGCACCCCTATCCGCGCCATTCGCCGACCCGGGCAACCCGCTGGCGATTCTGGTGCCGCTAACCGCCGCCGCAATGGATCTGATCGCGGTGAGTGCCGCCGTCACCGGCTGGGTCACCCGGCTGCCCGCCGCACCGAAGACCACCCGGGCCGCGGCCGCTCTCATCAATCATCAGCCGCGCACGGTGTCGCTGCTGGAGTCGCGATTGGGACGAGTGGGCACCGATATCGCCCTCGCCGCGACGACGGCGGCGGCTCATGGGCTGACCCAGGCGGTCGGCACACCGCTGCTCGACCTGACGCAACGCACGCTCCAAATCTCCGAGGCGGCGGCTCACCGTCGCGTGTGGGGAGACCGCGAGCCTCAGCTGGCGTCGCCCGAACGGCCGCAGGCTCCGGTGGTGCCCGTCATCTCATCGGCCGGGGCCAAATCGCATGCACCGCGGCACAGCTGGGCAGCCGCCGCGGCGGGTGAGGCGTCGCACGTCGTCGTCGGTGGATCCATCGACGCCGCAATCGACACCGCGAAAGGGTCAATGGCCGGCCCGGTCGAGAGCTATGTCGAATCGGCGGCGAACGGCTCGCTGATCGCCGCGGCGAGCGCGTTGGTCGCCGGCGGTGGTACCGAAGACGCGGCCGGCGCGATCGAGGCCGGGGTGCCGAGGGCGGCACATATGGGCAGGCAGGCATTCGCGGCGGTGCTGGGTCGCGGCCTGGCCAACGCCGGACAGTTGGTCCTCGATCCGGGTGCACTGCGCCGACTGGATCGAGTCAAGGTGGTCGTCATCGACGGCGCCGCGCTGCGCGGCGATCACCGTGCCGTGCTGCGTTCCCGTGGGGATGCGCAGGGCTGGGACGACGACCGAGTTTATGAGGTCGCCGATGCGCTGCTGCATGGAGAGGAAGCGCCCGAGCCCGATCCCGATGAGTTGCCGGCCACCGGCGCGCACCTGAGATGGGTTCCGGTGCAAGGCCCGTCGGCCACGCCGGCTCAGGGCCGCGAAAGCGCCGACCTCGTGGTCGATGGCGAATGCGTGGGCAGCGTCGATGTTGGCTGGGAGGTAGACCCCTATGCGATTCCGTTGTTTCAGACCGCGCACCGGACCGGGGCCCGGGTGGTTTTGCGCCACGTCGCCGGCACCGAGGATCTGACCGCCGGCGTTGGCGCGACGCATCCGCCCGGCACGCCCCTGCTGAATTTGGTGCGAGAGCTGCGGGCAGATCGCGGACCGGTGTTGCTGATCACGGCGCTCCACCACGATTTCGCGTCGACCGACACGTTGGCTGCCCTGGCAATCGCCGACGTCGGTGTGGCCCTTGACGATCCACGCGCGGCCACACCGTGGACCGCGGACATCATCACGGGCACCGACCTGGCTGATGCGGTGCGGATCCTGTCAGCGATTCCGGTAGCCCGGTCGGCCAGCGAATCGGCTGTGCACCTTGCCCAGGGCGGCACGACGCTGGCCGGGCTGCTGCTGGTCACCGGCGAGCAAGACAGAACCGCCAACCCGGTTAGCTTCCGTCGCTGGCTTAATCCGGTCAACGCGGCGGCGGCGACGGCGTTGGCGGCAGGAACCTTCTCGGCCAGCAGGGTGCTGCGGCTACCCGATCCCACCCCGCAACCGCTGACCGCCTGGCATGCGCTGGATCCGGAGATCGTCTATTCGCGGCTGGCCGGCGGTGCGCGACCGTTGGCCGTCGAGCCCGGTACGCCGTCGTGGCGACGTCGGCTCGACGACCTGTCCTACAGCCCCGCACTGGCGCCGCTGCGCGGACCGGCGGGCACCTTGGTGCGGCTGGCGTCGGCTACCCGGTCCGAGATGGCCGATCCGCTGACCCCGATCCTGGCCGTCGGGGCGGCCGCATCCGCGATCGTCGGCAGCAATATCGACGCGCTTCTCGTCGCCGGTGTGATGACCGTAAACGCGATAACCGGTGGGGCACAACGGTTACGGGCCGAGGCGGCAGCTGCCGAACTGTTCGCCGAGCAGGACCAGCTGGTGCGCCGGGTTGTTGTCCCGGCTGTCGCGACCACGCGACGCCGATTGGAGGCGGCCCAGCACGCCACGCGCACGGCCACGGTGTCCGCCAACTCGCTGCGGCCTGGTGACGTCATCGACCTGGCAGCGCCGGAAGTGGTGCCGGCCGACGCGCGCCTGTTGGTGGCCGAGGACCTCGAGGTCGACGAATCGTTCCTCACCGGTGAGTCGCTGCCGGTGGACAAGCAGGTGGAACCCGTCGCTGTCAACGACCCGGACCGGGCCAGCATGCTGTTCGAGGGCAGCACGATCGTCGCGGGGCACGCTCGGGCGATCGTCGTGGCCACCGGGGTCGGCACCGCAGCGCATCGTGCGATCTCGGCGGTCGCGGACGTCGAAACGTCGGCCGGAGTCCAGGCCCGGCTGCGCGAGCTCACCAGCAAGGTCCTTCCGCTGACCCTTACCGGCGGTGCCGCGGTAACCGCTTTGGCGCTGCTACGGCGCGCGTCACTGCGTCAGGCGGTCGCCGACGGCGTCGCGATCGCGGTGGCCGCCGTCCCGGAGGGCCTGCCTTTGGTGGCTACGCTGTCCCAGCTTGCCGCCGCCCAGCGGCTGACGGCGCGCGGAGCACTGGTTCGGGCTCCCCGCACCATCGAAGCGCTGGGCCGGGTCGACACCGTATGTTTCGACAAGACCGGCACTCTCACCGAGAACCGGCTGCGCGTCGTGTGCGCCGTACCGGAAGCGGCCGACGCACGGGATCCACTCCCGGACGCCGGCGATCCACAGTCCGCGGCCGTGCTGCGGGCTGCAGCGTGGGCGTCCACGAAACCCCAAGAGGGACAAGGACATGCGCACGCCACCGACGAAGCTATCCTCACTGCGGCGAGTTCGCTTACCGATCAAGGTGATTCGGAGTGGACGATGCTTGCGGACGTGCCGTTCGAGTCCAGTCGTGGCTTTGCCGCCGCGATTGGCACGCTGAGCACAGACCCGTCGTCGACGATCCTGATGCTCAAGGGAGCTCCCGAGGTGGTGCTGCCACGGTGCCGGTTCGCCGATCCGGACGCAGACCACGAGCACGCGGAATCGTTGGTGCGCAGCCTTGCTGAACAAGGCTTGCGAGTGCTGGCGGTGGCGCGGCGCAGCTGGGACAACGGCACCACCGACGACGAGGAAACCGATGCCGATGCCGTCGACGCGGCCGCTCAGGACCTGGAGTTGCTCGGCTATGTGGGTTTGGCAGACACCGCACGGGCATCATCGCGCCCACTGATCGAAGCTCTGGTGGACGCCGACCGCAACGTGGTGCTGATAACCGGCGATCACCCGGTCACCGCACGGGCGATTGCTCGTCAGTTGGGCATGTCCGCGGACGCGCGGGTGGTAACGGGTGCCGACCTCGCCGGCCTCGACGAGGACGCCTGCGCCAAACTCGTCGCGGACGTTCAGGTGTTCGCCCGCGTCAGCCCGGAACAAAAAGTACAGATTGTGGCCGCGCTGCAGCGTTGCGGTCGAGTGACCGCGATGGTCGGCGACGGCGCCAACGACGCGGCCGCGATCCGGATGGCCGACGTGGGCATCGGGGTCAGCGGTCGTGGTTCGTCTGCCGCCCGCGGCGCCGCCGACATCGTCTTGACCGACGAGGATCTGGGCGTGCTGCTCGATGCGCTGGTCGAGGGCCGCAGCATGTGGTCCGGTGTTCGCGATGCGGTCACGATTCTGGTCGGCGGCAATGTGGGCGAAGTGCTGTTCACCATCATCGGGACCGCCCTCGGCACCGGTCGGGCTCCGGTGGGGACCCGTCAGCTGCTGTTAGTGAACCTGCTCACCGACATGTTCCCCGCGCTCGCGGTCGCGGTCACTTCGCAATACGTCGAACCCGACGAAGCCGATTACGAATCAAAAGAAGAGGCGGAAGAGGCACGGCGCGAGCACCAACGCGCGGTGCTGACCGGCCCCACTCCCTCCCTGGACGCTCCGCTGATGCGCCAGATCGTCACCCGAGGCGCCGTCACGGCCGCCGGGGCGACGGCCGCCTGGGCCATCGGGCGCTGGACGCCCGGAAGCGAACGCCGCACGGCGACAATGGGATTGACCGCATTGGTGACAACGCAGCTGGCGCAAACCCTGCTCGCCCGACGGCACAGCCCGCTCGTGGTGGCGACCGCACTGGGCAGCGCGGGCGTGCTGGTCGGCATCGTGCAGACCCCGGTCATCAGCCAGTTCTTCGGATGCACGCCGTTGGGGCCGGTCGCCTGGACGGGCGTGCTGGGTGCCACCGGTGGAGCCACCGCGATCTCGGCGCTGGCGCCCAACTGGTTGGCCAAAACGGTCGGTGTCGCCGACGAGAACGACGAGGACGAGGCGTGAAGCTTGACCCGGCATGTCCGGAGCGCGAGCCGACTCAAGTGCCTGACGCCGCTAAAGCGACCGCGCCAGGACATCTGCTCCGCGCGCTGGAATGGCGCACCGGGT
>DASZLQ010000278.1:0-35650 GCA_035552295.1 Mycobacterium sp. | reverse complement strand
AATGCACTACTCGACTTCAGCCCGGCAATGGCGTCTCGGAACCGACGACGTATGCGGTCTCAGGAGTTGCAATCGAAAGGTGAGACGGCGATATGACGGACATCGCGGGCCACCGGTCCTCCGATACTGACATGGGAGCTGCACGCTGGACGGTCGGCCACTCCGGCCGGGACAGGCGTGCGCCGCAATAATAGTTGCGCCGAATGGGAACCCCTGGTCAAAGCAGGGAGGAGCAGCTCGTGCAACGACAGGAAATCCGCTCACTCGCAGATCTTGCAGGCGACGGCACCCGCATTCTCACCGGCCTGGTACGTGACACGCACAGCGGCATCGCACAGCGCGTCTTCGGCGCCATAGGACCAGTGTCGAAACCTGTAGAGGTCGTCCACAACACGATTGCCGCGACGACCTACTATGCCGTCGACCGCGCGGTGCGAGCCTCGTTACGCGGTGCCGGCGAGCTGGCTGCTGAGACCCGCGGCAGCGATGATGACGACACCGTCCAATCACATCCCACGGTCGCCGGCGTCATCGCCGCACTCAATGGAATCTACGGCGACGAGCTGACCAACCGCGGCAACGAATTCGCGCTGACCATGCAGATCCGGCACCACGGGAACCCCGTCGCAATGAATGCCGCCGCCATCGCGGCGGCATTCCCCGAAGCCACCCGCCGGATTGCGGTGTTCGTCCACGGCTGGTGTATGACCGAAATGTCGTGGCGGCGGCAGCCGCGCGACGGCGAGAGTGCGCTCCCCTACGGCACCCGGCTGCGTACTGATTTGGGGTTTACCCCGGTAAACCTGCGCTACAACACGGGTCTGCACATCTCCGATAACGGCAAAGCCTTGGCCGCCCTGATAGACGAGCTGCAGGCGCTGTGGCCGGTGCCGGTCGAGGAGATCGCGTTGATCGGTCACTCGATGGGCGGCCTGGTGGCACGCAGCGCGTGTCACTACGCGACCGAGCAACAGCACGGCTGGCCCGATGCCGTTCGACACGTCGTCTGTCTGGGTTCTCCGCACTTAGGAGCCGACCTGGAAAAGGGAGTCAATGCCGCATCCTGGGTACTGGCCCGGCTGCCCGAGACACGGGCCGTGTCTTCATTTCTCAATGCCCGTAGCTCGGGCACGAAGGACCTGCGGTACGGCGCACTGCTCGACGAGGACTGGAGCGAATGCGACCCCGACGAGTTCCTGCGGGACCGCTGCCATGAGGTGCCGTTCCTTGCCGGCGCGGTCTACCACTTCGTGGCGACCAGCGCGAGGCCGGGCGCCGTGGGCGTCATCCTCGGCGACCGCCTGGTGCGCTCCAAGAGTGCGTCCGGTGTTGGCAGCTCGCGACAGGTTCCGTTCGAGCCCGGCCATGGGCTGACGCTGACCGGCCTACATCACTTCGACTTGCTCAACCACGCAGCTATATACGAGAAATTGCACGAGTGGCTCAGTCAGTCGTCGCGGCAAACGGAGTTCACCGGCTAGCTGCGACTAGCGTTTGGCTTCGCGCCACCCCCGCTCGAACGGCAATCGCCACGCGTTGGGCGCGATCAATTGGTGGATGGCGTTCGGGCCCCAGGTGCCGGGCTGGTACATCTTGGCCGGCGGCGGCTCGTCGAGCAGTTCCTGCGAACGCTCCCACAACGATTCGATGCCTTCGGCGGTATTGAACAGCGTGTGGTCGCCCCGCATCGCATCAAGGATGAGCCGTTCATAGGCCTCCAGCACATCGGAGACGGTGTCGATCTCCTGCGAGGAGAACTGCATGGACAACTTGTAGAGCTTCATACCGGGGCCAGGGCGCTTGCCGTAGAACGACAGCGAAACCTTCGATGCGTCAGCGAGATCGAACGTCAGGTGGTCAGGACCTTCGGCCCCAACCCCTGATCCCGGTGGGAACATGGTTCGGGGTGCCTCTTTGAATGCGATCGAGATGATGCGGATGCCCTCGGCCATCTTCTTGCCGGTGCGAAGGTAGATCGGTACGCCGGCCCAGCGCCAGTTGTCTATACCGACCTTGAGTGCTATGAACGTCTCGGTGTCGGAATCTTTTGCCACTCCGGACTCTTCGCGGTAGCCGTTGAACTGGCCGCGCACCACATCCGAACTCTTGACTGGGAGCATTGACCGGAAGACCTTGTTCTTCTCTTCGCTGATGGCGTACGGCTCGAGGGCAGTTGGCGGTTCCATCACGACGAACGCCATCACCTGAAAAAGGTGGGTCACGACCATGTCCTTGTAGGCGCCGGTGCTTTCGTAGAAGTTGGCGCGCTGGTCCAGACCCAGGGCTTCGGGAATGTCGATCTGGATGTGGTCGATGAAGTTCCGGTTCCAGATCGGCTCGAACAGACCGTTGGCGAAGCGGAACGCCAAGATGTTTTGGGCCGCCTCTTTGCCCAAGAAGTGGTCGATACGGAAAATCTGGGATTCCTCGAATGTTTCGTGCAGGAAGTCGTTGAGCGACACCGCGCTGGGCAGGTCGGTGCCGAACGGCTTCTCCATAACCACCCGGGAGCGCTCGACGAGTTTGGCGTCGCGCAGCGTGGTGATGACGTCGCGCGCCGCTTTCGGAGGGACCGACAGGTAATGCAGTCGCCGCACATTCGGGCCCAAGTCCGTTTCGGCGTCAGCGACCGCGGCCGCGAGCGCTTCGGGCCCGGCACGCTGAGGGACGTACCTGACGATTTTTGCGAAGCTGGCCCACTCTTCGGGCGTGAGCTTATGCATGCCGAACGATTCGATCGCGGTCTTGGCCAGTTCGCGGAACTCGTCGTCGGTGAAGTCTTCCAGCGATGTCGCGACGATTTGGATATCGGGGGCAAGCTCGGACTGATCCAAGTAGGCCAGGCCGGGAAGCAGCTTGCGTTTGGCTAAGTCCCCCGTCGCGCCGAACAGGACGATGACGTGGGGGTCGAGCGGCTGCTCGCCGTGCCGGCGGGGGCGTGCGTCTGGCGCCGGGTAAGAGATCGTCTGCGGTTTCCTAGTGGCCACTTCTGCGATACTTCCACCGCCGCGCCGCGTGTGCAGCCCTATCTCACACCGGTCATGCTGAAAATCCTTTGTTCATCTGCGGTCGGTAGCAGGGGCGAGGCGGGCCATCCCGCGCAGGATCCAAGGTGTTCGCCTGGCCATTACCTCCACGGCGCGGTCGGAGCGGCGCATTGCGGACCGAGGGCCGGGGGTGGGCGCTGATGCCAGTTCAGCCTCGGCCGATCCGGCCCGCGCGCCGTGGCGATCGACGGCCAGTAACTCCCACATGCCGGGCACGCCGCGAAGCTCTACGTTGCCGCGGTCGTCGAAGCCCGTGCCGGAGCCGACGACGAGGTCACGGACGGTGCGTGAGACGAGGATTTCACCGGCGCCGGCCTGGCCGAGGATCCGAGCCGCGATGTGTACCGCGATTCCCCCGATGTCGTTGTCCAGCAGTTCGCACTCGCCGGTGTGGATACCTATGCGAATCTCGATGCCCAGTTTTTCGGCATCGTCGCGCAGGGCCTCTGCGCAGCGGATGCCCTGCGTCGGGCCGTCGAAGGTGATTAGGTGGCCATCGCCCGTGCTCTTAACCACCGTGCCACCGAATCTTTCCGTAAGTTCGGCTGTGATCTCACCGAAGCGCTGCAGCACCGCACGCCACCGCTCGTCACCGGTCTCGGCGGCGCGCTGCGTCGACGCGACCATGTCGGTGAACAGCACGGTGCGCAGCGCGCGATGTGACTGCGGCGGCGCCGCATGGCTTCCGGTAAGCAATTTCTCGATCTCGGCCGTGATCCGGTCCGGCTCGGTGAACCAGGGCGCGTGGTCGGTGCCGTCGACCTCGACCATTCGCGCGCCGGGGATGTGGTCGGCGAGGTATCGGCCCGACTGCACCGGAACAAGGGGATCCCCGCTGGCATGGACGACAAGCGTGGGTACGGCGATCGTCGGTAGGATCGGCCGGACGTCCATTCCAAACGATGCTTCGAGCGTCGCCCGCGCCATCCCGGGGCTCGCGCTCATGCGCTCCAACATTCCGAGCTGGCGAACCGAGCGGACGCCATGAATGACCGCCTCGAGTGCGGCACCGCTGCCCCACGCGGAGAGAACGGCTCGGCCGAACTCCCGTGCGCGGGCGATCTGCTCGGTCGACGGCGTGTAGTCCTCACCCAGTTCGGACACGCCGCGCGCCCGCAGCTCGGCCGGGTCGCTCTCGAGGTCGTCCCATCCGTGAAAGCCGGGCACGTACGAGGAGGTGCCGGTGAGGATCAGCGCCCTCGTTCGCTTCGGTCGTGTCGCCGCGAAGAGGATGGTGGCCGGGCCGCCCTCACTGACACCGAGAAGTGCGGCCTTTTCGAAGCCGACGGCGTCCATGACCGCCTCGATCTCGCCAGCTCGATCGTCGAGCGTGCGAACCTTCGGGACCGGGTCCGACAGCCCAACACCGGCCTTGTCGAACAGGAGGACTCGACAGAATGTGGAAAGCTGATCCATGAAAGCCCTGAATTCGGGCATGCTCCAAAACAACTCGACGTGGCTGACGAACGACCCGGCGAATACCAGATCGACGGGCCCGTCGCCGAACAACTGATACGCGATGCTGAGATCCCCGCAGGATGCGTACGACGTTTCCGCCACGGCATTGAGGGTACCGAGGCGCGGCGCTATGCTCGCCAACTTTGGCGCGTTTGCCGCGCGCCGCTTGGTGGGCTTCCCCCGCATCCGACGGTTCGGCGCGCACTGAGCATGCGGCCGAGCTGGACTAGCGTGGCCGGTGTGACCGACCGTCAAGAGCGCGCGATGTCATTCGGATCGATTGCCGAGGACTACGACGGACTGCGGCCGCAGGCCCCGCAGGAGGCAGTGGACTGGCTGCTGCCGCCCGGTTGCGAGGTGGCCGTCGACGTGGGCGCGGGCACCGGACTGTTCACCCGCATGCTGGTGGACAGAGCGGCGCAGGTCATTGCCGTTGAGCCCGATGCACGGATGCGGAAGGTGCTGACGGCGCGATCTCCGGAAGTTCGTGTCGTCGACGGCCGTGGCGAGTCGATTCCACTTCCCGACGCCGCCGCGGACGCGGTGTTCGTCTCGTCGGCGTGGCACTGGATGGATCACGAGCGGGCCGTTCCGGAGATTGGTCGAGTGCTGCGCGACGGCGGTCGGCTTGGCCTGATCTGGACGAGCCGGGACCGCGAGGTGGACTGGCTGCGTAACCTCGACCGGTTGCCCGGCCACGACACGTCCGAGGCGGTATCGGCCGACCGACTGCGGAGGCACTTGGACTTCGCTCTCCCGGAGCCGCAGATCTTCCACAACATCGCGCGTGAGACGTTCGAATTCGTGCGGACGATGACGGTCGAGGACGCCGTCGCGATGGTCGGCACCTATAGCAGAGTCATCGTCGCGTCCGCGGATGATCGCGCGCAGAGATTGGCTCAAGCACGCGCCACCTTGGGGGCACGTTTCCCTGGGGCCGGCGTGATAGACGTCCCCATGCGAGCGCGCTGTTGGCGGGCCGATCGGATCTCACGCGGCGCTGAGCGTTAGGTCGTTGCTTCGTTTCGCGACGGCATTGTGGTTGCGCCCCAGGCGTTTTGACTGTCCACTCCCCTCGCCTGGTTAGGTCGTGGCGCCTGCCGGCTGGGTGCTGGGGGCGATGGTGGTTTGGATGACGGTGGCTAGTTGGTCGGCGATGGCGGGTGTGGTGGCGATGGTCGAGGCGGATTGGTAGGTGTGTGGGTTGCCGTCGGCGTCGGTGATGTGTGCTCCGGCTTCACGGGCTATGAGTGTTCCTGCGGCAGTGTCCCAGGGTTTGTTGTTGTTGTCTTCACCGGGATGTAGTGACTTTTCCGACGGCTGGAAGCCGCCGGATTCTTCTCACGCCGCCTGGGCGTAAAGGGCCAGTCCAGCCCGCAGGATGTTGCGTGCGGCCGTCTCGTCTGCTTGGGCGCGATGCGAGCATCGCTGGCAGACGAAGTCCGCTTGGGTGACGCGGTTTTCGGTGGCTGCATACCCGCATTTCTCGCAGCCATCCGAGGTGTGCCGGGGGTCCACCTCAATCCATGTGCGCCCAGCCTCTTCCGCTTTGGCGCGTAGAACCGAGACGAACCGGCAAGATCGCTAACCAGTGCAAGGACTTTCATCACAAACTGGCCGGCTCCCTCGTGGCACGTTGTGACCTGCTGGTGGTGGAGGACCTGCAGATCGCCAACATGCTGCGCCGGGCCAAACCCGTGCCCGACCCGGGACAACCCCGGCGCCTACCTGGCAAATGGAGCCCGGGCGCCCCGTAGTTAATGCGAGTCTTGGTGTGCGACCAGCCATCCCGACGCTCCTGCAGGGCCGCGTTGTAGAGCTCGCGGTGCGCTTCCACGCACGCTGCCAACGCCACATGCTGACGCGACGTCGGGCGCAGCCGAAACACCTACGCGCGTCTCATGACGCCATCACCGCGTCCCACTGGTGCTCGATGTAGCGGCGCACCGTCGACTCCCAGACATACCCGACCCGAGGCGGCGAAATACGACCGCGACCACAGCACCTTCGCAAACCGGCGCAGGTGCGAAAACTCCTGGCGCAATACCCGCGCTGTGCGTCCTTTGAACGCCACCGCCGCCGGGGCGTCGGTCGGACCGACGCGGACGAACAGGTGTACATGATCAGGCATGACTTCCTTGGCCACGATCTGCCAGCCGCGCTCGGCGGCGATCTGCTCCAACAGCCCGCCACAGCGGGCCGCTACCGGCCGCCCAAGATTCGCCGCCGGTACTTCGGGCACCACACCAAGTGCAGCCCCAGCGAACACACCCCGCCAGGTGTGCGACGAAACCGGCGCCCAGACATGCCGCAAACGTTACGAGACCAGACCGACAAAACGAACGATCCCACGCTGATCACCAACCCCGATTCCCAAGACGGCTAAAGCCGGCGGTCCCCTCGGAGCGCACTAATGGCGTTTCGCCGTCACAGTCGACACCGCCCGCGCCGCCGTTGGCGGCGGTATGTCAGGATTCGGACATGAGTGCACGCAGCTTTGCTCGCATTGGTGCTGTCCTGGTTGCGACGACGTGGGCGCTGCTCTGCGTGCCTATCGGCAGTCCTGCCGCTTCTGCCGATCCATGCTCCGACGTCGCGGTCGTTTTCGCGCGCGGCACCCATCAGGAGCCCGGTCTTGGCAATATCGGACAGGCGTTTGTCGACTCGCTCACCTCGCAGGTTGGTGGACGGTCCGTCGGAGTCTATGCGGTCGATTACCCGGCCAACGACGACTACCACAACAGCGCGAACGCCGGCTCCAACGATGCGAGCGCTCACATCCAGGACACCGTGGCGAACTGTCCGAACTCGCGGATTGTGCTGGGTGGGTATTCCCAGGGCTCGACGGTGATCGATTTGGCCACTCAGGCGATGCCCGCTCCGGTGGCTGACCACGTCGCTGCAGTCGCGCTTTTCGGCGAGCCATCCAGTGGCTTTTCCAGCATGTTGTGGGGTGGCCAGCCGCTACCGACGATCAACCCGCTGTACGGCGGCAAGACCATTAGCTTGTGTGCTCCCGATGACCCGATCTGCTCCGGCGGCGGGAACATCATGGCGCACGTTTCCTACATTGACGCCGGGATGACGAATCAGGCCGCGACATTCGCGGCCAACCACCTCAGCCAAGGGCCTCCGCGCACGTAGCGACTGCTGACCGTGGCTGCGGCGTTGCCCCTAGTTAAGTTGTTCCGCGATACCGTCGCGGTTCGGATGTCGGTGGCCGTGGTACTCGGAGTCGCCGTCGCTCTGGTGGTGGGAAACACGGTCGGCTGGCGATTCGCGCTTGCCGGCTGGGTCGTGACCGCCGGGGTGTATGTGGTGTGGACGCAGCTCATCCTGGTCGGAATGGATGCTGAGCAAACCCGCAGATGGGTGACCCGGGAGGACCCTACCCGCTGGGTTGCCGACGTGGTCATCCTGTCGGCAAGCGTCGCGAGCCTGGCCGGGGTCGGCTACGTCGTGGCCGCCGGGTCGCACAGCGGCGCTCGAGCCATCGAAGCCGCCATTCTCGGCATCCTGACGGTCGCGGCGTCCTGGTTTGCCGTCCACACACTCTTCACCGTGCACTACGCGCGGCTTTATTACTCGGGCCAACCCGGTGGAATCAACTTCCACGACCCAGAGCCGCCCCGCTTTCGGGACTTCGCGTATGTGGCCTTCACCGTTGGCATGACTTACCAGGTGTCAGACACAGAGATCGGACTGACGTCCATCAGGGCGACGGTGCTGCGCCATGCGCTGCTCTCCTACCTGCTCGGCGCCGTAATCTTGGCAGTCACGATCAATTTGATCGCGGGGCTGGGCTCCAAGCTCTAATCAGCCCGCTCGCGTCGTGGCGGTTAATCTGGCGGCATGGCAATCGAGTCCACCATGCTCGCCCTCGGAACCCCCGCGCCACAGTTCACGCTGCCCGAGCCAGCTACCGGCGCCACGGTCAGCCTCGACGAACTCACGGGTCCCGCGCTCGTCGTGACCTTCATCTGTAACCACTGCCCGTACGTCCAGCACGTCGCAGCCGGGCTCGCCGCGCTCGGTCGAGACCTCGCCGCTCAGGGCGTCGCGATGGTCGGCATCTCCAGCAATGACGTCGTCACGTACCCGCAGGACGGGCCCGATCAAATGGCCGACGAGGCGCGCCGCCACGGCTGGACGTTTCCATACCTCTACGACGAGACCCAAGACGTAGCCCGCGCCTTCTCCGCTGCGTGCACGCCGGACACCTTCGTCTTCGACGGCGAGCGTCGACTCGTCTACCGCGGTCAGCTCGACGACTCCCGACCGCGGAACGACCTACCCGTGACGGCTGCCGACGTGCGGGCGGCGGTCGATGCCGTGCTCGCCGGGCGGTCGGTCGACCCAGACCAGCGTCCGTCGATCGGGTGCGGCATCAAGTGGCGTTGAGCCGCGCGCACGCCGAGGCACGAGCTCGGGTCCGCCGATGAAAGTTGTCCTGGCGGCCTACGGAAGTCGCGGCGACGTCGAGCCGTTCGCCGCCGTCGGACGGGAGCTGCTGCGCCGAGGTCACGATGTGTGCATGGCGGTCCCGCCTAACATGGTTGGCTTCGTCGAGTCCGCGGGGCTCGCGGCGGTTGCGTACGGGCCGCAGCCTGCCGCATTCCAATCGGATTCTTTACGGTGGTTCTTTGGGGCGTGCCCGCCGGGGCGAGGCGATGCGGATTTCGTCAGCAACGCGAACAGCCAGAATCCGTTGGGCGCGATGGTCGAAGTGATGGAGCATGTCGCCCGGGCCTGGGTGGATTGGGGCACCACGCTGACGACACTCGCAGATGGGGCCGACCTGATACTTACGGGCAAAGGCGAGCAGGGGCTGGCCGCCAACGTCGCGGAGTACTACGACATTCCACTGGCCGTGCTGCATTTCTTCCCGGGGGGACAATCGCACCCAGGTGGCATGCTCGGGGGCATAATCAAGGATGCTGAAGTCGCCCAACGCCGCGCGCTAGGCCTGCCGGAGGCAACCGGATCCTTTGAATCGCTTGAGATCCACGCATACGACGAGCTCTGCTTTCCCGAAGTGGCAACGGAATGGGCGGAACTGGGCGGGCGATTGCCCTTCGTCGGCGCGCTGACGCTGGAGTTGCCGACGGATGCCGACGACGAGGTCTCGTCATGGATTGCCGCGGGAACGTCACCGATCTATTTCGGCTTTGGCAACAACGTCCAGCTCCCATCTCCCGCTGAGACGGTTGCCGGGATCAGCGCGGCCTGTGCGCAATTGGGCGAGCGGGCGCTGATTTGCGCTGGGGCGAGTGACTTCGCCGGCATCCCGCATTTCGACAACGTCAAGGTTGTGGGCGCGGTGAACCACGCCGCCATCTTTCCGGCTTGCCGCGCAGTCGTCCACCATGGCGGTGCCGGCACCACGGCGGCAGGCATGCGGGCCGGAGTCCCCACATTGATCCTCTGGTTCTCGCTCGAAGATCAGCCGATGTGGGCAGCCGCGGTCGAACGGCTCGAAGTGGGCTCTGGTCGGGCTTTTTCGGCCAGCACCGTGGCATCACTGGTCGCGGACCTGCGTTCCCTCCTCACGCCGGAATGTGTCAGTCGAGCCCGTGAGGTCGCCGGCCAGATGACCAAAGCCGGCGAAAGCATTGCCCGCGCCGCAGAAATCCTGGAAGACACTGCTCGCCGCGGGCGCTTTGGTTGATCGGTGAATGCGGCGCGGCATCGCTCCGGCAGTGCTGCTCATTCTGAAAATGTTTGGGGCAATGGGTTAGAGCGGGAGCCGGTGGAGTCTGCGTGGACCGCGAGTCGGCACAATTCAGAGAAGCGACGACTCCGCGAACGACTCGATAGGGGCCACTGACTCCAATGCACACCAACAACGGCGCGATGGCCGACCGCGAACCCCAGGTGGCCATACTCGACGATTACGCGAGTGAGGCCCTCGAGCTCGCCGACTGGTCGCCAGTGCAGAACCGATCCGACGTAAGTGTTTTCGACCGGCACCTCTCCGAGGCGGAAGCCGCAGAGGCACTGTTGCCGTTCGATGTCGTTTGCACCCTGCGCGAGCGTATGGCGCTTCCGCGCACGCTCATCGAGCGGCTGCCCAACCTGAAGCTGATCACTATCGTCGGCAGGAGCCTGCCGAACTTGGACATCGCAGCGGCCACCGAACAAGGCATCCTTGTCGCCCACTCGGATTTCGCCCATCCACGATTCAGATCCGTCCGCGATGCCACTCCGGAACTGGCCTGGGGGTTGATGATCGCGACTGTGCGCAATCTGGCAGAAGAGCATCGGCAGATGCGTGAAGGCGCGTGGCAGACCACCACGGGTCTGACGCTGTCCGGCAAGACGCTGGGACTTCTCGGGCTGGGCAGGATCGGCAAGCGCGTGGCCGAATACGCGAAAGTGTTTGGCATGGAGGTCATTGCGTGGAGCCAAAACCTCACCGACGACGCCGCCGTAGCGGTCGGCGCTCGGCGGGTCGGGAAGACGACACTGTTTGAACAATCCGACGTTGTCTCCATTCACCTGGTGCTCTCGGAGCGCACGCGAGGCCTGGTCGCCACACCCGAGCTGGCCCTGATGAAGCCACACGCCTACTTGATCAATACCTCCAGGGGGCCGATCGTGGATGAGGAAGCCCTGATCGACGCGCTCAGGACCGGGCGTATTGCCGGAGCGGGGCTCGATGTCTATGACGTCGAACCGCTCCCCCGCGATCATCCATTGAGATTTCTGCCGAACGTCACGTTGTCTCCCCACCTGGGCTATGTCACCCGCGAAATGCTAGGTGTCTTCTACGCCGACACCGTCGAAGCGGTGGTGGCCTGGTTGAACGGGACGCCCATCAGGATCGCCAATCCTGAAGCGTTGCAGCGGCGAACTTCGAATTGAGCGGAGAATTTAATCGCGAGTGCGCCAATCGTAAACCGCAACCCCGTGGCCAGCATCGCCAGCTGACCACGGGGTTGCGTCATTGGGGCCTTCCGAACTAACCCGGGCAATAAGTCGATTCTGCGGCACTCACCATGGATGTGACGTCTGCGAACGTGATCCCTTTCGCGCCCAAGGTGGAGTGAATGTCCGAGGCAATCGCGTCCGGCGTTTTACCAGCCATGCGATCGGCGCAGATTTGGTGTCCCATCGCGACGATGTCGGAGTCGTCTCCCGCCGGCCAAGTAAAGCCGAGAGTGTGCATTTTAGTGAGGAACGTGTCATCAGTGGCATCCGCGACCGCAATCGCGGTGCTCGTAACTAGGGCAGCACCAACCATCATGGGGATGGACAGTCTGGCCAGCCAGCGAGGTGAGGGCATTTGGCGCGGTTCCTTTCTTCAGGGCGTTGACTCTTCAGGGAGTTGACGATGTCCCAGTATGAGCGTTCAGCGAGGCGCAAATATGAAGAATAGAGAAAGCTGTGAAAAAGCTTGTGACAAGCTGAATAGGCCAATTTTTTAAGCACCATTTGTGTAAATTCGAGCTTGCGCTCGATCCGTCGGCGCATGCACGGCGACCTGGCGCCGATTCTGCCCTACCGGCCCAGCGTGACCCGGTCGCCGATGAGGATGACGCCCTCCGCGACCACCTCGAGGTACACGCCCGCGCAGGGCTGCGCTCCGGAACTGCCTGCCTGCAAACGATTTTCGGCCGCGGGCGTGCGAAGCGCCTGCGGAGCTCGCGCGAGTGGCCCGTGCTCGAGTGTGGGCACCACGCACCGAGATGTGGACGCAAGGACACGCAGCCGTGTCTCGCCGACCGTCAATTCCCGCCCAAGCCAGTTGTCTTCGTCATACGGCGGGTAACCGGCTGGGGTCGCGATCACCAGGTTGGGTCGGTAGCGCAGTGCCTCGACGCCGATGTGCTCCAGCGTGGCCGTGGTGATCGCGTGCAGTGGGGCATCATCGGTAAACGAGTCGCCCGGGGTCGCCTGGCCAATCTTTAGGATGCGGCCACCGACCTCGGCGTCCACCCCGAGCTCGAGCAGCTTCTCCGGATCCGGGCGTTCCACGGTTGCGCCGTCCGGCCGTTGGCTGATCAGTCGGACCGGCCGTCCCAACAGCCGCGAAAGCAGTTCATCGACGCCCGGGTCATCGGTTGCGACGTTTGTCCCGTCGGGCAGCGCGATGCTCACTCGCCCGCCGCTTCCGTTCGCAGTGCACTTCAGTAGCCCACGCCATAGTCGGGCCTGTTTGGCGCTGGCCACATGCCCGGTCACTGCGTCGACAAGTGCCAGCCGCCGGTCTCCTTCGGCGCCTCGGTCGTCGACGAACATGCTGTTCACAACTTCGCCGAGCATCGATTTCACCGGGTAGCGGCGCAAACTCTCGACCCGCATCTGCTTTTCCAATACGCATCCCCGCTCAGCGACACTGCACACTGTCAAAGACCAGTATGCGGCCGCCACTTCAATCCCAGACCCCGGCTGGCGATCGCAACGGTTCTAGGGCTGCCGGCTCGATTTTGATTACCACGGGCGGCAAGGTAAAACGTACGGCGTGTGCCGAGCGGTACGGTTCCGCCGATGAAATTTGTGCTGGCAGCCTATGGAAGTCGGGGCGATGTCGAGCCCTGCATCACCGTCGGTCGGGAGCTGTTGCGCCGAGGTCACGAGGTAGGCATGGCTGTCCCGCCTAACGTGCTTGATTTCGCCAAGTCTGCGGGGCTCGCTGCCGTCGCCTATGGGCCGGACACGCGGGAGCAGATGAATGGAGCAGTGGATTTTATTGGCGGCGTTGGGAATCTGATCAATGCGTTGCCCCAAATCATAGAGCGTGTCAGCCGGGTCTGGGCGGAGAAGAGCGCGACGCTGACGTCCCTCGCAGCTGCGGCCGACCTGCTAGTGGCGGGCATGAACGAGCAGGGGCTGGCCGCCAATGTCGCCGAGTATCACGGCATTCCGCTGGCCGCGCTGCACTTCTTCCCGGTGGGGATTTTGCCATCTGGGTGGCTGTCTTCGGGCGCCACAAAAGAGGCTGGAGATGCCCAACGCCGTGCACTCGGCTTGCCCGAGGCGACTGAAACCGCGACGCGCGTGGCCGGTGATTCGCTGGAGATCCAGGCCTACGATGAGCTCTGCTTGCCGGCGGTAGCAGCCGAGTGGGCGGAACAGAGTGCGCGACGGCCCTTCGTCGGCGCGCTGACGCTGGAGTTGCCGGCAGATGCCGACGACGAGGTCTTGGCGTGGATTGCGGATGGAACGCCGCCGATCTACTTCGGCTTTGGCGGCACGCCCATCGCAGCTCCCGCTGACACCGTCGCGATGATCAGCGCGGCCTGTGCGCAGTTGGGCGTGCGGGCGTTGATTTGCAGCGGCCCGAACGACTTCACCGGCACCTCGCATCTTGACCACGTAAAGGTTGTGGACGCGGTCAACCACGCGGCCGTCTTTCCGGCTTGCCGCGCGGTCGTCCACCATGGGGGTGCCGGTGCCACGGCCGCGGGTCTGCGGGCCGGAGTGCCTACCCTGATCCTGTGGCTGTGGCTCGATCAACCGATCTGGGCAGCGGCCGTCGAACGGCTGAAAGTCGGCTCCGGCCGCGAGTTTTCGACTACCACTCAGGAATCACTCGTCGCAGACCTGCGTTCGATCCTAAGTCCGGAATGTGTCACTCGGGCCCGTGAGGTCGCCACCCAAATGACGACACCGGCCGAAAGCGTCGCCAGGGCCGCCGATCTCCTCGAAGACGCCGCCCGCTTGGGCGCTTAGGCTGATCCGCGAGGCCGCCGCCCGATTGTGCGTCGCTGGTGCAAAGCGGGTCAGGTCGTGTAGAAGAGTCTGGTGGAGGATCCGGCCCCAAGATCTTTCGATCCGTCGATGCTGCGCGAAGCAATGGCCCGGCGGTTGCATCGCCGCGCGGTGGCCGAGGGTCAAATCACGCTGCCGGCCGTTCCAGGATTGCTCGACGAGTACCTCACGATGTGCCAGAACCTCTTTGCCAGCTTGGGCATACGGCACACAGCCGAACAATCCGCTCAGCTCAAGGCGGTGCTCCAACACGAGTTGGGAAAAGCATTCAGGGCCTCGTCGCGGTCGAACATCGTCATCTCATATGACACTCCCTTTGGGACGGGGCTGAACTACCGCGTCAAAGCCGAGGTGTCGACGATCGCGGTCGAATACGACCACTGGGTCGCCACCCGCAAAGGGCCGCTTTTCGGCACCGAACCGGATGCGCGCGTGCTGGCACTGGCCGGCGAAGCCGCCGATCCCAGCAGCAATCGGGTGCTTGACATCGGCGCCGGAACCGGGCGCAACGCCCTGGCCCTGGCCCGACGCGGCCACCCGGTCGACGCGATCGAGATGGCCCCGAAGTTCGCCGAGATCATTCGCTCGGAGGCAGAACGGGATTCACTCGCCGTGCGCGTGATCGAGAGTGACGTCTTTACAGCCGTGGAGGGCGTCCGCGACGAGTATCAGCTCATCGTGGCCTCCGAGTTGGTGCCCGACTTCCGGACGACGCGGGAGCTGCGGGGTATGTTCGAACTCGCCGCCGAGTGCCTGGCTCCCGGAGGACGCCTGGTGTTCAACGCCTTCTTGGCTCGCCAGGGCTACACGCCCGATGACGCCGCGCGGGAATTCGGACAGCAATGCAACAGCACAATCTTCACCCGGGGCGAGCTCACGGAGGCGGCGGCCCAGCTACCCCTTGGGCTCATTTCCGACGACTTCGCCTACGAGTACGAGAAGACCCACTTACCCGAAGGCGCGTGGCCACCTACTGCCTGGTTCGAGGGATGGGCCCATGGCCTGGACGTGTTCGACGTCGAGCGTGATGAGTCTCCCATCGAGTTGCGCTGGCTCGTCTACCAGAAGAGTTGAGTCTTTGCCCCGAACGTGCACTCATTGCGGGAATCCGCCGGCAAATTTTTCGCGCTGAGTACACGTTCGGCGCCGGCTCCGTTTGGCTGTGAGGTCTAGGCCGTCATCTCTCGGGAGTCGGTGCCCAGATCGGTTTCAGAGCTCGCACGCGGGGCTACTAGGTACATAACGATTGTCTTCTCGCGGCTTCAGCTTCGAGCCAGCACGTGAGAGAACCCGATAATCGCCAACTTCAATGACGTTCAAGAACAGCACTGAGCAAACCCTCCGCCGAGCCCGCATCGGTCGGCGTCGACGGTTGCTGCTGTGGGTGTTGGTTCTCACGGCAGTGGCTGGCGCCATCCAACTTGCATTGCCACATTGCCAGAACGGAAACTGCCACCCCTCCTCGAACGCGTCTGGGCCGGCACGGGTGACGATCACGCCCGGCGCAGGCGCACGTGACGTCGATCCGGTCGCACAGGTCATCGTCAAAGCCGATATGGGGAAGCTGACCGATGTTCGGATGGTCAATGACATCGGCAGAGCGGTGGAGGGAATCATGACTCCGGACAACACCGTCTGGAAACCGACCGTTCCCCTGGGCTACGGACGCACCTACACGCTGACGCTCACCAGCCGTGGGCCGAACGGCGTTGCGGCCACCCAAGTGTCGACATTCTCCACACTGCAGCCGTCCAACCAGACCAAGGTTTCGCTTACCGCGACGTCGGAGGCCACCCTGCAAGACGGCGGCATCTACGGCGTCGGAACAGTGGTCGTCGCCCACTTCGATGAGCAGATCGCCGACCGCGCGGCCGCCGAGCGACAACTCAAAGTGACCACCAACCCTCCAGTGCAGGGTTCGTGGTTCTGGGTCGACAGCCAAAACGCCCACTGGCGACCAGAGCATTACTACGCAGCACGAACCGCTGTGACCGCGGAAGCCAAAATCTACGGAATTGCACTGGGCAACGGCTTATTCGGGCAAGAAGACAGCCGGGTGTCATTCCGGATCGGCGATGCGCATGTATCCATTGCCGACGATGCCACCAAGGTGGTCAGCGTCTTCAACAACGGAGCCCTGGTCCGCACCATGCCCACGTCGATGGGAATGGGCGGCGCTCAAACCATCGGCACGCAGACGATTTCGTTGTGGACTCCCCCGGGCATCTACACGGTCCTCGACAAGGGCAACCCAGTCGTGATGGACTCCTCCACATTTGGATTGCCCAAGAATTCCCGCCTCGGATATCGCGAGACCATCAATTACGCCACGAAAATCAGTAGTGACGGTATTTATCTGCACCAGCTTGACGCGACGGTATGGGCCCAGGGTCACACCGACACCTCGCACGGATGCTTGAACCTCAACGGCGACAATGCAAGATGGTTCTACGACTTCTCGGTACCCGGCGACGTGGTCGAGGTCCGCAATAGCGGCGGACCGCCGTTGAAACTGTCGCAGAACGGCGACTGGACACTGAGCTGGGATCAATGGCGCAAGGGCAGCGCCCTGACGCCGCCGTCCTGAGCTGCTCGCCGCCGGCTCGGCGCCGACGAGCCGCACCTGTGTTGCCCGCCGCCAGGAAAGTCTTGACTGATTCCAGAAAAGGGGCCATATTGACAGAGTGTCCTCATCGGCGGACTACCCGGAGCAGCTGCGGATGGCCGATCTGCGCGTGACACGGCCCAGGGTCGCCGTGCTGGAGGCAGTGCAAGACCATCCGCATGCCGACACCGAGACGATCTTCTCGGCGGTGCGGCTAGGGCTGCCCGATGTTTCTCGACAAGCGGTGTACGACGTTCTCAATGCCCTGGCCTCTGCGGGTCTGGTTCGGCGGATCCAGCCGTTGGGGTTGGTCGCCCGCTATGAGTCCCGGGTCGGTGACAACCACCACCACGTCGTATGCCGGTCCTGCGGCGTCATCGCCGACATTGACTGCGCCGTCGGTGAGGCGCCGTGCTTGACTCCGTCGGATGCCGACAACGTTCTGGATGGCTTCGTTCTCGACGAGGCCGAAGTCATCTACTGGGGTCTATGCCCCGACTGCTCGACCGCAGATTCCCGATCACAGCCGTGATCACTGCCAGATTCAACTACCTCTGAAAGGAATGCTGTGTCATCCGATACAACCCACAAGGGCAGCGAAAGCGAAAACCCGGTGATCTCCGCGCCGGAGCCGAAATCGCATGCCCCGCTGACCAACAGGGACTGGTGGCCCGACCAGATCGACGTGTCGACGCTGCACCCGCACTCCCCCCAGTCCAACCCGCTCGGCGACGACTTCGACTACGCCGCGGAGTTCGCAAAGCTCGACGTCGACGCGCTCAAGGCGGACGTCATCTCGGTGATGACCACCTCGCAGGACTGGTGGCCCGCCGACTACGGCCACTACGGCGGCCTGTTCATCCGGATGAGCTGGCACGCCGCGGGTACCTACCGCATCCACGACGGCCGCGGCGGCGGCGGCCAGGGCATGCAGCGCTTCGCCCCGATCAACAGCTGGCCGGACAACGTGAGCCTGGACAAGGCGCGCCGGCTGCTGTGGCCGGTCAAGAAGAAGTACGGCAACAAGATCTCCTGGGCCGACCTGATCATCTTCGCCGGCAACTGTGCCCTGGAGTCGATGGGATTCAAGACCTTCGGCTTCGCGTTCGGCCGCGAAGATGTCTGGGAGCCTGAAGAGATCCTCTGGGGAGAAGAGAACGAATGGCTAGGTACCGACAAGCGATACTCCGGTAAGCGTGACCTCGCCCAGCCCTACGGTGCGACCACCATGGGACTGATCTACGTGAACCCGGAGGGCCCCGAGGGCAAGCCGGACCCGGTCGCCGCGGCGATCGACATCCGCGAGACGTTCGGCCGGATGGCCATGAACGACGAGGAGACCGCCGCCCTCATCGTCGGTGGCCACACCTTCGGCAAGACCCACGGCGCCGGCGGTGGCGATCTGGTCGGCCCCGAACCGGAGGCCGCCCCGATCGAACAACAGGGGCTGGGCTGGAAGAGCTCGTATGGCAGCGGCTCGGGCAAGGACGCCATCACCAGCGGCCTGGAGGTGGTCTGGACGCCCACCCCCACGAAGTGGGACAACACCTTCCTGGAGATCCTGTACGCCTACGAGTGGGAGCTTACGAAGAGCCCCGGCGATGCCTGGCAGTTCGTCGCGAAGGACGGCGCCGGTGCGGGCACCATCCCCGATCCGTTCGGCGGGCCGGGTCGCGCCCCGACGATGCTGGTCACCGACATCTCGATGCGCGAGTCCCCGATCTATCGCGACATCACGCGGCGTTGGCTGGACCATCCCGAGGAGCTGTACGAGGCGTTCGCCAAGGCCTGGTACAAGCTGCTGCACCGCGACATGGGACCCATCAGCCGCTACCTGGGGCCATGGATTGCCGAGCCGCAGCTGTGGCAGGACCCGGTTCCCGCCGTTGACCACAAGCTCGTCGACGAGAAGGACGTTGCGGCCCTAAAGAAGAAGGTGCTGGATTCCGCCCTGACGGTTCCGCAGCTGGTCAAGACGGCCTGGTCCGCGGCGTCCAGCTTCCGCCGCACCGACAAGCGGGGCGGCGCCAACGGCGCCCGGCTACGCCTCGAGCCGCAGCGCAACTGGGAGGCCAACGAGCCCTCCGAGCTGGACAAGGTGTTGCCGGTGCTGGAGCGGATCCAGCAGGATTTCAACGCCTCGGCGTCGGGCGGCAAGAAGATCTCGCTGGCGGACCTGATCGTGCTGGCCGGTTCCGCGGCGGTCGAGAAGGCGGCCAAGGACGCCGGCTACGAGATCTCGGTGCACTTCGCGCCCGGGCGTACCGACGCCTCGCAGGAGAACACCGATGTGGACTCGTTCGCGGTGCTCGAACCGCGGGCCGACGGGTTCCGCAACTACATCCGTCCCGGCGAGAAGGCGCCGCTGGAGCAGCTGCTGGTGGAGCGGGCCTACCTGCTGGGCGTGACCGCCCCGGAGTTGACGGTGCTCGTCGGCGGTCTGCGTGCCCTCGGCGCCAATCACGGTGGCAGCAAGCACGGCGTGTTCGCCGACAGGCCCGGCGCGTTGACCAACGACTTCTTCGTCAACCTGGTCGACATGGGTAATGAGTGGAAGGCGTCGGAGTCGGCGGAGAACGTCTACGAAGTAGTCGACCGCTCCTCGGGGCAGCTCAAGTGGACTGCGACCGCGAATGATCTTGTGTTCGGGTCGAACTCGGTGCTGCGCGCATTATCCGAGGTCTATGCGCAGGGCGACGCCCAAGGGAAGTTCGTGGAGGACTTCGTCGCGGCGTGGGTCAAGGTCATGAACGCCGACCGCTTCGATCTCAAGTAACCCCCCGAGCTGATCGGCACGATGCGACGGCCCCCGCGAGCTAACCGGCTCGCGGGGCGTCGTTCATTCCGGCGCGGCCTGGGAGTTATGACCTATTTTGGTTGCCGCCGTTCACAGCTCAAGTTGAAAATCCAGTGAAAGACCGCAACGGCCGCGCCTCAGCCTGAGCGCCCTGGTGCAGTTGCTGGTGGGGTTGTCGCCCAGAGCAGTCCTCACGCCAACTGCAAGTCCGCTGGTGCCGGCACATTCGAGTGGTCATCGTGCGTGCACTCAACGTGGCGACCACTGGGTATAACAGGCATACGTTGACGGCAAGTGAGGCCAGCCACATTATTACCCCCGGGTAACCTACGAAGGCGTAAGTTGCGTACCGTCGGTAATGGCCGATGCGTCCGACTATCAAGGCTGGGTAAACGGTTTACATGAGCGAATTGACGTACCTCGAACTGCACGGAGACCGGATCGCCTACCAGGATGCAGGCCACGGTCCCGCCTTGTTGCTGATCCACGGCATGGCCGGCAGTTCGGCCACGTGGCGTGCGATCATTCCGCAGCTGTCAAAGAAATACCGCGTCATCGCGCCGGACCTGCTCGGCCACGGCATGTCCGCGAAACCGCGTGGGGACTACTCGCTGGGAGCCTTCGCGGTCTTTCTGCGCGATCTGCTCGACGAACTCGGGGTGGACAGGGCAACGGTGATCGGGCAGTCGCTGGGCGGCGGCATCGCCATGCAGTTCGCCCACCAGCACCGGGACTATTGCGAGCGGCTGGCCCTCATCGGCAGCGGTGGGCTCGGACCCGACCTCAGTCCACTTCTACGGATCCTGTCTGCGCCCGGCGCCGAGTTCGTGTTGCCCGCCGTGGCGCCGCAACCGGTGCTGAATCTCGGGAACAAGCTGGGTTCGTGGCTGAGCTCGGCCGGGGTTCAGGCGCCGCGAGCCGGTCAGATGTGGCATGCGTACTCTTCGCTGTCCGATGCACGGACCCGCCAGGCGTTTTTGCGGACATTGCGCTCAGTGGTGGACTACCGCGGTCAGGCCGTCAGCGCTTTGAACAAGCTTCACCTCGCGGCTGGGATGCCCATCGTGCTGATCTGGGGCGACCAGGACCGGATCATTCCCGTTGCGCACGCCTACGCCGCCCATGACGCGCTGGAGGGCAGCCGCCTCGAGGTACTTGAGGGCGTCGGACACTTTCCTCACGTGGAAGCGCCAGCGGCTGTGGCGGACATCCTGGAGAACTTCATAGGGTCGACGACACCCCAGAGCAACGCTGATGGTTCGGTGCACCTGGGTATCTAGCGCCGGATCAACGATTGAAGTCCCACTGGCCGAAATCGGCCGCGAGAACCTCGTCCACGTCGACGTTGATGCCGCCGAGGAGGGGACCCGGGTTCGACGGGCTGTTGACCACGGCCTGATAAAGCACCGCCATCGGTTCTCGCTCCCCGTTCGACCACGACCTCGTCTGCCACGCCCAGCGGTGCCCCGGCGTGCTCGAGTTCCCTATCACGCCGTCGCGGATCGCCCACCCGCACGCCTGGGCGTGCCCATAGATACCGGTGCGGCCCACACCCATTGCCGAGTTGATCCCTCGAAACCATTGGACGGCAACGCTATTCCAGGTGTTGACGTCGATGTTGTCATCGATGCTGAAAAAGATGGGGGCCGAATCCGCGCCCCCGGCCGCAGCGTGCAGCCGCAAAGCTGTCTGAGCGTCCGCCACGCCGCCGTCGTATCCACGGGTGAAGTCCGACGGCGTGGGCCAACCGGGTTTGCCGTACTGGAAATTGCTGACGATGTGCAGCCCCGCGGCGCGTAGCGCGTCCGCGTACTCGCGGGTGATCGGTTTTGCCTCGAAGTTCGCCCCCGGCCGCTCTTCGGACACATAGTTCACTACCCCGTCATAGCCCGCCGATTTGATCTCAGCCGGCGAGATCCTGCGCTCTGCGAAATCGATCAGCGTGAGACCTGCGGCTGCCGCCTTCTGCCCCTCGGGATTCCCAGCCACCGCCCCAAGGCTCAGTAGCGCGGGCGACAACGCGTATTTGAGGACTTCGCGTCGCGAAACCGATCGCGGTCCGCCGCGCCCGCCGCACGAATCGTGCACCGCGCGATGGTAGCAAAACGGGTTGACCTCGCTTGAGTGTGCAACGAAGGCTTCGAGTGTGCGCAGAGGCTGGAGATTCTGTGAAATCAGCGCCGTGGATGCACAGCGGAAACCCTCAGCGCACACTCGGCCGGCCGGCCGGCGGGCGTCGCGGCTGGCTGGCCGTCGCGGGGGGTGCGCTGGCCGCGCGTTGCGTCAATTAGCTGATCGAACTATAGTCTGGACACATGTCCAGTTTGCTGTCACGGAGTTCGGGAGTCCGTTGATCGCGATGGATTGGGGGTCGGCCGTCCGCGGTTTTTCGTCGGCGGATAAGAGTTAAGTATGCGAATTGCCCTGCTGTCCTATCGCAGTAAGGACCATTGCGGCGGACAGGGCGTCTACGTGCGCCATCTCAGCCGCGGCCTGGTCGAACTCGGCCAGGACGTCGAGGTGTTCTCCGGCCAGCCCTATCCCGAACTGCTGGATCGACGGGTGCGGTTGACCAAGGTGCCGAGCCTGGATCTCTACCGTGAGCCCGACCCGTTCCGGGTACCGCGTCCCAGCGAGATTCGGGACTCGATCGACCTGTTGGAGCTGCTGACGGTGTGGACGGCGGGCTTTCCCGAACCGCGAACGTTCACCCTGCGCGTCGCCCGGCTGTTGGCCGAGCGCGCGAACGATTTCGACCTCGTGCACGACAACCAGAGCCTCGGAACCGGACTGCTCACCATCGCCGGCGCGGGGTTGCCCGTCGTGGCCACCGTGCACCACCCCATCACCCGCGACCGCGTGCTCGATGTGGCCGCCGCACGGTGGTGGCGAAAACCGTTGGTGCACCGCTGGTATGGATTCTCCAAGATGCAAGAACAGGTCGCGCGCCGGATCCCGGACCTGTTGACGGTCTCGTCGTCGTCGGCCGCGGACATCGTCACCGACTTCGGTGTCTCCCCGGACCAACTACACGTAGTGCCGTTGGGCGTGAACACCGGTCTGTTCAAGCCGGGACCGCAACCGCGCCAACCCGGCCGAGTTATCGCGATCGCCAGCGCCGACACTCCGCTCAAGGGTGTCCGGACCCTGCTGCATGCGGTCGCCAGGCTGCGCACGCGCCGCGACCTCGAATTGCGGCTCGTCGCCAAGGTCGAACCCAACGGTCCTACCCACAAACTCATCGCCGAACTTGGCATCTCCGACATCGTCCACATCACCAGCGGGCTTTCCGACGAAGCGCTCGCCGCCCTGTTCGCATCGGCCGAGGTCGCCTGCATTCCTTCTCTCTACGAGGGGTTTTCGCTGCCTGCGGTGGAAGCCATGGCGAGTGGAACACCGATCGTGGCCAGTCGGGTGGGCGCACTGCCCGAAGTCCTGGGGACCGATGGTGCCTGCGCCGAGCTGGTACCGCCGGCCGACGTCGATGCCCTGACCCGCGCGCTCGGCGAGCTACTCGACTCGCCGGAAAAGCGCCGCACCATGGGCACGGCGGGCCGGAACCGCGCGATCAATGTGTTCAGTTGGGAAGCAGTGGCGGCTCAAACCGTGCAGGTCTACGAGCGGGCGATCGCGCGATGCTGACGGTAGATTTCGACCGACTCGGTATCGGGCTGTCCACCAAGGTGATCGACGTCGGTTGCGGGGCCGGCCGGCACGCCTTCGAGGCCTATCGGCGCGGCGCCGACGTCGTCGCCTTCGACCGCGATGAATCCGAACTGCGTTCCGTCGACACCATCCTGCAAGCGATGGCCGAGACCGGAGAGGCGCCCGCGGCGGCGGCGGCGAAGGTCGTTGTCGGTGACGCGCTGAGCTTGCCATACGCCGACGAGACGTTCGACTGCGTCATCGCCTCGGAAATCCTCGAGCACGTACCACAAGACGACGCCGCGATCGCCGAATTGGTCAGGGTCCTCAAGGTCGGTGGCACACTGGCGGTCACCGTCCCGCGCTGGCTTCCCGAGCGGGTGTGCTGGCTGCTTTCCGACGAATACCACGCGAACGAAGGCGGCCACGTGCGCATCTACCGGGCGAGCGAGTTGCGCGACAAGATCGCGGGCGGCGGAATGGAATTGACGCATGCCCATCACGCGCACGCGCTGCACTCCCCGTTCTGGTGGCTGAAATGCGCGGTGGGCGTGTCGAATGCCGATCATCCGGCAGTAGCCGCGTACCACAAACTCCTGGTTTGGGATCTGATGCGCAGACCAAAGATAACGCAGCTGGCGGAGTCACTGCTCAATCCGATCGTGGGCAAGAGCGCCGCGATGTATTTCGTCAAGCAGCAGCTGGCTGAAAGCGAAGCGGCCCTGGGACATTCAGTTGCGTCGGTCTAACCCGCCGGCGGTTCCGGGCGTCCTTACTCCCGATCAATGTCGCCAGACCGCGCTTTCTATCGCCGCGGCGCAGGAATCGTCAGGCGCCATTCCGTGGTTTGTCGGTGGTCACACAGATCCGTGGGATCACGTGGAATGCGCGATGGCGCTCACCGCGGCGGGACTGCTGGAGCCGGCTCGGGCCGCGTTCGAGTGGAACCGCCGCACGCAGCGGCCCGACGGCTCCTGGCCCATCCAATTCCGCGCGGGGGTCATCGAAGACGCCAACAGCGATAGCAACTTCTGCGCATACATCGCCACCGGTGTCTGGCATCACGTGCTGGTGACCGGCGACAAGTCGTTCGCCGCCCGGATGTGGCCGGTGGTGCAAAGGGCGATCGATTTTGTCATCGACTTACAGGTCGGCTACGGCGAGATCTGTTGGGCGCGAAGTGAAGCCGGACCTCTCTCAGAAGCGCTGATGACCGGGTGCGCCAGTGTGTTCCACAGCATTCGTTGCGCGCTGGCGCTCGCGGCCCTCGTCGGGGAACCGCAGCCCGAGTGGGAGCTGGCACTGGGCCGGCTGGGCCACGCGATCGTCGCGCATCCGGAGGCGTTCACCGAAAAGGACCGCTATTCGATGGACTGGTACTACCCCATCCTGGATGGTGCGCTACGGGGCCCGGCGGCGGTCGCGCGAATCAGGCAGCGGTGGGATGACTTTGTGGTCCCCGGTCTTGGCATTCGCTGTGTGGACGACCGGCCCTGGGTTACCGGCGCCGAGACATGCGAACTGGTGATGGCGCTCGATGCTATCGGTCATCGGGCATCCGCACATCGGCAATTCGCCGCGATGCACCACCTGCGCGAAGACGACGGATCGTACTGGACGGGTTTGGTGTTCGCGGACGGGAAACGCTGGCCCGAGGAGCGCACCACCTGGACCGGGGCGGCGATGATCCTGGCGGCCGACGCGCTCTCGGACACCACGCCGGGCGCTGGCATCTTCCGCGGCGACGAGCTGCCGATTGGCCTGCAGACCGACTTCGATTGCGAATGTGTGGTCGCCGGGCCGGGCCGATGACCGAAATGTGCTAGATCTGCAGGCCCCGCTGGCCGCTGGTGCGTTCGAGCACCCGTAGTGAGCCGGTGGCCGAAACCTCCCGGAACTGACCGGAATCGATGGCGCGGCAATAGATGTAGTACGGCGGCCGCCCACCGTCCCTGGGGTCCGGGAACACGTCATGGATGACCAGCGCGCCGCCGAGGGTCACCCACTTCGCCCATCCGTCAAAGTCCTGTGTGGCGGCGGCCTCGGAGTGGCCGCCGTCGATGAACAAGAACTGCAGCGGCGATTGCCACGCTCGCGCCACGATCGGTGACTTGCCCACGATGGCGACGACGTGGTCGTTGAGTCCCGCGGTGTCCAGCGTGCGACGAAACGTGGGCAACGTATCGAATAGTCCGGTGACCTCGTCGACCAACGAGGCGTCGTGGAATTCCCAGCCGGGCTGGTGCTCCTCGGAGCCGTGGTGATGGTCGATCGTGTAGAGCACGCTCGCGGTTTGTAGCGCCGCTGCGCCGAGCAGCAAGGTGGATTTGCCGCAGTAGGTACCGATCTCGACGCCGACGCCGCCGTCGAGGTACCGCAGCGCAGCATCGTAGAGCGCGCGCCCCTCGTCGGCAGGCATGAAACCCTGCACCTGCTCGGCCAGCGCGAACAGGCGCTCGGGCGCACTGGCGTCTACGTGATTCATCCACCGAACCTATCGTTCGGCTTGGCGGTGCGGTCAGTGTGGTCGATGCCCCAACCGGGTGCTCGGAGAAGGGCCTCTTTTCGGCTGCCCAGCGGCGCGGCCGCGATCCCTTTACGATCATGCTGTGCACGTGTTGCTTGTCCGTAAATTTGTTGATCTTTGCCTAGCCGCGGCCATGATCGCAGCCTCGCTGCCGCTGGCTACTGCGGTGCTACCGCCCGGGACGCCGGGGGCCGCGGGGCCGGCCGCCGCGGCGGACTGTCCCCAGGTGCAAATCGTCTTCGCCCGCGGCCGAAAGGAATCACCGGGGCCGGGCGTACTCGGTAACGCGTTCATCAACGCAGTCGAATCCAAAGCCGGCAATAAGACCATCGGCACATATGCCGTGAAGTATCCCGCCGACACGGAGGTTGACGTCGGCGCCAACGACATGAGCCACCACATACAGGACGTGGTCAACAACTGTCCGAACACCCGGCTGGTCCTGGGTGGCTACTCGCTCGGCGCGGCGGTCACCGACGTGGTGCTCGCGGCGCCGATCTCCGCGTTCGGTTTCGACAGCCCCCTGCCGCCCGGGACCGATCAGCACGTCGCCGCTGTCGCATTGTTCGGCAACGGAAGCCAGTGGGCGGGTGCGATCACCAACTTCAACCCGATCTACAACGACAGGACCATCGAGTTGTGCCACGGCGCCGATCCCGTCTGCAACCCGGCCGACCCGAACACCTGGAAAGAAAACTGGCCGCAACATCTCGCGGGTGCGTACATCGACGCAGGCATGGCAAACCAGGCCGCCGATTTCGTCGTAAGCAAGCTCTAGACGGTCACGACGTTCCTGGTGCCGAGTTTGACGGCGTGTCAGGCGATGTCCGCGACCAGCACACCCATGCGGCGTGCTCCGTGCCGGGCTATTCGCGGCAGGCCTTCGCCGTCGGAACCGGCGGGGAGCACCCGCACGTTGGTGATGCGCACGTCCCGCCCGTGAACCTGCAGATCCGCCTCGCCCGCGGCCAGCACGTTCTTGACCCAGTCGGCCTTGCCATGGCCCAAGAGGACCGCAATCACGTTCCCTTTGCGGTAGGCGTTTACGACGGTCCGGTACGGCTTGCCCGATGTGCGACCGCGGTGTTTGACCACCGCGAACGTCGGAAGATAGCGCGCCCCTCGTCGCATGACCGGATTCATGTACTTCATCTGCCACCGGTCTAGCCAGGCCGGGAACAGCATCGGCATGCCTGGGGCGTTGTTGGGATGATTCTTGGTGGACATCACGGCTCCCGAAGTTTGTTGGCAGTTACTCGAATCGTCGACACCCTCACGCGGGCAGGTTGACCTCTGTCGTCCTCCTGCTGCCGAGCTGCGCTGGCAACCGCGTGTATCCGAACAAGTTGACCAGGCCTCGCCGTTGCGGGGGCGCGGTGAGGCGCATGTCGGGAAATGTCTCGAAGAGCGCGCGCAGCGCGGTGGCGCCTTCGATTCGGGCCAGGGCGGCACCGAGGCAGGCGTGCACACCGGACGCGAACGCCAGGTGCTCGCGTGCGTTGGACCGGGTGATATCGAATCTGGCCGGATCGGTGAACACGTGTGGGTCGCGGTTCGCGCCCCCGAGCAGCAGGGCCACCATTTCGCCGGTTGCGATGTGTGCTCCGGCGATCTCAAGATCACAACCGGCGGTGCGTGCAGTCATCTGCACGGGGCTGGCGAGGCGCAGGATCTCCTCGACGGCGGCGGGCCACAGGTCGGGATTGTCGTGTAGCCGCGCCAGTTGCCCGGGGTGCTCCAGCAGCATGACGATGCCGTTGCCTATCAGGTTCACCGTGGTCTCAAAGCCCGCGCCGACAATCAGCGCGGCGTTGGCGGTGAACTCGCGGTCGGTCAGGCTGCCGTTGGCGGCCATCCGGGTAAACGGGTTGTCGCCTGGCCGGCCGGTGCGCAATCTGTGGAAGTGCTCAAGAAGATAGTCGTCCGCGCCCCGGAGCCCGTCGATGGCATCCCGGTAGGTCCTCCAATCGATTCCGACATCCAGCAGCGGGGCGCCACAGCGGCCCCACTTGAGCATGCGCGGGTAGGACTCAACAGGCAGGCCGAGAATCTCGGCGATGATCGCGACGGGCAAATGCGTCGCGAAATCTGCGATCAGATCGGGATGCGACATAGCGGCGACGCGCTCGATGAGGTCCATCGTCACCTCGGCGACCCGGGTGCCTAGGGCGTCGATCGCGCGCGGGGTGAAGCTTTGCGCAACAAGTTGCCGATAGCGGGTGTGATCAGGCGGGTCCACAATCACCATGGCGGGCGGTTCGACGGGGTTGGCCACGCCTGGGTCGGTCTTGGAGATGATCGCCCGCAGCGGCCGCGGCAATTCCATTTCCGTGGGTGCGGTGACGCCGAAGCGTTTGTCTCGCAGAACTTCTCGGCAGACCGCATAGTCGACACTGGCCCATGCGAATCGCGTGCGCATGACGGGTCCCCGGGCGCGGATCTCCTCCATCAGCGGGTAACGATCATCGCCACAGACCCGATTGCGGAGCAGCCGCGCCAGCGGGTCGCCGCGCCACGCCTTGACGGCGAGATACGCCCGGGGCGCGCCGTGCATGGCCACCCACCGGGCCCGTAGTCCGACATGCATAACGATCCCTCCCCATGACACAGTCGCAATTGTGCGACATGCGATACGATGAGACTATCAATGTCTCGTATGGCTCAATCGCCACGATACGGCGACCGCCACGAAGGAGCAAGGAGGAATCCAATGACGTCGACCCGAACGGCGGAATTCGTGCGACGACTCGCCACGCCCGACCCCGTCGTTCTGGCCCAGATCGACAACCCCGACGAGATCACTACCCGCATTCTGGCCGCCACACTCGAGCAGGCCGAACTTGTCGGGATCCGGCGCACCACCATGGAAGACGTCGCCCGCCGTAGCGGCGTCGGCCGCGCCACTCTTTACCGGCGCTTCCCCACCAAGGGGGCTCTCATTGATGCCGTCGTGCTCGCCGAAGCGCGTCGCTACCTTGACGGCAGCGCGCAGGCCCGTTCGCAGGCCACGACGTTCGAAGACCGGATGGTCTACAGCACCGTGTTCTCGGTGACGTTCATGCGCGAACACACGCTGCTCAAGAAGTTGCTGCGCACGGAGCCCGACACGATCCTGCCCAGCCTGACCGTCGACGCCGGCGCGATCATCGATTACGCCAGCGACCACTCGGTGGCGCTATTGCGGACCGAGCTCTACGGCACGGCCCCCACGACACCAGCCCAGGAGCGCCACCTGCGCACCGTCGCAGAGCTAAACACCCGCCTCACGCTGTCCTTCATCGTCACCCCACACACCAGCATCAACCTGGCCACCATCGACGACACCCGCGCCTACGTACGCAACTACCTCATGCCCATGATCACGGGGCCCAGCTGATCCGCCGGCGGCATTCTCAGGCTTCGTACTCGACGTGGTACCAGTGGCGAACCGGCTTATGGCTCTTGTCAACCTGACCGGTGTCCGTCGCGCTGACCACGTTGACGTCGGTCACGTCGGGGTCGTGGGCCTCGATGTAGCGCTCCAACTCGTGCAGCAGCGCACTATGCGGCTGAGCCGGGTTGGCAAGCGCTTTCGTTTTGTGTGTTCGCGGCACAGAGAGAATTATGCCGACGTATTCCTCGGTATGCAGCATGTGTTATTACCTTGTCCCGCAAGTGGTTCGGCTAACGGGTCGCGCCGTGGCCGAGGGCCGTCAGATGGACGGTCGGTCGACTCCGACGTGCCTGCAAGCCCACGTAGCCGAGTACCAGTCCAGTCCCGATCTCGGCGACGGCCGTAAGCCACGAGAACCATGTGACATTGATCCGTGGTCCGGAAACGAAGCTGTCTTGAAAGCCGGGCAGAAAGGTAGGCAGCACATGCGCGTAGACGAACAGCATCGCGCTGCCGAAACCGACGGCGATCGCCGCCTCGGAAGCCCATCGGTGGTGGCGCAAGATCAGCACCATGGCGACAACCACGAAAACTCCCTGGATCATCCCGCCAACCATGATTGCCGGCGGAGATGCCGCCATGCCCCGCCGAAGGTGGTCTATCCCGTGCAGCCCGAAGGCCGCGGCGAACACGATCACCGCCACGGCTAGCGAACGGCGGGCCGTCAGTGCATCCGAATCGTTGGACATCTGGGTCTCCCAACCATCGACTACTACAAACAGTAGTAGATCATGGGGCAGATGTAAACGAGTTTGACCCCAAGGAAGGCAATTCGAACGCCAGACCAGAGGCGGGCTGGCACATTCTCGACCCTGACCGCGAGTCGGCTAAAGCCGATCAGCCGCGCGAATTTTTCTGCGGAAACACGCGTCAGTATCGGAGCGAATAAGAGCAATTAGTTAGTTATCGCGATGTGGCACAGTCTAATTCGCTGCAACCAGGCGGCGTAAGCGTTTTCAGGCCGACGTGTCGGTGCTGGAGTACACCTTGAAGTGGCGGAGAACAGGGGCGACAGGGGCGACGTCGTCACCCGAGGCGGCAGCCCGTTGCCGGGCCAGAAATGAAGGATGGCGGCGCATCGCTTCGTTGCGCTCGCGCGCGCGCCGTTGAGCCGCAAGCCAGGCGGGATGCGAGTGAAGGAAAATAACCTTCTCTCCTGCTGCATTCGCCACGATTGCAACTCCTCCCAGAGCTAGTCAACTCGCTTCAAAGCCACCAACAGGTGGTTATCGGTTCGTGATCCCAGAATGCCCAGCCAATCCTGAGACCAAACCATCGGTCATCTTGAGAATTGGCCATGAATTCGTGGTAAATCCCGAGCCACCACATCGCCGTCGTCCCTTTTGGGGCGACGGCGCTGCAAAGGTTAGCGACAGCCACCGACACAATTCCTGTTTCGACCCCGTACTACCTGGGCTGCTATCGTCGCTTGCTTATGCCCGAGATGGACCGCCGCCGCATGATGTTGACGGCAGGGATCGGCGTGCTGGCGGCCGCGCTCCCCATCCCTGAGGCCAGGGCTTTCCCATCCCGACCCGATGCGCCGGCGGGTCGGATGCCGCCGCCCGCCGCGCCCAGCGGCCAAACCGGGACCTACATTTTCCAGGATGAATTCGACGGGCCGGCCGGCTCGGCCCCCGATTCGTCGAAGTGGACGATCGCGCAAGCCCGCGAGCAGATCAAGGATCCGACGTATTGGGAGCGACCCGAGAACATCGGGCAGTATCGCAACGACCGTCGGAACGTGTTCGTCGACGGGAAGTCCAACCTGGTCCTACGTGCCGCCAAAGACGGCCCTACGTACTACAGCGGCAAGGTTCAGAGTCTCTGGCGGGGCGGGGTCGGCCACACCTGGGAAGCCCGGATCAAGCTGGACTGCCTGACTCCCGGTGCCTGGCCCGCGTACTGGCTGGGCAATGAAGATCAGGGTGAAATCGACGTAGCCGAGTGGTACGGCAACGGCAACTGGCCCTCGGCCACCACCGTCCATGCAAAAGCGAACGGCGGTGAATGGAAGACGCACAACATCGCCTTGGATAGCGGCTGGCACACATGGCGATGCCAGTGGGATGCGGCGGGCATCCGCTTCTGGAAGGACTACGTCGACGGCGCGCAACCGTACTTCGATGTACCGGCCGGCTCTTTGCCGGATTGGCCGTTCAACGGTTCTGGCTACACCGCTTTTCCGGTCTTCAATCTTGCGGTTGCCGGTTCCGGCGGCGGCGATCCCGGATCCGGGACCTATCCCGCGGACATGCTGATCGACTGGATCCGCGTCTGGTAGACGGTCACACTGTTCCCGCGAACCACGCGCTCGTCACCGAGCGGGTCTGAGGCGGCGGAAAGTGGGCGGTCGGGGTGCCCAGTTGACCGACCTTGACCGTCCAGACCGGCGCCGAGCGGTCGATGCAGGATCCAGCGTCCTGCCTGGGAAGACACAGGACCGCCGGGTTCGCGCCGAGCTCGCCGCACCCGTAAGCGCCGACGTAACCGTCGTCGCGGCCACCCCAGGCTCCACCATTGCGAACCAGGCAACGTGTTCCGTCGTCGAGAAGCAACGCGAACGGCTCCGGTGAGGCGATGGGCTGCACCGGTCGGAGCTGGCCGCCATAGGTCACCCGATGCAAGGTCTTGTCCCACGGGTTGTCCACGCACAGCAGTGATCGGGCCGTCGACGGCCAGCACGTGCCCGCGCCGGCCGCGCTGGGCGAGCAAGAGTAGATGTTGTCCGCGAGCGCCGACGGTGACGGCGTGGTGCAGTCGTTGACCGCGAAGACATTGCCCTGCGCGGGCGCCTCTCGGTAGCCATTGATGGGTTGGCCGTTAGGTCCGATAGCGACCGTGGTGATCAGCTGGGTGGGCGGCGGGTCAGCACTCACCGGTCCGGCCGCCGAGAAACCAGCCATGGCCATCAAGGTGCTCGACACCATCGCAACTCGCACCACGTCCACGGAGCTAACCGCCCTCCTGAGCGACGCCTGCGTTATTGCGGGTCCAGATGGCGTTGATATTGCCGCAGGGTGGGTAAGAATCCTATTACGAGGATGGAGTCGAAATGAATGAATCACAGTTGATCGGCGGTGCGCGCCGGTCCCTCGTCGTAGTCGGCGCAATGTTCAGTGTCGCGCTGCTGAGTGCTGGTGTGGCGGGTGCCGCCGCCCCGGTCCAGTTGAAGAGCCGGCTCGCTAATGTGTGTCTCGACGGCCCGAATGGGAACAACACGGCGACGATGATCAACCCCTGCAACGGGTCGAAGTCCCAGCTCTGGGTCTTCAACCCTGCCGGTCAGATCGAGAGCGCGGCCTTCCCCGGGCAGTGCGTGACCATCAGTAGCCCAGCGGATACCACCCCGGTGACGCTCTCGGGCTGTCAGAACAATGCGGACAACGCGCGGTGGAATGCCCAGCCCAACGGCCAGGTCACGAGCGCCCTCGGTCCCTGCCTCAACATCAACGGCGGCGTGGCGAACCCCGGGACTTCGGTGATCGCCTACCACTGCATCCCCGATGTAGCCGACGAGCAGTGGGATAGCGTGTCGTGACCGCGTTCTCTGGTCTCGTCTAGCTAATCAATGGGTGAGCAGGGCGACCGCACTCCAGGGTCTGCGACCCGGACGGCGCGGATCCGACTGAGGCAGCAGCCAGGCAGCCGGCCGCATCAGCATCGGTAAGCGATGGAGCCGGTGGGCAGCCTCGAACAGTGATTCGACTTCAACGGTCCGCCAGCCGAGGTCTTCGAAGTAGGCCAGCCCGTTCTCGGGTGCGAACTTGAACGGTGCGTTTTGCAGCATGCCCGCCATCTTCTTGTTCATCATCTTCTTCAGGCCTGGAAAGGCGATTTCGAGCATCCACCAGGCGACCTCGGGTCGCTTGAGCGCGTCTGAAAGCGCGACGACGTCACGCTCTTCGAGATACATCAACAGGCCCTCGGTCAGCACCAGCGCCTTGGTGGCGCCGTCCAGCGCGGCGTCGAAGAAGGCGTCTCGGGCGTGCGGATCGGCCAGGTCGACCGCGGTCCGGGTCAACTGGCATCGCGGCGTCTGGTCGGCGAGCAGCCGCGTTTTTTCCGCAAGCAGTGCCGGCAGATCCGCTTCCACCCAGATGAGATCGGGCGGAAGGTCCAGCCGATAGGGCCGGGTGTCCAAACCGGCAGCCAGGTTCAACACCCGGTCACAGCCGTCAGTAATCGCCTCGGCAATGGCGTCGTCGATGATCTTGGTGCGCGCGACCAGCCACCACCCGTTGCGAGTTGTCCGCGGAACCCTGGCGACGATCGCGCGGCCGTGTTCACCGGCGAGACGCTCGGCGAGCGGGTCGCTGAACAACGCATCGGCACGTGCAGATTCGGATGCCCGGTGCAATGCCGTCCAACGGGCCGTATCGGAGACGTGGGTAATGGAGTGACCGGTGCCTGACATACGTTGCGTTATAGCACTCCCGCCTCCGCGCTCGGCGTGTCGCAACCAATGCCGCGTCCGGTACCGTGCGCTCATGTCTGATCGAAACCGTCGCTTCCTCCTCCGCGAGCGTCCCTCCGGGCGCATCGGGCCGGACACCTTCGAGCTCACTGAGGAGGCCGTTCCCGAAATCGGGGACGGCGAGGCGCTGGTACGCGTTGACTGGATCTCCCTGGACCCGACGAACCGAACGTGGATCAACGACACGCCCACGTATTTGCCGCCGGTCGGTATCGGTGAGGTGATGCGCGGGGGCGGGCTCGGCGAGGTCGTCGCGTCGAAGAATCCGAACTATGTCGTCGGCCAGACCGTGCAGGGTCTCGTCGGCTGGCAGGATTACGCGGTCGCCTCGGATGCGATGCCTTTGTTCCCGGTCGACGTCGCCGAGGGGATCTCGCCGAGTGCCTATATGGGCGCGCTCGGGATGACCGGGCTCACCGCGTGGGTCGGAATCCGCGACATCGGCAAGCCGCAGCCGGGCGAGACGGTGGTCGTCTCGGCCGCGGCCGGTGCAGTCGGTTCGGTAGCCGGCCAGCTTGCCAAGGCCGACGGTGCCCGCGTCGTCGGGATCGCCGGCGGGCCGGAGAAGTGCGCGCTGCTCACCGACCAGCTCGGCTTCGACGCGGCAGTCGACCACCGCGCCGACGATTGGGCCGCCCAGCTCGCCGCGGCGACGCCCAACGGCATCGATGTCGACTTCGAAAACGTTGGCGGCGACATCATGGACGCGATCTTCGCGCGCCTCAACGTCGGCGCGCGCGTCGCACTGTGCGGCCTGATCTCGGGCTACAACTCGGCCGATCCGCCGCGCGGACCGCGCGCGCTTGCAAACCTTTTGATCCAGCGGGCGACACTGCAGGGCTTCATTGTCCTCGACCACTTCGGCTGCGCGCCCGACGCGATTCGCGAGATCGCCGGCCTGATCACCCAGGGCAGGCTCACGCCCTTGGAGACCGTCGTCAAGGGCTTCGAGCAGCTGCCGACGGCGATCAATATGCTCTTCGATGGCAAGAACGTCGGCAAGCTCGTCGTCAAGACATCGGGCTAGGTGCGGAGCATCGGTTAGAACGGCTCGTAACTGACGAGGACGTGACACATGTGCGACGACGTCGCCGCGCCCAATGCCGCTGTACCGCAACTGCATCGGGGCCTCTCTAACCGTCATATTCAGTTGATCGCAATCGGCGGGGCGATCGGCACCGGTCTATTCATGGGGTCCGGGCGAACGATCTCGCTCGCCGGTCCGGCGGTTGTGGCGGTGTACGGGATCATCGGGTTCTTCGTGTTCTTCGTGCTTCGCGCGATGGGCGAACTGCTCTTGTCCAACCTGAATTACAAGTCGTTCGTTGACTTCTCGGCGGACCTTTTGGGCCCCGCGGCGGGCTTCTTCGTGGGGTGGTCGTACTGGTTCGCCTGGATCGCCACCGGCATCGCGGAAGTCGTCGCGATCGCCGGCTACGCGAAGTTCTGGTGGCCCGATCTGCCCGCATGGCTACCGGCACTGGTCACCTGTGCTCTGATCCTGATGCTCAACTTGTTCAGCGTCCGCAACTTCGGGGAGGCGGAGTTTTGGTTCGCCCTGATCAAAGTCGTCGCGATCGTGTGCTTCATCGGGGTTGGTGTGGTTCTTCTGGCGACGAATTTCGTTTCGCCGCAAGGTCACCACGCGACGATTGCGAATCTTTGGAACGACGGTGGATTCTTCGCTACCGGATTCATGGGCGTGGCCGGGGGGTTCCAGATCGCGTTCTTCGCATTCGTCGGTGTGGAACTCGTCGGGACTGCGGCGGCCGAGACGGTGAACCCTCGCCGCACCCTCCCCCGGGCGATCAACGCCGTTCCGTTGCGGGTCGCGATCTTCTACATCGGTGCGCTACTGGCGATTCTCACGGTGGTCCCCTGGCGCGAGTTCCCCAGCGGCCAGTCGCCGTTCGTGATGATGTTCTCCCTGGCAGGGCTTGCCGCTGC
>DASZLQ010000277.1:0-2470 GCA_035552295.1 Mycobacterium sp. | reverse complement strand
AGCTTGTGCCAGGACTGCGCAACACCCGCCTCGACGGCGACCCTGGCCGACACAGATGGGGGCAGCACGCTGTCGCGGTACTCCTCGGACTGGGATTCGAACCACTCCACGCACGGCATCGACACCACCCGCGCGACAATGTCTCTGTCCGCCAATAACTTCCGGGCCTCCACCGCGAGCTGGACCTCGGAGCCGGTGCCAATCAACACGACGTCGGGCTCCTCGCCCCCGTCGTCGCCGAGTATGTAGCCGCCCCGTTCGACACCCTCGAAGTTGGTGCCCTCCAGCACGGGCACGCCCTGCCGGGTCAGGATCAGGCCGACCGGGCCGCTGCCGTTGCCGCGGGACAGGACGGTGCGCCACGCATAGGCGGTCTCGTTGGCATCGGCGGGACGCACCACCGAGAGGTGTGGGATGGCGCGCAACGCCGAAAGATGCTCGATCGGCTGGTGGGTCGGGCCGTCCTCGCCGAGCCCGATCGAATCGTGCGTCCACACGTAGATGGTGTCGATGTTCATCAACGACGCGAGCCGCACTGCCGGACGCATGTAGTCGGAGAACTGCAGGAACGTGCCGCCGTAAGCCCGGGTCGGCCCGTGCAGCACGATGCCGGACAAGATGGCGCCCATCGCATGTTCGCGAACACCGAAGTGCAGGGTGCGGCCATACCAGTGCGCGGTGTAGTCCTTGGTCGAAATCGACGGCGGGCCAAAAGAATCCACGCCCTTCATGGTGGTGTTGTTGCTGCCCGCCAGGTCGGCTGAGCCGCCCCACAGCTCGGGCAGTTTCGGTCCCACCGCCGTCAGCACTTCACCGGACGCGGCGCGGGTGGCCAGCGCTTTGGACCCCGGCTCCCAGTGCGGTATGTCGGCGTCCCAGCCGTCGGGTAACTGCTGCGCGGTCAACCGGTCCAGCAGGGCTTTACGTTCGGGTTCGCGCTGCGCCCAGGCCTCGAACTCCGGCTGCCAGCGCTCGTGGGCCTCTTTGCCGCGGGCCACCAGCCCGCGGGTGTGGGTGATGACGTCTTCGCGGACCTCGAATGTCTTGTCGGGATCAAAGCCGAGGATTTTCTTGACGGCCGCGACCTCGTCGTCTCCCAGCGCCGCGCCGTGCGCCTTGCCCGTGTTCATCAGGTTGGGCGCCGGGTAGCCGATGATGGTGCGCAGCGAGATGAACGACGGCCGGTCGGTGACGGTCTGTGCGTTGGCGATGGCCTCCTCGATGTCGACGACGTTCTCGCCACCCTCCACCTCTTGGACGTGCCAGCCGTAGGCGCGGTAACGGGCGGCGGTGTCCTCACACAGCGCGATGTTGGTGTCGTCCTCGATGGAGATCTGGTTGTGGTCGTAGAACACGATCAGGTTGCCCAGCTGTTGCACGGCGGCCAACGACGACGCCTCCGAGGTCACGCCTTCTTCCATGTCCCCGTCGGAGGCGATCACAAAGATGTGGTGGTCGAACGGGCTATCTCCGGGAGCGGCGTCCGGGTCGAACAAACCACGCTCGTAGCGCGACGCCATCGCCATCCCGACCGCTGACGCCAGGCCCTGCCCCAGCGGGCCGGTGGTCATCTCAACACCTTTGGTGTGCCGGAACTCCGGGTGCCCGGGAGTCTTGGATCCCCAGGTGCGCAGCGATTCGATGTCGGACAGTTCCAGGCCCCAGCCGCCGAGGTAGAGCTGCAGGTACAGGGTCAGGCTGCTGTGCCCGGCCGACAGCACGAATCGGTCGCGGCCCAACCAGTGCGGATCGCTGGGGTCGTGGCGCATCGTGCGCTGAAACAGCGTGTACGCGAGCGGGGCCAGGCTCATCGCCGTCCCGGGGTGCCCGTTGCCGACTTTTTGGACCGCATCGGCGGCCAGCACCCGGATGGTGTCGACCGCGGCCGAATCGATCTCGGTCCAGTCGTCGGGAAGGCGCGGTCGGGTAAGCGTGGAGATCTCTTCGAGTGTGGTCACAGACTCAATCCTTGGGTCATCAAGCTGATCAATCCTCACCCTAGTGCGGGAGTGCCGGCGTTTGCAGTGCAGGATTTCGGGTACGCAGGGCCGGCCGCTGTGAAAATTACGCGCAGGCTAATCACGCTTTGCAATCAGTCCCGCAATCGGGAAAATCTGCGTGAAGAGACCCTGCGGGCCGGCCGCTGCGGGCACGCGGTCTACCATCGTGCGTAGTAGATGCTGCGCGCTGCTGCAACCCCGAGGAGTTATTGCGTGAGCGTTCGCGGGCGCGTCGCGCCGAGCCGAGTACCGACCCGAGTGCAGGGCACGGTGCTCGCTTACCTGGCGCTGACCAAGCCGCGGGTGATCGAACTGCTGCTCGTCACCGCGATACCGGCAATGCTGCTCGCGCACCGCGGCACCGTGAATCCGCTGCTGATCCTCAACACGCTGATCGGCGGGATGCTGGCCGCCGGTGGCGCCAACACGCTCAACTGCGTGGCGGACGCCGACATCGACAAGCTGATGAA
>DASZLQ010000276.1:0-5016 GCA_035552295.1 Mycobacterium sp. | reverse complement strand
GTTCTTCAGCGCTCACGGCTGCTCCAACGCGCGTTCGACGCAGTCCAGCAGCCGGTCGGGGCCCGGTAGCCACAACTTCTCCAACCGCGCCGGCGGGTAAGGCGTGTCAAATCCGCAGGCGCGCAATACCGGTGCTTCCAGCTCGTAGAACATGTCCTCCTGGATTCGTGCAGCCAAACCGGCTCCATAGCCTAGGCTGCGTGGCCCCTCGTGCATCACGACGCAACGGCCGGTTCGATGGATCGACGCCGCGACTGTGTCGAAGTCCAGCGGGACCAGCGACCGCAGATCGATGACCTCCAGGCTCCAACCGTGTTGGCGCTGAGCCTCTTCCGCTGTGGCCACGGCGGTGTTCACCAGGCTGCCGTAGGTTATGACCGTTACGTCGGTGCCGGGACGGCGCACCATCGCCTGACCGATGGGCGGTTCGGACCGGCTGGCATCGACGACGCCGCGGCCCTGATAGCGCCGCTTCGGCTCCAGGTAGATCACCGGATCCGGGCAGGCGATCGCGTGCCGAAGCAGCCAATAGGCGTCAGACGGAGTCGACGGGACCACCACCTTCAAGCCGGCGGTGTGCGCCCAGTAAGACTCGGTGGAATCCGAATGATGCTCGGCCGCACCGATACCGCCGAACGACGGTATCCGGACGGTGACCGGCATGTTCACCTCGCCGCGAGTACGGGTGCGGTACTTCGCCAGGTGGCTGACCACCTGATCGAACGCCGGATAGGAGAAGCCGTCGAACTGGATCTCGGGCACCGGCACGAAGCCGCGCAGGGCCAGTCCGACCGCGATTCCAATCAGCGCAGACTCCGCCAGCGGAGTGTCGAAGCATCGGTTCTCGCCGAACGCCTGGGCGAGCCCCTCGGTTACCCGAAACACCCCACCCTCGACCGAGACGTCTTCGCCGAACACCAGGACCCGATCATCGGCGGCCATCGCGTCATGCAGCGCGCGGTTGAGCGCCTGCACCATGGTCAACGGTTGCGCGCCCAGCGCGCCATTTCCCTTTGCGGCCACCGCCTTCGTGAGCGTTTGGTCGGGGCGGGCCGGAGGATCAGCGAGCTGGGTCATTCACGCCCCTCAGTCGTTTCGGGCCAGTTCGGCATGCAGCTGTTGGCGCTGCGTCTGCAACCCGGGCGTGATTTCGGCGTAGACGGTGGTGAAAACTTCGTCGATATCGATGTCAGGCGCATCGAACACCGCATCGCGCAGTTCGGTCCGCATTCGTTTCGACCGGGCAACGACCCTGTGCTGCAGGCGTTCCGACCACAGATCCTGGCCCTGCAAGTACGTGCGGTAACGGGGAATTGGGTCCAACGCCTCCCAGCGATCGACTTCTTCCTGGGTCCGGTACCGACTCGGATCATCGGCCGTGGTGTGCGGGCCGAGCCGGTAGGTGACCGCCTCGATCAATGTCGGGCCGCCACCGGCCCTGGCCCGGGCGGCGGCCTCGGCCACCACCGCGTAGCACGCCAGCACATCGTTGCCGTCCACCCGGATGCCGGGCATGCCGTAGCCAATCGCCTTGTGCGCGATGGAAGGTGCGGCGGTCTGTTTGGAGACCGGCACCGAGATCGCCCACTGGTTGTTCTGCACGTAGAACACGCACGGCGTGGTGAACACCGCTGCGAAGTTCAGGGCCTCGTGCACGTCGCCCTCGCTGGTGGCACCGTCACCGAGGAAAGCCACCGTCACCGATTCTTCGCCGAGGCGCTGTGCGGCCATCGCCGCTCCGACCGCGTGCAGGGTCTGGGTGCCGATCGGAATCGATATCGGGGCGCAGCATTTCTTGGTGAATTCCAGCCCGCCGTGCCAGGTGCCGCGCCACGCGGCGCCCACGTTTCCGGGCGGGATTCCGCGCACCAGAAAAGCGCCCAACTCGCGATATTGGGGGAACAGCCAGTCGGTCTTGCGCAGGCAGGCCGTCGCGCCGACTTGGGCGGCTTCCTGCCCCCGGCACGACGCGAAAAGCGCCAATTGTCCTTGGCGCTTCAGGTTGACGAACTCGGTGTCCAGCTCCCGGGTGACCACCATCATCTCGTAGAGCCAGCACAGTGTCTCGGCACGAAGGTCGCGGCTGTACCGGCTTTCGGCCGTCGGCGTGCCATCCGCAGCGATAAGTTGCACCGGCTCGAGGTCGACAGTCATCGGCATCCGAGTTACCCCTGCCATACCGCCTCCCTCGCTCGAGCGGTCGCGCCACCACGGCCGGGGCTTACCGCGAGCCGAAGTCGATCGCCAGCTGCACGAAAGGCTCCGCTCGCTGCGACACTGGCGCACTTCCCATTATGCGCTCAAATGCGAAGAGACCTCGTTGATCGCGGATACGTACCGAACGTGTCGCGCCGGCCACCAATCGTGACCCTTCAGGCGGACTCCCCGGCTCGCCGCAGCAGCATTTCCGCGTGCTTGAGCACCGGCGAGTCGACCATCTGCCCTTCGAACGCGAACACTCCTCGTTCGGTCTGCGCTGCCGCCAAAACCCTTCGCGCCCAGTCCAGCTTCACCTCGCCGGGCCGATAGGCATTGCGCACCACCGGGATCTGGGTCGGGTGGATGCAGACGGTCGCATGGAATCCCACCGCGACGGCGTCGTCGGCCTCCGCCTGCAAGCCTTCGATGTCACGGATGTCCAAATGCACGGCGTCGAGCGCGAGCCGGCCGAACGCGGACGCCGCGAGCAGGATCGTCGAGCGGACCTGGCGGGCGACATCGCGATAGGCGCCATCGGGCTGCCGACTGGAGCTGCCGCCCAACGTGGCAACCAGGTCCTCCGCACCCCACATCATCGCCACGGTGCCCTCCGCCGCGGCGATTTCGGCGGCGAACACCGCACCGCGCGGCGTCTCCACCAGTGCGACGACGTCACGCGGCGCGAGTGCGGTCACCTGCGCGGCCGATTCGGCCTTGGACAGCATCACCGTCGTATAGGCGGTGTCGGCCAGGGCATCCAGGTCGCGGGCCTGCTCATCGGTGCCTGCGGCGTTGATTCGCACAACGGTGCGCTCGTGGTCCAGCGGGGTCTCCCGCAGTGCCTTGCGGGCAGCAGGCTTGTCCACCTCGGCCACGCCGTCCTCGAGGTCGAGAATCACCACATCGGCGGCGGCCGCGGCCTTCGCGAAACGCTCGGGTCGGTCGGCCGGGCAGAACAGCCACCCGGGGCCGGCGGCACGCAGGTTCATCGCGCCTCCTGCTCAGCGGCCCGCTTCTGTACCAGCGTGGTGCGCACAGCCCGCGCAACGACGTCGCCGTGCTGGTTGCGCCCGGTGTGCTCAAGGGTGACGATGCCTTCGCCGGGGCGGCTCTTCGATTCGCGCTTGTCGGTGCACACGGTCTCGGCGTAGAGGGTGTCGCCGTGGAAGACCGGTTTGGGGAACGAAACCTCGGAGAAGCCGAGGTTGGCCACAACAGTGCCGAGCGTCAGCTGTGCAACCGATAGCCCGACCAGCGTCGCGAGCGTGAACATCGAGTTCACCAGCCGCTCGCGCCGAAAGCCCGGCTGCCCGGCCGCCCACGCCGCGTCGAGATGCAGCGACTGGGTGTTCATGGTCAGCGTGGTGAACAACACGTTGTCAGCCTCGGTGACGGTGCGGCCGGGCCGATGCAGATATGTCGTGCCGATCTCGAACTCCTCAAACCACAAGCCGCGCTGGACAACCGACTTACCGCCCTGCTCCCCCGAGGTCACGACAGCCCCAGGGATCGCGCGATGAGCATCAGTTGCACCTCGGTAGTGCCCTCGCCGATTTCGAGGATCTTGCTGTCTCGGTAGTGCCGTGCCACCGGATACTCGTTCATGAAGCCGTATCCGCCGTGGATCTGGGTGGCGTCGCGGGCATTGTCCATCGCCGCTTCCGACGCGATCATCTTCGCGATCGCCGCCTCCTTCTTGAATGGCTTGCCCGCCAACATCTTCGCCGCCGCTTCGTAATACGCCGTGCGGGCGACGTGTGCCCGTGCCTCCATCCGCGCGATCTTGAAGCTGATCGCCTGATAGGAGCCGATGGGCTGGCCGAACGACTGGCGCTCCTTGGCGTACTTGACGCTTTCGTCGACACAGCCCTGCGCGGCGCCGGTGGCCAGCGCGGCGATCGCGATTCGGCCCTCGTCCAGGATCGACAGGAAGTTCGAGTAACCGGTCCCGCGAGCGCCCAGCAGGTTCTCCTCCGGGACGCGGGCGTCGGCGAAGCTCAGCGGGTGTGTGTCCGAGGCGTTCCAGCCGACCTTGCTGTAGACCGGTTCGACGGTGAATCCCGGTGTGCCGCTGGGCACAATGATCGTCGAGATCTCTTTCTTGCCGTCGGCGATGGTCCCGGTGACCGTGGTGACGGTGACCAGTGAGGTGATGTCGGTGCCCGAATTGGTGATGAATTGCTTGCTGCCGTTGATCACCCACTCGCCATTCTCGAGCCGGGCGGTGGTGCGGGTGCCGCCTGCGTCGGAGCCGGCGCCTGGCTCGGTGAGCCCGAAGCCGGCCAGCGCCCGCCCGGCCGTCAGGTCAGGCAGCCATTTTTGCTTTTGTTCTTCAGTGCCGAACCGGTAGATCGGCATCGCTCCGAGGCTCGCGCCGGCTTCCAGCGTGATCGCCACGGATTGGTCAACCTTGCCCAGCTCCTCAAGTGCCAGTGACAGCGCGAAGTAGTCGCCGCCCATGCCGCCGTATTCCTCTGGGAACGGCAGGCCGAACAGCCCCATTTCGCCCATCTTGGCGACGACTTCGTACGGGAAGCTGTGCTCCTCATCGTGTTTGGCCGACACCGGTGCAACCACGGTACGCGCGAAGTCCGCAACCGTGTCGCGGAGATCCTCGTATTCCTTGGGTAACGTCCCCGCCGTAATGGAAGTTGTCATGATCCTCTAATCCTTGCTTTCTGTGGCCTCTTCGGAGTCCGGGATCAGCTGTGCCAATACCTGGTCCACTGACACCTGGTCGCCGACCGAGACCAGCACCTCAACTCGCCCCGAAACCGGTGCGGTCAGCGAATGTTCCATCTTCATCGCCTCGACGAC
>DASZLQ010000275.1:0-6863 GCA_035552295.1 Mycobacterium sp. | reverse complement strand
CCCGCTATCGACTGCGTCGACTTCGTTCGGCTCGTCGACGATCTTGTCGACTCAGATCCGCAGAAGTGGGGAGCGATCGTCGCGAAACACCTCGAAGACTGCCCCCCGTGCCTGGTCTACCTGCAACAAATGCTGGACCTCAAGATCCTGCTCGGCCACGTCTTTGACGGGGAGAAGCTCAGTGACGAGCACATTGCGGGGGTCATCAATGCGATCAACAACCTCAGGGAAGGCCAACACGGATGACGATCAACGCGCAGGCGCCGCAACTAGGCAGACAGGCCTCGACGCAGAACACGTTGGCAGCCTTCCCTTCTGGCGTCGCCACCAACCACGCAGGCGAGGATCCGTTCGAGCCGCTCAGCGTGGGGGCCATGGTGGATCGCGTCGCAGGTATGGCAGTGGAGAAAGCCGCACATCCGTGGGCATTTCTGATGCGCTCTCTGGTCGGTGGCGCGATGGTGGCGTTTGGAGCACTGCTGGCTCTGGTGGTGAGCACCGGAGTCAAGACACCAGGCGTTGCGAGCCTATTGATGGGCTTGGCATTCGGTATGTCCTTCGTTCTCATACTGGTGTCCGGCATGTCGCTGATTACCGCGGACATGGCCGCCGGGCTGCTCGCCGTGCTCAAACGGAGCCTCAGTCTCCGCAGCTACGGGTTCTTGGTCGTCGTCGGCCTGATCGGCAATATCGCCGGCGCGCTGGTGTTCGTCACGGTGTGCGGTGCCGCCGGAGGTCCGTACTTGGGCGCCTTTGCCGAGCGGGCGGCTACCGTCGGCAGCCAGAAGGCCGGCCAGCCGTTCTGGACCGCGCTCTTGCTTGCGGTGGTGTGCACCTGGTTCCTGCAGACCTCGATGTGCATGTTCTTCAAGGCCCGCAGTGACGTGGCACGGATGGCGTTCGCGTTCTACGGCCCGTTCGCATTTGTCATCGGGGGAACCCAACATGTGATCGCCAACGTCGGGTTCGTCGGGCTTCCCTTGTTGCTCAATCTTTTTCACCCCGCGGCGCCGCGCGCGGGCATCAGCTGGGGCTTCGGCGACGACGGCTTGCTCACCAACGTCTGCATTACCACCGTGGGCAACCTGATCGGTGGCACGCTGTTCGTGGCCTTACCGTTTTGGATTATCGCGCAGCTGCAACGGCGCCGGGTCTAAGCGGGTTCGGTCAGGAAGTCGACGACGATCGCGGCCATGTCATCAATTGCATTGCGTCGCATGACTTCGAAACCGTGGGTGCTCAGCGTGGGCAGGCAGAGTAGCCCCGCGCGCGGAGTCAGCCCGCTGGCCTTCGAGTGCGAGGCGTCGGACATGAACGCGCCCAACGTCGCCGGCTGCGGCGACAGTCCGCGGTCGGTGGCGATCCTAATCAGCCGGTCGGCGATGTCCTTGTCGTAGACGCATAACGCGTCGCTGTAGCCGATGATCGGACCGCCGGCGACGCTGGTCGCATACTCCCGTTCGGTAGGCCCGACCTCTAAGGCGAGGGTGAGTGTGCCGCGCAGGCTGGCACTGGCGTAAGAGCCGCCGACCCCGCCGATCTCCTCGTTGGTGGTGAACACGAGATAAACGTCCTCGGCAGGTCGTTGCCCGCCATCGCGCAACAAGCGAGCGGCGCGCAGCAGGGCGGTTACCGCGGCGCGATCGTCGAGAAAGTAGGCGCCGACGTAATCTCCGAAGTCGACCAGGTCTCGCTTGCTGCGGTCGACGCACACCCGGGTGCCGGCGTGCACCCCCGCTGCGGCCAGGTCCTCAGGGGTGCGGCCAGTGAAGACGTACACATGTTGCCAATCCAGCGCGCGGTCGCCCTGATCGGGTTTGGTCTCCCAGATCCGCGGGCTTTCCTTGGTGGTGTGCTCGGAGCCGAGCGTGAGCACCGCGGTGAGCGTTTCGCGGTCGCCGAGCAGAGCGACCGGGCCGAGCCCGAAGTTGCCGGGATACATCACTCCCAGCTCCGTCAGGTGCAGCGTGCCGTCGTGTTCGACCCGCTTGATCAGCATGGACAGTTCATCCATGTGCGCCATGACCCGCGTCGCGGGGGCCGAGCTGCCAGTCGCGGCCGACCGGTGCCCGTGGTCACTCACCGTGGCGTCGTCGCCCGGACCGCCCGCAGCGCCGATGTAGCCGACCAGGTTGCCGGCGTCATCGGTCCACATGTCATCCACGACGGGTTGAAGTTCGCGGGCACACACGGCCCGCATCGCATTTTCCTGGCCGCATGGCCCATAGGTCCACAACAGTTCTTGCAACAGGCGGTCGGTGGAGTCGTGATCGCGGTGTTCCATCGGGTCCCCCTTGTGTCATTGGCAACCGTATCGGCCGCCGAAGCCCTTTGTCCCGATGGTTGAGGACCAAAGCCTCACGACCGACCACCCCTCCGGTTTATAGCGTTGCTCCGCGCAGCTTGTCGTCGTGGGTAGGCACGGCCGGGGCGGTTTAGCCGGCATGCTGGGCTCGGTCAGCAACGCAGTCCTGCATTCGGTTCGGAGGCCGCTGATCGTCGCCCGGCCGTCGTGAGTGAGCCGTACGGGCGGTCGTGAAGGACGCTGGTGGTCCACGCGCACAGCGCAGCAACGTCACGTCCGGCGCGCATGACCGTTCGGTCGGGACGTACGATCGCGACCGCGGCCCGCCCGTGGCGCAGCCACGTCGCGAGCGCGCCGCCAGGTTGGGCGACCAGCACCACGACTCCGCGCTGCCGCAGCGATGCCTCGGCTTCAGCGCCAAGCGGACTGGTCGTGATCATCGCGAAACCGGCGCCGAGCATGTCGTCGAGCCGATGGCCTTCGGGCAGAAGTGGATTCGGGCACAGCATGCCGGCGAGCTGGCGCGGCCGGCGGGCTTTGCGCACCAGCGCAGAAGAGTGCAACGCCGGCGTGGTGGAGTCGACGACCATGTCGCGCAGGCCCGGGACTAACCGCAGCCGGGGCAGCACCACGCGGCGCACCAGGTTGCCCACGTGGCCGCCGCCAGTCATACACCGGCCGACTGTGAGCGCCAGCCGGATCATGGCCCGAACGTGCGGTTTACGCTCTTGCTCGTAGCTGTCCAGAACGTCTGCCGCAAGCGCGCCGTCGCGGACTCCGGCGATCTTCCAGGCAAGGTTCATCGAATCCCGCAGCCCTGCACCCATGCCCTGGCCGATGAATGGGGGAGTGAGGTGCGCCGCGTCGCCGAGGATGAAGATGTTGCCCCGGCGCCACCGGTCGGCGATCTGGGCGCGGAACGTGTACTCTGTGACGCGCAACAGAGTCAGTTCACTGTCCACGACGTCGGCAATCCAGGGCGCGATCAGTGGCCGCAATGTCTCCAAGGTGCCGAAGTCGTCAGCACTTTCGCCGGCCAGCAACTGGAACTCCCACCGGTACCGCGCCGCTCCGATGCGCATGTACGTTCCCGCGCGAACCGGGTCACAGACTTGGTGCGCGCCGTCCCACTGATGCAGGTCGGCCTCGGCGGCGACGTCCACAACCAGCCAGCGCTGCTCGAACTTCAAATCCCGCATGACTGAGCCGATCTGGGCCCGCACGATGCTGTTGGCGCCGTCGCAGCCCAGCAGGTAGTCGGCGTCCACCTGGTGAACCTGGCCGTCGGAGCGGTCGGTGAAGGTGACTCGCACGCGATTCTCGTCCGCACTCACCTCGGTAACCTCGGCGTCACCGCGCAATTGGGCGTTCGGAAAGCGATTGAGGTTTGCCCGCAGCAGGGCTTCCAACTCCGGCTGGTCGAACATGTTGGCCCGCGGGAAGCCGTTGTGGCTGTGGGCCGTGTCGCGGTTGAACTCGGCAAGTACCCTGAAGCGATTGTCCAGCAAGCGCAAACCCAGCGTGGGTCGCGAAATCGCCGCGAAGTCCTCAGCGATCCCGAGACGGGCGATGACGCGGTAGATTTCGTCGTCCAGGTGCACGGCACGCGGCTGCGGGTATACGCCAGGAAACCGGTCGAGGACAAGGCATTCCACACCGTACTGCGCCAACAGCGTGGCTGCGGTGACGCCGGTCGGCCCGGCGCCGACTATGACAACGGGAACGCGCCGAATAGCCTTGTCGGTCACGCGAATCGAATAGCTGTGCGCTGCGCTCCGAGGTCGATGACCCCGTCGTCGGTGGCCACCGACGCCTCCACGATGTCGCCGTGCTGCAGATATTTCGGGTTGCCGGCCTGACGTTTGAAAAACACCTTCCACTTGATCGCCGGTGGCAAGAGGTTTCCGATGATCTCCACCGGCTTGGGCGGGGCGCTCAGCGCGGTGCCGACAGGGGTGCCGGTGAGTATCAGGTCACCCGCGGCGAGTTCCTGGAACTGGGTGAGTGACTGCAGCGCCTGCAGTGGTCGATACAGCATGTCCCCGTCAACGAGCGCGTTCTGGCGCTCCTCACCACTAACGCTCAGGCGTAGCCGCAGATCGCCGAACCTGTTGAGCTCGTCGGCGTTGAGCAGTACCAACTCCGGACCGACCGGTGTGAACGTCGGATAGGACTTGGCTTCGTAGAACTGCGTCTGCGGAAGCTGTATGTCGCGTGCGGAAACATCGTTCGTGACGACCAGCCCGGCGATGAATTCGGTGAGGTCGTCATCGGAAATACTGGTGCCGACCGGGATTGCGCGTCCGATCACCAGCCCGATCTCCACCTCGTAGTCGAGCAGCTTGACGTGTGCGGGTTTGACGATGTCATCGAACGGCCCGTTGATCGACGCCGATGCCTTGCGAAAGAAGGTCAGCGGAACCGTCGCCGGGTCCATGCCCGCGTCCTTGACATGCGATGCAAAGTTGGTCATCTGCGCCACAACTCGGCACGGTCGGGTCACCGGCGAGATCAGTTTCAGACTTTCGACGGCGACGGTGTCGGCGCTAGCGGCGGCAGCATCGATCGCGGCGCGGTCGGCCAGCAGCTGCGCGGTCGTGGTCGCGGCGGTGTCGATTTTCGCGGCGCCGTTCGGCGTTTTGCGCCACCATGCGTCCGCAGTGTGCAGTACGGAGACGGTCATGAGGTGGGTACTTTCAGTAGGCCGATGAGGCGGCGGATATCGAACTCGTTGCTGCCGCGGAGCGCGGTAATCATCGAAACCAGTTCGTGGCGAGCTGATTTGAGGTCGGTCCCGAGAAAGTCTCTGCTCGCTGGGGGCCCCCATTGGGCTAACCCTGACGCGGTGAAGGGCGCCCAGCCGGGGTCGAGGGTGTTGTCGAACAGGTCGCCGTCGGAGAAGTGCTCAACCAGGAAGCCATCGGGATCGCGCCAGTAGTCGAAGATCTGGCTGCCCTGGATGTGCCTGCCGATGCCCCAGGACCGGAAATAACCACTTTCCCTGAGGTATTCGCCGCCGGCCGCCAGGGCGTCGAGGTCGCTGACTTGATACGCCGAGTGTACGTAGCGGTTGGCCGGACCCAGCGCAAGCGCCAGTGTGTGGTGGTCGGCCGGTGTCGATCCTCGGTCGCAGCGGATGAAGCTCATGGTCGGCCCGCGTCCCCGTTGGCCGGGAAAGAACAGGAAGTCGCTGACGATCATCCCCAGGTTGTCCAGATACCAGTTCAACGTCTGGAGGTACCTGGTCGACTGCACCACCAGGTGGCCCAGGCGCTGCACCCGCGCAGGCACGCGCGGCGGACGTTGCAGGGCGTTGGTGCGCCGCACGTCGTGTCCGAAGTTGAAAACGTGCGGCTGCTGGCCGGGGAGCTCCGGCAGTTCGTGCATGCCAGCGACGACGCGCACCGGCATGCCGCTGGGATCGATGAGGTCGACCGACAAGCCGCCGATGGTTTCCGGCAGCGGCCGCGCGGAGGCGCCGGATTTGTCGGCCACCCGCAGCACGTCCGCCTCATCGCAGGCCCGATATGCTGCGCCGGTGAATCGCGTCCGCTGCCCACGGCGCACGATCACGCACGGCGGGCCCGTGTGGGTGCCGCGCAGCTGAACCTCATCCGGGCCGTGCCGAACGGCCTGGAAGCCGAAGGCCCGCGCGAAAGCCTCGGCGCGGGTCAAGTCCGGCTTCTCGAATTCCAGCCAGGCGATGTCGGCGATTTTGATCACCGGGTTCCGCGAGCGGCCGGGGTGTTCGCCGGGTAATGCGCCCTGCTCACTGTGCAGGTCCCGGTGGGCGCCTTTCATTTGAATCATTGACCATCCCTAGGTTAACTGACGAAATCGTCACATACGAGACAACGTTCGGTCAAGGTTTCTGACGAAATCCTCAAAAGTGATGCATACTTCTACTCATGAGCGCGATGCCTGACGGTTCCGAGCCGCCCAACCGCCTGGTGCGGCGCAAACTGCGCACCAGAACGGCGCTGGTCAAGGCGGCGCAGCGGTTGATCGCCGAAGGGAGGGTCAACGTGCCGGTCTTGGAGATCACCCAGGCCGCCGACGTCGGGATGGGTTCCTTCTATAACCACTTCGACAGCAAGGAGCAGCTGTTCGAGGCCGCGGTCGCCGACGTCCTCGACGTCCACGGGGCAATGCTGGACCGCATCACCGCGTCCATCGCCGACCCCGCCGAAACATTCGCCACCAGCTTCCGGCTGACTGGCCGACTGTTCCGTCGGCGCCCGCAGGAGAGTGAGATTTTGTTGGCGAACGGGCCCGCGCTGTTGTCGTCGGAACGCGGCCTGGCGCCGCGGGCATTGCGCGACATCAAAGCCGGCGTCGAAGCGGGCAGGTTCCAGATCGACGACCCGGAACTTGGCCTCGCCATGGCCGGCGGCGCGCTGTTAGGGCTCGGAAAGCTGTTGCGGGACGACCCGGATCGTGACGACGCGCGAGCTGCCGACACGGTCACCGAGAATGTGCTGCGGCTCTTCGGGCTCAGTGCCGACGAGGCACACGCCGTGTGTCAACGCCCGCTGCCCGAGGACACGTTCGTCGAGGC